>NZ_DASVSO010000802.1:0-5997 GCF_036388035.1 Archangium sp.
GAACTGCTTGAACTTGTTGAGATCCTCGCAGCCGGTGCCAGCGACGTCATTGTTGCCCGAGCCGCAGGTGGCGTTGGTGGTGCTGTAGCCACTGGTCTGATCGTCCGCGTCCCCGAGGAGCACGACCACGAGGGTGGCGTCCTGGCGCGCCTGGGTGTCGGACTCGGTGGCGCCCGAGGCGGTGCCCGGCGTCATGTCGTCGACGGCCTTGCGGGCCGCACCGAGCAGACCCTCGGCGCCGTTGCCACCGATGCCCACCCAGCAGCCGCCGTTGGCGCCCTGGGTGGCGTCACCGGGACAGGTCGCGGTCTGGGGCGTGGTGGGCACCCCGCTGCAAACCTTGGTGGTGCCGTTGCAGGTGCTGTTCTCCGTGAGCCACGCCCTCACCTTGTTCACGTTGCGGGTGAAGCGCCGCAGCCTGGCCGCGTTGCTCTCGGTCCCGAAGTGGTAGTTCGAGGTGACCAGCGCCATGCGCCAGTCCAGGGACGAGGCGTTGAGCGCGTTCACCGCGGACTGGGCGGTGGCGGCCAGCGCGTTCTGCGAGGTCCTCATCGAGCCGCTGTCGTCCACGACGAAGAGGAAGTCCACCTTGGGCGAGTTGAGGGTGAAGCTCTCACACTGCACCGCCGTGGCCTCGCCGAACTGGGCGAGCGCGGAGCCATCCGAGAGATCCTTCACGGAGAAGGCCGCCGGCGTGCCGCGGTTGGTCCCCGACACGTTCGCCAGGGGCGCCACGGCGATGAGCACCACCAGGCTCTGGGCGGAGCGGTGCACGAACACCGTCTGGAGCCGGAAGTCGCCGGTCACGCCCGCCGCCGTGCTGCTGAGGCGGCCCGTGCTGCCGGGCACCAGCGCGTTCACGAGCTGGTCGGTGCGGCGCTTGAGATCCGTGGTCGATCCGGCCTGGTCATAGAAGGCCTGCACGGCCTGGAAGCCCTCCCACGTCTTGAACGTCTGGGCGGTGCGGTTGCTCAGGGTGCCCGTGCCGTTGATGGTGGGCCGCAGGGCCTCCTCGTCGCCGAGCGGGTCGGTGGCGCCCGCGGGCGGCGTGGTGCGGAAGGCGAGGAAGGCGACCTTCGTGGTGCTGTCGTAGCCCACCAGGCCCTTCACGTCGCTGCCCACCTTGATCTGGGTGACCTCCGTGAAGGAGGGGGGCAGCGCCAGCTTGATGTCCGCCCCGTCCGCCGACTGGAAGCTCACCGGGCGCAGGTTCTCGGCGGTGCACACCTGGGCGACCGGGCCCGTCGTGTCGGTGCCGTTCTGGGGATCCAGCTCACCGGGGTCCACGGTGCCGTTCTGGTTGATGTCCTCGGCGCCGTCCTCCACCCCGTCGCCATCGGAGTCCGGGTTCGAGGCGTCCGTGGTGGTGTTGGGGTTGGCGTCCGGGACGAAGACCTTGCCGCAGTTCGCCGGGTCCGGGCTGCTGGTGACGCCCCGCTCCACGCCGTCCGAGATGCCGTCGCTGTCGGTGTCGAAGCGACGCGGCTCGGTCTCGGTGGCCTCGCGGGTGCCGTTGGCGTTCTGGTCCTCGCCCTTGGTGCTCGCGGTGTTCGGGCCGTCGATCAGACCATCGCAGTCGGTGTCCTTGCGCAGCGGGTCGGTCTCGGTGTCGTCCACCTTGCCGTTGTGGTTGGCGTCCTCCACGCCGTCCTTCAGGCCATCGCCATCCGAGTCCGCCTGGACCGGGCTCGTCGTCAGCCCATCATTGGAGGCCGGGGGGAGGGAGCAGGAGGTGCCCGCCACCGGGGTGGTGACACCCACCTCGAGACCGTCCGGGAGTCCGTCGCCGTCGGTGTCCGTGCGGCCGGGGTGCGTCTTCAACCCGCCTTCATGGGCCGTCTCGAACTCGACCTTGTCGCTCAGGCCGTCGCAGTCGGTGTCCTTGGTGGCGTTGTTCGGGTCGTTGGGATCCGTGGGCAGTGGCGCGGGGCCCGGCTCCTCCTCACCGGTGCCCGAGTCAGGCGTACCGGGGTCGGGCTCCGGAGGGGTGCACGCGGACGCCGTCACCAGGCTCATCACGAGCAACGTGGCGCTGAACAGGTGTCGCAAATTCATGAGGGCTCTTTCTTCAGAGAATGTTTCGCGTCTGAGAAGCCGTCCCCCCCACACGGCTGAGCGCGAATCATACGCCTTTGAAAAGCCTCATTCGCGGGTTTCGCTATGGCTGGGATTTTACGACAGACATCCGGCTGTTTCGCGAAGCTCTGAACGAGCCTCTCGGCTCACTTCAGCTCGTCCCATTGGAAAGTTCCAATGGGACGAACGAGAGCACCGGCTCAGCACTCGATGATGTTCACCGCGAGCCCGCCGCGAGCGGTCTCCTTGTACTTGGTCATCATGTCCGCGCCCGTCTGGCGCATGGTGGCGATGACCTTGTCGAGCGACACCTTGTGCTTGCCGTCGCCCTGGAGGGCGAGCCGCGCGGCGTTGATGGCCTTGATGGAGCCCATGGCGTTGCGCTCGATGCACGGCACCTGGACGAGCCCGCCGATGGGATCGCACGTGAGCCCGAGGTTGTGCTCCATGCCGATCTCCGCCGCGTTCTCCACCTGCTCGGGCGAGCCACCCATCACCTCGGCGAGCGCGGCGGCCGCCATGGAGCAGGCGACGCCCACCTCGCCCTGGCAGCCCACCTCGGCGCCGGAGATGGAGGCGTTGAGCTTGTAGAGCATGCCGATGGCGGCCGCGGTGAGCAGGAAGCGGATGGCGCCCTCGTCATCCGCGTTGGGCACGAAGCGCCGGTAGTAGTGGAGCACCGCCGGCACGATGCCGGCCGCGCCATTGGTGGGCGCCGTCACCACGCGCCCGCCGGCCGCGTTCTCCTCGTTCACCGCGAGCGCGTAGAGGTTCACCCAGTCCATCGCCACCAGCGGATCCGACGTGCCGCGCATGTCGCCCTTGAGCTTGCGGTGGATGCCCGCCGCGCGCCGCTTCACCTTGAGCCCGCCAGGGAGGATGCCCTCGCGCTCGCAGCCCCGCTTCACGCACGCCTGCATGACCTCCCAGATGCGCAGCAGCCGCGCGCGCACCTCGGCCTCGGGCCGCAGCGCCTTCTCGTTCTCGAACATCAGCGTGCTGATGCAGAGCCCGTGCTGCTGGCAGAGCGCCAGCAGCTCCGCGCCCGTCTTGAAGGGGTAGGGAATCTTCCGGTCCTGCGTGCCCCCGGCCGTCGTCGGGGTGCCGTCATCGTTCACGACGAAGCCACCGCCCACCGAGTAGTAGGTGCGGATGAAGGGCTCGCTCCGCCCGGAGAGCACCGCGGTGAAGCGCATGCCATTCGGGTGCCGGGGCAGGGACTGTCGCTTGTGGAAGACGATGTCCTCGGAGGGCCGGAACTTCACCTGCTGCTGGCCGAGCAGCTTCAGCTTCGCCGTCTCGGTCACCGCGGAGATGCGGGCGGGCACGGCGTCGCAGTCGACCTCCTCCGGACGATCGCCCTCCAGTCCGAGGATGACGGCGACGTCACTGCCGTGCCCCTTGCCGGTGTGTCCGAGCGAGCCGAAGAGCTCCGCCTTCACGGACTCGACGGCGGCGAGCCCGCTGGTGCTCACGAGGGACTCCACGAACTGCCGCGCGGCCCGCATGGGGCCCACGGTGTGAGAGCTCGAGGGCCCGATGCCAATGCTGAACATGTCGAAGACGCTGAGTGACACGACTGCCTCCCGCCCTTGGGGCGCGCGAACCTATACCCCAAGCTCGGGCCGTGTGCCGCAGGGCCCCCGGGCGCGATCCCTGACGGGGTGCGTCACCCAGGGCGGTCTAACGACCCGAGGCGGCCGAGGCGGCGAACTCCTCCGGCATGAGGGGGCCCAAGAAGGGCAGCTTCCAGCGCTGGACGCTCGACAGGTCGGGCTTCAGCCGAGGGACCGTGCGCAGGCTCATTCCCACGAGGGACAGCAGGCCCAGGGCGACGGCACCGGTGGCCACGTCGCGGAGCACCCGGGGCCAGAGCGCGCGGACTCCCCACATACCGACGGGGAGGACATAGACGGGGAGGGCGACGAGGCCCGCGAGGACGAGCAAGCGTCGCTTGTCGGAAGCATCAGAGGAAGGAGTGGGATCCATGGTTGCTCTAAAAGCTGAGGGCGCCCGGGGCGGAGGGAAAGGCTCTCCGCGATGCCCGCTGCACGCAGAGTCGTAGGACGGACAAGCCGTCCCGGGGTGTGGCCGCCTCCCTGTGGATGGGCCCTGCGGCTCCATCCGGTTGCCCCCGGGGCGTGGCGTCCCTACGGGTACGAGACGGGGGAAGGACATGAAGGTCATCGTCTTTGGTGCGACGGGCGGAACGGGCCGGGCCACGGTGCGGGAGTTGCTCGAGGGGGGCCACGAGGTGACGGCGTTCTCACGGCATTCGGAGCAGCTCGACCTCCTCTCGGAGCGGCTGCACCTCCAGTCCGGGGACGTGCTGCACGCCAAGGACGTGGAGAGCGCGGTGTCCGGACAGGACGCGGTGGTGGTGGCGCTCGGGGTGAACGACAACCCCCTGAAGGTGCGGTTGCTCCACCGCTCGCGCACGCCCGTCACCGTCTGCTCCGGGGGCACCCGGCTCATCATCGACGCGATGAAGCGGCAGGGGCTGCGCAGGCTCGTGGTGCTCTCGGCCTATGGCGTGGGGGAGACGCGCGACAAGCTGCCCTGGCCCTTCAAGCTGGCCTACCGGCTGCTGCTCAAGGAGCAGATGGCCGACAAGGAGCGCCAGGAGGTGATGGTGCGCAGCAGCGGGCTCGACTGGGTCATCGTCCAGCCGGTGGGGCTCACCGACGCGCAGCCGAAGGACGAGGTGCTGGCCTCCGCCGAGGGGCAGGTGCGCCGCACCACCATCCCCCGCCGCAACGTGGGGCGCTTCCTGGCCACCGCCGTGACGGGCGACCGGTTCCTCCACCAGTCGGTCGCGCTGTCGGGGTGAACCGCCTACCGCCCGTACGTGCCGCTCCGGACCTCGACGAGCTTGCCGTTCTCGAACACCACCACCTGCATCAGCCGGTGGGGGCCGAAGTTGTACGTCCACTCGTCGATGTTCTTCTGGACGACCCGCTCGGTGGTGGTGTCGGTGTCGGGCCCCTTGTACTTCTGCTTCACCCCCTCGTACTCGGTGCGGCTCTCCTTGAGCATCGGCTCTCCGCACTTGAGGAGGACGTCGGCCTTGGAGGCCCCATCCGAGATGAGATCGCTGCCGCAGCGGAGCGAGAACGCGTCACCACGGGTCGGGAAGAAGAGCAACGAGAGGACCAGGGGCGCGAGCCAGGCGCGCATCGGACATGCTCCTTGGAGGTCAGGGGCTCGGGATGAGCGAGCCCCTGACGTCATGCCGGCGAGATTTATTCATCAACCCGGCCCGCTATTGTCTCCATCCCCATCATCGTCGTCGTCACCACCGTCTCGGCCGCCATCCCGGTCGTCGTCGTCACCGCCGTCCCGTCCGCCATCCCGGTCGTCGTCGTCACCACCGTCCCGGCCGCCATCCCGATCGTCGCCGCCATCGACCCCGCCGTCGACTCCGCCATCCAGGCGACGCTCGGGGTTGGGCTCCGTGGGACTCTCACACACCTGTCCCTCCGGGCAGCTGTCATCGGAACCGCCACATGCCACGGCGAGCAGGAGCGCACCTAGCAGCCCCAGCCCCCAGCGGCCTCCCTTGATCCCTTGCATATGGTTCCCCCCCGCGCGGAGGCTCTGCACGGCTGGGAGCCGCGGCAAGGGATGGGCAATGCGCTACCCCGCGCGGGGTAGCGCTGTTCCCTCCCGGTGCCACCCGGAGTTCCAGGGTGGTCTCCTGCGGCGGCGCGATGGAGGCGGTACCTTTACCCGGGAGAAGCGGGAGGAGCGGCGATGGTGGAGTCGCAGGTGGGTTTGAGACTGATGGTGTACGACCGCACCTGTCGGGGGCCGTGGGGCCTTCCGGGGCTCACCTTCTCGTGGCGGGTGGGCGGTGTGCTGTACCGCGCGCTCGGGCGAATCGATGACTGGAAGGGCGTGGCGAGCTGGCCCGAGGCGCTC
>NZ_DASVSO010000803.1:0-20006 GCF_036388035.1 Archangium sp.
AAGGGCTGGTTTCCCGTGCTGTGGGACGCCGTGCGCGGCACCCACCATGATCTCACCGCCGGCTCGGTGGATCGCGCCTTCCTGATGCTGTCGGTGCCCATGGTGCTGGAGATGGTGATGGAGTCCATCTTCGCCCTGGTGGACGTCTTCTTCGTCTCGCGGCTGGGCGCGGAGGCCGTGGCCACCGTGGGCATGACGGAGTCCATGCTCACCTTCGTCCAGACGCTGCCCATGGGCCTGTCCATCGGCGCCACGGCCCTGGTGGCCCGACGCATCGGGGAGAAGGATCCGGAGCGCGCGGCGAGCGCCGCCATGCAGGCGCTGTGGCTCGGCCTGTTGCTGGCGCTGCCCGTGGCGGTGGGCGGCATCCTGTTCGCGCGCCCGCTGCTCTCGGCCCTGGGCGCCTCGCCCTGGGTGGTGGAGCACGGCGCGTCCTACACGCGGGTGATGCTGGGCAGCACCCTCGTGCTCACGCTGCTGTTCCTCATCAGCGCCATCCTCCGAGGCGCGGGAGACGCGGCCACCTCCATGCGCGCGCTGTGGCTGGCCAACGCCCTCAACATCGTGCTCGCCCCCTGTCTCATCTTCGGCGTGGGTCCCTTTCCCGAGCTGGGCGTGCTCGGCGCGGCGGTGGCCACCACCCTGGGGCGCTCGGTGGGGGTGCTCTACCAGCTCCACGGGCTGCTGCGCGGTCGCGGGCGGCTCGTCATCCGGCGGCGGCACCTGCGACTGGAGCCCCGCACCCTGCTCGCCCTGCTGCGGCTGTCGGGCAGCGCCCTTGTCCAGTCCCTGCTGATGATGTCCAGCTGGCTGGTGCTCATGCGCCTCGTCTCCAGCTTCGGCAGCGCGGCGATGGCCGGCTACACCATCGCCATGCGCATCCTCCTCTTCGCCCAGCAGCCCGCGTGGGGCATGAGCCACGCCGCCGGCACCCTGGTGGGCCAGAGTCTGGGGGCGAGGGATCCAGAGCGGGCCGAGCGCGCGGCCTGGCGGGCCAGCTTCCATACGCTGTTCCTGCTCGGCGCGATGGCCCTGGGCTTCCTGGTGTTCGCCGAGCCGCTCGTGCGGGCCTTCACCTCGGAGGCCGAGGTCGTCCTTCACGCCACGCGCTGCCTGCGCATCGTGAGCTGCAGCATGATCTTCTACGCCTTTGGGACGGTCCTCCCGCATGCCTTCAATGGCGCGGGGGACACCACCACGCCCACCGTCATCAACCTGCTTTGCTCCTGGACGCTGCAGCTGCCCCTGGCCTACCTCCTGTCCAGGACGCTGGGGCTCGGCCCCTCGGGCATCTTCCTCGCCATTGCTCTGGGCTACTGCGCGCTCGGCACGCTGAGCGCCGTCTTCTTCCGGCGCGGACGGTGGAAGACCCGCCTGCTCTAGTCCTTTCAATTCCTCTCGACTTCTCGGAGCCCGTCGCGAAACCAAGCTCGCGGCGGGCTCTTTGTCATTCACGGACGTCGGGCTGCCCTTCGGGACATTCGGGCTTTTCTGACTTGTATAGCCTTCGTCCCATGATGATTCATTGCGCGGGTTCGTGAGGGACCTGCCGCGGAATCACGCGACGAGCACCTCCCTTTCTCGAGGCGAGAAACCTCGGTTGTTCCGAGGAGAGCGCGAGCCCGACACGTGGTGACATACGAGGGGAGTCATCAGGCATGCATGGGGATCGTCTGGGGATTGCGGTCGTGGGGATGGGTGGGGCCGTGGCGACCACTGCTATCGCGGGGATGGAGCTGCTCAAGCGGGGCGTGGTGGACACCACGGGCCTGCCACTGGCCGGGGTGAAGGGCGCGGGACTGGTGGACTATGGCTCCCTCACCTTCGGGGGCTGGGATTTGTATGATGATGACCTGGCCAAGGCGGCGCGCACCCATGGTGTGCTGACCGAGAGCCAGCTCCAGGCGGTGGAGCCCGTGCTGGCGAAGCTGCGGCCCTGGCCCGCGGTGTCCAACAGGAACTTCTGTCGCAACGTGGTGGGCTCATCCAACAAGAAGATGAGTGGCCTGCGCGCCCAGGTGGAGGCCATCCACCAGGACCTGGAGCGCTTCCAGCGCGAGCAGCAGGTGGATCGGCTGGTGATGATCAACTGCGCCTCGACCGAGCGTCCGGTGAACACGGCCCTGCCCCAGTTCGCCACGCCGGAGAGCTTCGAGGCGGCGATCGACGCCAATGATCCGGAGATCAGCCCGGCGATGATCTACGCCTACGCGGCCGTCTCGCGAGGCATCCCCTTCGCCAACTTCACGCCGAGCGTCGCCGCCGACGTGCCGGCGCTGCTGGAGCTGGCCCGGCGCAAGGGCGCGCCCGTCGCGGGCAAGGATGGGAAGACGGGCCAGACGCTGCTCAAGACGGTGCTCGCCCCGGCCCTGAGGGATCGCGCGCTGCGCGTGGACGGCTGGTACTCCACCAACATCCTGGGCAACCGGGATGGCGAGGCCCTCAATGATCCAGCCTCGAAGGCCTCGAAGCTCGACACCAAGGGTGCCGTGCTGGACAGCATCCTCGGCTACAAGGTCCAGGATCACATCGTGCAGATCCAGTACTACCGGCCGCGCGGCGACAACAAGGAGGCCTGGGACAACATCGACGTCCTCGGCTTCCTCGGCCAGCCCATGCAGCTCAAGATCAACTTCCTGTGCAAGGACTCCATCCTGGCCGCACCCCTGGTGGTGGAGCTGGCGCGCACGCTGGACCTGGCCAAGCGCCGCGGTGAGGGCGGGGTGATCGAGTCGCTGGGTTGCTTCTTCAAGGCGCCCATGACGCCGGACGGCCGCACGCCCGAGCACGCCATGCCCGAGCAGCAACGGCGCCTGATGAAATGGCTGTCCGCCGGGGGTGTCCGGCCCGTCGTCGGCAACGAGCTGCTCCGGGGCTAGCCGATGAATGCCTCCGTTTCGGACACGGCCGCGGTCCCGGACCGTCTGGCCACACTGCGCCCGCTGCTGGGGGAGTTGATCGACCTCAAGCGGGTCCGCACCCCCGACCACCCGGAGGGCCTGGCGGCACGAGGGTTCCGGCGGGCCTGGGCGGCGCTCGTCGCGGGCGCCGATCCGGAGGCCCTGGCGCTGCGCGAGACGGCGCTCGCCCTGGTCGCGGTGCGGCTCGGAGGCATCGACGCCGAGGTGCTGCACCGGGCCGGTCTTCCACCTCCTCGCGCGTTGGAGCTCCTCCACCGCGCGCTGGAGGCGGCGGCCGGTCCCCTGGAGCCGGGCCTCCGGGAGCGGCTGCACGCCGCGCTCGCCGAGCCGCTCGGCACCGAGGGCCACGCGCCACCGCCCTTCGTGGAGCGGCTGGTGCGCCAGCCACGCGCCGGGGCCACGCTCCCCGGCCGTCCCCGCATCATGCTGGAGCCCGCGGAGAGCCACGCGGACCACTGCTACGCCGTCGCCGTCGGGGCGGTGCTCGTGGCCCCCCTCTTGGGTGCCGGACCGGCCCTGCCCTTCGTGGCCGGGTTGAGCCACCACCTCTTCAACGTGGTGCTGCCGGACGCCGGCTACGCCGGAGATGTGCTGCTGGGAGATGCGGTGGGGCCCATGGTGGAGCGGCTCACCGAGGAGGTGTTGGCCACGCTGCCAGCCGGAGCGGTCGCTCGCATTCGCGAGGCCCGGCGTGTGCTGCCACGCACCGACACGCCGGAGGCCCGCGCCTTCCACGCCGCCGACGTGTTGGACCGGGTGCTGGAGATGGACTTCCACGCCCGCGCCGCCCGCTTCACCCTCCGTCAGGTCCTGGAGGAATTGGAGCTGGTCCACGACGGGCCCATGCAGTCCTACGAGAACGCGGTGCTGCGCGCCGCGGGCCTCCAGCCCTGATTGGAAGAGGTGTGCTCATGGAACGTGCGTTTCCGCGCTCGCGGCGGCTCGGATGGGCCATCGTGGGCTGTGGCTGGGTGGCCCGCGACTACGTGGCGCCGGCCGTGTTGGAAGCGGGCAATGCCCGGCTTGTGGCCCTGTGCGATCCGGATCCGGAGTCCCTGGCGCGAATGCCCGGGGACGGTGCGGCTCGCTTCACGCGGTTGGAGGAGCTGCTGGCCCACCCGGAGGTGGAGGCCGTCTACGTGGCCACGCCCAACCACGTGCATGAGGCGGTGACGGTGGCCTGCGCCGCCGCGGGCAAGCACGTGCTGTGTGAGAAGCCCATGGCCATCCGCCCCGAGGAGGGCGCTCGCATGGTGGAGGTGTGTCGGCGCGCGGGCGTCCAGTACGCCACCGCCTTCGACCAGCGCCACCATGCCGCCCACCGCAAGCTGCGCACCCTGGTGCGCGAGGGCGTGCTCGGCACGGTCACCCAGGCGCGCATCCACTACGCCTGCTGGCTGCCTCGCGACTGGGCGCCGCGCAACTGGCGCATTGATCCGCACCAGGCGGGGGGCGGCGCGATGATCGACCTGGCACCGCATGGAATCGATCTGCTGGAGGTGCTGCTGGACGACGAGTGGACGTCCCTCACGGCCTTGATGCAGCGGCGCGTCCATGACTACCCGGTGGATGACGGCGCCATCCTCATGGGGAAGTTCCGCAGCGGCACCCTGGGCCTGCTCCAGGTGGCCTACAACTGCCCGGACAACTACCCGCGCCGCACCCTGGAGCTGATTGGCACCCGGGCCCGTGCGCTGGCCTACAAGACGATGGGCCAGACTCCCGGGGGCACGCTGACGCTCACGGACGCGGCCACCGGCGTGGAGACGGGGGTGCCCATCTCCCCGGAGGAGGATCGCAGTCCCTTCCTCCACCAGGTGGAGGCCTTCTCCTCCTGCCTGCTGGAAGGCCGCCCCTATCCCTTCGCGCCCGAGCGGGACGTGCGGCTGCTCACCCTGCTGAGTCAGGCGTGCGAGCCCCGCTCCTGGGAGGACGCGCCATGCCGTTGAGCCGCTACGCCTGCTGCAACTGCGGCTCCTGGCAGCCGTGGTTCTCCCACGAGCGCCCTCCGCACTGTCCCATCTGCATGGACGTGCGCAACGCCCTGCCCGAGAACGGGTGGGAGTTCCACTCCGCCGCCCAGGTGTCCGAGTCGCTGGAGACCTCCTGGTACGAGGCGCTGCCGGGAGTGCTCGGCTTCCACTGCACTCCGCGCTTCGGGCTGGGCGGTACCGGCTGGCTGCTGCGGCGGCCCGAGGGCAACGTGGCCTTCGAGGGCGCCCCTTGGTACTCGCGGCGAGCGCTGGAGCACCTCGCCTCGCTGGGGGGCCTCCAGGTGCTGTCCGCCTCGCACCCTCATGGCTTCGGTGCGCTGTGGCAGTTGCAGGAGCGGTTCGATCCGCTGCTGGTGCTCCACCGCGACGCGGTGCCCTACACCAAGGCCTTCCAGGTGCGCTGGCCCGTGGATGACGAGCACGAGCTGGCCCCCGGGCTCACGCTGCACTGCGTGGGCGGCCACTACGAGGGCCAGTGCGTGCTGTACGACGCGCGCACGCGCTCGCTCTTCTGCGGAGACGTCCTCAAGGTGGAGCTGGACGCTCGGGGCCGGCCGGTGGCGCTCTCGAGCCACAAGGGCTTCCACGCCGCCATTCCGCTGAGCCATGGCGAGCTGCGCCGCTACCGCTCGGTGCTCGAGCGGCTGCCCTTCGAGAACGTCTTCACTCCCTTCGAGTTCGCCCGCGGCGTCACCCGCGCCCACGCGCTGGCCCTGTTCGACCGATTGCTCGCCGGCATGCCTCACACCCGGCCCATTCCCATGGAGGAGCTGTCATGAGCCTGAAAGCAGCACGAGACGCCTATGCCCGGGCCATGCCGCCCGGAGAGCTGCTGCTGTTCCGCGACGATGCCATTGATCGCGTCGGCATCCCGGTGGTGGCCTCCAGCCTGCGCATGCGGGGCGGGCCGTGGATCACCTCCCACGGATACGGCGCCACCGAGGAGGAGGGAATGGTGAGCGCCATCGGCGAGCTGGCCGAGGAGGTCTTCGCCGAGAAGGCCCTCACCTCCCTGCCGCGCTTCCACGGCAGCTACACCGAGCTGGTGTGCGCACGCGGGGCGTCGGGCGTGGCGGATCCGCTCACGCTGAGCCTGCCGGCCGGCAGTCCCTACCACCCGGACATGCTGCTCACCTGGGTGGAGGTGCGGCGGCTGTCCACTGGCGAGCCCGTGCTGGTGCCGGAGGAGTACGTCGCCATCCATCCCAGCCAGCTCCACGGCCGCTCGCCGCTCATCCTCCCCATCACCAACGGACAGGGCGCCGGGCTCACCCGCCATCAGGCGATGGCCCACGCCCTGCTGGAGCTGCTCCAGCGCGATGGCAATGGCCTGTGCTTCCGCGCCATGGACCAGGGCGTCGTGCTCGACCTGGAGGGGGCGGAGCTGTCCCCCGACGTCCGGGCCCTGCTGGAGCGCTACCGCCAGCTCGGCATCGAGGTGATTCCCAAGCTGGCCACCACCGAGTTCGGCCTGGTGAACCTGTACGTGGTGGCGAGGGATCCCCACGTGGGCGATCAGCCCCTGATGGTGACGGCCTGCGGCGAGGCGGCCGATCCGGACCGGGAGCGCGCCCTGCGCAAGGCCCTGCTGGAGTACGCCGGCTCGCGCGCGCGCAAGGCCTTCATGCACGGGCCGCTGGAGCACGTGGCCCGCGTCGCCCCGCCCGGCTACCTGGAGCAGTTCCTCCCGCAGGTGAACGTGGACCGGGAGGAGGAGCGGGCCCTGCACGGCATGGTCGAGTGGGCCCGCATGCCCACGGACGCGCTGCGCACGCTGACGGCCAGCACGCTCGCCTGCAAGCGCAAGGTGCGCTTCGCCGAGCTCCCCCGCGTCCAGGTCGCGGAGGATCCGTCGGTCCGCTGCCAGCAGGTGGTGGAGCAGCTGCACGCCGCGGGCTTCGACATCCTCGTGGCCGACATGTCTCCCCCGGACCACTCCATCCACGTGGTCAAGGTGCTGGTGCCCGGCCTGGAGGTGGAGACGATGACGTACTACCGCCTCGGCGAGCGGAACGTGGCCCGGCTGATGGCCCGCGGGGAGCCACTGGCGGGGCTCGGCACGCCGCCGGAGGGCGCCCGGCCCGTGCGCCTGACGCCCGCCGCCGAGGAGCGGCTGGGAGGACCGGCCTGGTTCAACGTCCGCCTGGCCGAGCAGCGCGTGGGCCGCCTCTACTCGCTCTACCGCGAGCCGGGTCGCCACAGCGTGCAGCAGGTGCTGCATGGCCGTCGCTTCGGCGGAGGTCTCTCATGAGCCTGCGTTTCGCCTACAACACCAACGGTGTCGCCAACCACCGCTTCCAGGACGCGCTGGGGCTCATCGCCGACAGCGGCTACGACGGCGTCGCCCTCACGTTGGATCACCACCACTTCGATCCCTTCGCGCCCCGGCTGCAGCACCGCGCCGGGATGCTGGCGAGCCTGTTGGAGCGGCTCGGCCTGGGGCTGGTGGTGGAGACGGGCGCGCGCTTCCTGCTGGAGCCACGGGCCAAGCACGAGCCCACGCTGATCAGCCCGGAGCCGGAAGGGCGTGAGCGCCGGCTCGACTTCCTGCGCAGGGCGGTGGACATCTGCGCCACCTGCCGGGGCGAGGCGGTGTCCTTCTGGGCCGGAGTGCCCCGGCCCGGGGTGGACTCGGAGGAGGCCTGGCGCTGGTTGGTGGATGGCGTGGCCCGGCTGTCCGACTACGCGGCCTCGCGCGGCGTGGTGGCGGCGGTGGAGCCGGAGCCGGGCATGCGGGTGGAGACGGTGGACGAGTGGCGCCGCCTCCAGGCGGAGGTGGCACGGCTCGGCGCGGCCCCCATCCGGCTGGCGCTGGACGTGGGCCACCTGCTGGTGACGCAGGAGCGGGTGCCGGCGGACGCGGTGCGCGAGCTGGCGCCGGTGCTGGGCACGGTGGCGCTCGAGGACATGAAGCGCGGCGTGCACGAGCACCTGCCCTTCGGCGAGGGGGACCTGGACGTGTCCTCGGTGCTCCGGGCGCTGGTGGAGAGCCGCTATGAGCGGCTGGTGTGTGTCGAGCTGTCGCGCGACTCGCACCGCGCGCACACCATGGTTCCCCAGGCCCGCGAGTGGCTGCGGGCCCACATGCCCTCGGATGCGGAGGTGGCGGCATGAGCGGCAAGAACTCCCTGCGGGTCTGCTTCATCTCCCGGCGCTTCTTCCCGGCCATCTCGGGGATGAGCGTCTACGCCCTCAACCTGGTGCGGGAGCTGGCGGACTGCGGCCATGACGTGACGATGGTGAGCCAGTACCGAAACGACCGGGCGGGTGTCTCGGTGTATGGCGGCGGGCCTCCACCGCACGTTCCCGGTGTCACGGTGCTGGGCCGCGAGTCCCTGGGCGAGCAGCGCGTCGGCGACGGCCTGCCAGCCAGCTTCGAGCAGGACGTCGAGGACATGGTGGCCACCGTGGAGCGCGAGCACCGGCGACGGCCCTTCGACCTCATCCACGCGCAGTACGGCTACCCGTGCGGACTGGCCGCGCTGGAGGCGAGCCGGCGGCTCGGGCTGCCCAACGTGGTGTCCATCCAGGGTGGTGATGGCCACTGGGTGGGCACCTGCTGTGGGACGCACAAGCAGGCCATGCTGGCGGTGCTGGGCCATGCCGGAGCGCTGCTCATCGGCAGCCGCTCCTTCGCCGAGGAGGTGCGGGGCCACCACGGGACGCCCCTGGAGCGCTTCACCCTCGTGCCCGGTGCCACCGACACGCGGCGCTTCCACCCGCGCGACGAGCACGCGCTGGGCGCGGTGGGGACTCCGCCGGTGCTGCTCTACCACGGCCGCGTGGACGCGCGGAAAGGCGTGATGGAGCTGCTGGAGGCGGTGCGGATGCTCGTGCGCGGCGGCCGCGAGCTGAAGCTGGTGGTGTCCGGCATCGGCCCGGACCTGGAAGCCGTACGCGGCCGGGTGGCCGAGCTGGGGCTGGGCGACCGCGTCGAGCTCACCGGCCATGCCTCCTACGAGAACGCGCCCGCCGTGTACCGACGGGGGGACATCTTCGTCTCACCCACGTACTCGGAGGGCTTCTCCAACACGCTGCTGGAGGCCATGGCCACCGGCCTGCCCATCGTCTCCACGCGGGCGGTGGGCGTGGTGGACTGCCTGGAGGACGGGCGCGACGCGCTGCTGGTGCCGCCCCAGGAGGCCCACGCGCTGGCCGAGGCCATCGCCCGGATGCTGGACGATCCGGAGCTGCGCCGCCGCCTCGCGCGCACGGCCCTGGCCGAGGTCCGGGAGCTGTACTCGTGGCAGGCGGTGGGTCGACGCATCCAGCAGGTGTACGGCCAGCTCACCGGCACCGGCCCGGACACGGGCTGGACGCGGCTGTACGACCCGGGCACCACCGTGGACACCGCTGATACTTCCTGCCGCTTCCGGAGCGCTCCGCACCTGCTATGAGCACCGCCCTCTTCCTCTCGCCTCACCTGGACGACGTCGCCTTCTCCTGCGGTGGCACCCTGGCCCGGTTGAAGGCACGGGGGTGGAAGGTGGCCCTCGTCACCGTCTTCACCCGCTCGGTGCCCCAACCCACGGGCTTCGCGCTCGCCTGCCAGACGGACAAGGGCATCCACCCGGAGGTGGACTACATGGCGATGCGCCGCGAGGAGGATCGCGACTTCGCGGCGCTGATGGAGGTGGACTCGCTGGTGTGGGCCGATCTGCCGGAGGCGCCGCACCGCGGCTACGACAGCGCGGCGGCCCTCTTCACTCCGCCTCGCGAGGACGATCGCATCGGCGCGGCGGTGGTGGAGCGGCTCGCCCCGCTGATGAATGAGCTGCGGCCGGACCTCGTGCTGGCTCCGCAGGCGCTGGGCAGCCATGTGGACCACGTGCAGGTGGTACGGCTGCTGCCTTCGCTGGGAGCGTGGGACTCCCGCGTCTTGTGGTACCGCGACACGCCCTATGCCGTGCGCCAACCCGAGGCCCGGCCGGATCCGACGCTGCCCGGGGACCTGAGACCGGTGGTGGTGGACGTGTCGGCCGAGCTGCGGCGCAAGGTGGTGGGCTGCACCTGCTACCGGACCCAGGTTGGCTTCCAGTTCGGCGGAGCCCAGGCCGTGGGCCCCACGCTGGCGGCCTTCCACCAGCGCGAGGCGGCGGCCCATGGACGCACCGGCCATGCGGAGGTGCTTCTCGCGGGAGCCGGTCTCGACCCGGCCCTGCGGGAGGCACTCACGGACGAGTGAGGGCGCCGCCCGAGGGCGTGGGGACTATGAGGCGTCGGCGCCCTCGAAGCGCACCTTCGCCTGGCTCATCACGTGCTCCACCGCGAGCAGGTGCCAGGCCACGTCCGTCATCTGCGCGGAGGTGGTGGGGTCCGCCAGCGACTCACTCAGCTGCTGCGGGGTGATGCCGAAGGGGGCCGAGCGCACCTCCAGCAGCTCCCGCACCTTGCCCGAGGTCAGCTGCAGCTTGTCCCGGGCGGCGATGGCGCGCAGCACCAGGGCGATCTTCAGGCGCCGCTCCACATCGTCGCGGATGCCCGGGTGGTGCAGCCACCCGTCGAGCGCCTCCTGCTGCTCCTCCAGGCTGAAGTTCTTGAGCGCCAGCGCCTCGCCCTCCATCTGGCTCCAGCGGCGGCGGATCTCCTCCTGGATGAGCGCCTCGGGCACCTTCACGTCGGTGCGGGCCACCACCGCGTCCAGCACCAGGTTCTGCGCGTCCACCCAGAGCAGGTCGGCCCGCTCGCCTTCCAGCTCGTCCACGATGGAGGCAACGACCTCGTCATGGGTGGCGCCGCGGCCCAGCGTGCTCAGGAAGGCGTCGGACTCGGTGTCCGGCATCCGCACCTCGCGGGCGGCGCGCACGTCCACCAGGAAGCGCGCGGGCATGCCGCGCAGCGACTCGACGGGGTAGTTGTCCGGCAGGGTGATGCCGACCTGGATGCTGTCGCCCACGCTGGCCTCGGCGATGACCTCCGCGAAGCCGGGCAGCATCTCCTGCGGGGCCAGCTCCATCCAATGGCCCAGGCGCGTGCTGAAGGGGATGAGGCGGCCGTTGGCGTAGCCCAGGATGTCGAGCCGCACCTCGTCACCCAGGGAGAGCGGCTCGCCCTCCGCGCGCTCGCGCACCTCGGCCTGGGCGCGCGCCAGCTCGTGGAAGCGCTCCAGCAGGTCGTCCTCGGTGAGATCCTCTCCCGCGGGGACGGTGACCTCCAGGCCTTCCAGCGAGGGGGCCGTCACGTCCGGCAGGTGGGGGCGGGCGTTGAGGCCCGTGGTGATGGGCAGCCGCTGGACGAGCTGCTCCACCGGGGCCACCGCCGAGGGTGGGGTGGCCGGGGTGGGCGCCGTGGCGCCAGCGGGCTTCTTCGAGGGTGCCTTCTTGTCACTGCTGGCCACCGGAGGTCCTCCTGGTAGATAGCGACCGTAGTCCCAGACGGGATTGAAGCGAGAGCGTCCCAACGGTCCCTACCAGAAAAGGGCCCCGGTGGCAGTACCGGGGGAGCCGGGCAACAGCCTACTTGAAGAAGCCGCCGACGAAGCTGGAGACGGCGGAGACGCCGGCGCCAATCTGGCTGACGACCGGGATGTTGGTGGCGGCGGCCACCGAGCCCACGGCGGTGATGACGCTGGTGACCTTCTTGCCGGTGCTGGCGTTGGGGTCGCGCACGGTGGAGTAGGCGCTGGCCACGTCGAAGGCGGCGATGGCGATGTTGGCGCCCGGGGCGAAGCGGCCGGCGGCCTTGGCCAGCGGGCCCGCGGCGGCGCGAGCGGCGGCGGTGGCGGCGCCACGGGCGGCGGCCTTGCCTCCCTCGTTCAGCGCGGCGCGAGCGGCGGAGCGCGACGCGGTGCCCGCGAGCGCCCTCACGGTCGTGCCGCTCTGGCGGACGGCGGTGTCCACGGTGGCGCGCACGCCCGAGCGCAGCGCCGTGCGGCCGGCGCCCTCGAAGGCCAGCTTCGCGGCGGTGCCGGCGACGGAGCGGGCCAGCTTGGGCCCGGCACCCGGCACCGCGGCGCGGAAGGCTTTGTTCGCCGCGCGGTAGGCGCTGCCGAACTTCTGCACGTCACGGGCGATCTCCAGCCCACCCTTCACCGTGCTGACGGCGCCCTTGCCGGCGGTGGCGACGGAGCCGACGGCCTTGTCCCAGTCCTCGCGGCTGCCGCTGCGGATGGCGTTGCGCACGTCCTTGGCCGCGGTGCCAATCTGGCGCGGCAGCTTCACCGCGCTCGTCACGGTGCCGATGGCGCCGCCCAGCTTCCCCAGCTTGCCCATCAGGTTGAGCTTGTCCTTGGGGTTGGTGGCCTTGGACACCACCTTGTCGGCGTTGGCCTTCCACGTCGCCTTGAAGCCGTTGGTCCTCACGCTCCTGGCGTTGTCGAACCCATCCGTCACGGCCGACTTCACCTTCTTGAAGGTGTCGTAGCCCTTCTTGGCCGTCTCGAGGGCCTTCTTGGGCTCCTGCTTCACCTGCTTGATGGTGCGGCGGACGGTGTTACGGGCGCGGTCGATCAGGCTCATGACGGTCTCCCTCGGTCGGGGCGGGGATTGGAGGTTCTTAAAAAGTGCGACGAATATTCAGATTATCGGCGCGACCCTGAAGCGGTTGCGTGCGGCCTCTCGATTCCCGCGATTTCTGGTGGGACTGGAAAAATGGCCGGAGGCTGGAGGCCTGGGCGTCCTCCACCCGGAATAGGATGGGGCCATGAACACCGTGAGCCGCATGCCCCTACTCTTCGTCCTCTTCTGGTCGGCCGTGACGCTGCTGTTCGACGGGTTCATCCTGCGCGGCATCGTGGGCCAGCTCCAGGCGCTGTCGTACTCCCGCACGACGGGCACCATCACGTACAGCGAGGTGTCGGAGAAGACCGACAGTGACGGGACCACCTACGGCTTCGTGGTGCGTTACGCCTATGAGGTCGACGGGCGTGCGTATGAGGGCACCCGCTACCGCTATTCGCAGTCGAGCTCCTCGAACAAGGCCCCGGCGAGGGCCCTGAAGGAGCGCTTTCACGAGGGAGCCACCGTCCCCGTGTTCCACAGCCCGGAGGCGCCGGAGGAGGCCGTCCTCGAGACCGGCGTGCGGGGCTATGAGCTCTTCTTCCTGCTGTTCATGAGCCCGTTCAACCTCGTGATGCTCGGGGGGTGGTACGGGGTGCTGCTCGGCAGGAGGAAGGATGAGGACGAGGTGGGGGCCTTCCGGCGCGGCGACCGCGTACACGTGCGGCTGGAGCGGACGGGCGCGGTGGCCGCCGGATTCGTGGCCTTTGGAGTCGCCAGCTTCCTGGCCATCTTCGTCGTGGGCATTCCGACGGGCTTTGATCCGTCGCTGCCCACCATGCTGGTGACGTGGGGCCTGCTCATCGCCACCGGCGTGTTCTTCGGGCGGAAGCATGGCGCGAAGCTGGACGCGGGCGATCACGACCTGATTCTCGACGAGGGGACCCGGCGGCTCTCGTTGCCGGTGGGGCCCGACCGGACGGAGCGGCTCGACGTGCCGTGGAGCCAGGTGCACTCCGTCTCCGTCGAGACGCACACCTCGAAGGACAGCGACGGGGACACCGTGACGACGTGGCGCCCCACCGTCGTGGTCACCGCCGCCAATGAGCTGGGGCGCCGGAGCGAGGCCATCGTCGACTGGAAGGACGAGAAGCGGGCGGCGGCCCTGGTGGAGTGGCTGAAGTCGCGGCTGCGTCACCGCGAGTCCGTCACGAAGGCGCGGATGTCCGGGTGACGCCCGCCGGGGGCTCTCCAACTCGCGGGCGGCCACGGTCTCCACCCGGGACGGCTCCACCGGGGCGCCGGGCCTGGGCATCACCAGACGCACCCACCGCTCCTGTCCGAGTCGCACGAGCGTCTGGCCGGGTCATCCCACGCGGCCTTCCCACCACAGATGGAACCCTTGGACATGGGACGGGTTCAACGCGAGCGCGCGGGCGCCGCTCAGCTCGACGGGATGCGGACGACGAAGGTGTACTCCACGTCGAGCGGCCGGCCCTGCGCGGTGACGGGGGTGACGCGCCAGCTCGACACGGCCTCGAGCAGCTCCTGCTCCATGTAGGGCAGGCCGTTGAGCAGCTTGCAGCCCTTCACCCCTCCGTCTCGCAGCACCACGCAGCGCACCAGGGCCGTGCCCCGCACGCGCTCGGCGCGGGCCTCGGGGGTGAGCTGGGGATCCCTCCCGGCGACCCGCTGGGGACGCGTCATGCCCGAGGGCTCGAAGGGCACGGGCTCCGACGCCACGGGGCCGAGGATCGCGCTCGCGTCGTCCGGCTGGGGCCTCCTCGGCTCGGGCGTCCTCGCCGACACCTGCGGCTTCACCTCGGGGGCCGGGGCGGGCGCCGGAGCCGGTTTGGCGACGCGCTTCGTCGCCTTGGGGCGCTCGGCCTTGGCGACGGGGGCCGGAGCCGGCGCGGGCTCGACCGCGGGGGCCGGGGCGGGTGCGGCCACGGGCTCGGCGGCGGAGAGGCTGGAGCTGCTCGCGCGGGAGGTGGTGGCGCACCCGGTACCGCCCAGGGCGGCACACGCGGCCAGCAGGAAGGCGAGGGCAAGTCGAGGCTGCACGGAGCAGGAGGCGCCAGTCATGCCATAATTTTACACAAAAGGGGGTCGCGCGCCCAATTTACTGAAACACGGTCCCCATGTTTCGTGGTGGAGCCGGTGTAGGGGTTTGGCGCCTGTCCGGGTGTTATCGAAGGAGAGGAGGTGGCCCATGCCGCTGCGACGAGACATCCCCCTGTTCCAGCTCGAGGCCGAGGAGGGCCCCCGGCGCGGCACGCGCGATGCGTGGCAGCGGCGGGAGATGCTGGTGGCGCTGCTGCATGCCAACTGCGATGCCTGTCAGGGACTCCACCGCGAGCTGCTGGCGCACGTGCCAGCATGGCACCGGGACGAGGTCGCGCTCTTCACGGTGATGATGCCCGGCCGGGGCGGAGAGCCCCCGCTGCCGGGCGCGCTGCGAGACCCCGAGGGAGCGGTGACGTGGCGGCTCGCGGAGGCGTTCGGGTGCGTGCCCGGCACGGCGATGCTGGCGGTGGCGAGCCGGTTTGGCGAGCTCTACGGGCGGGTGGCCGTGCATGGCCGGCGCCCGTGCGAGGTGCTCGCCGAGGCGCTCGAGGGGTTGGACCTCGCGCAGCGCCAGTGCGGCGAGTGCTCCGCGCCGCTGTGGGAGTGAGCCTCAGCCGCGAGGCGTGACGCGCACCGGCGGCTCGATGAGGACGGGCTCGGTGGCCTTCGGATCGTCGGGCTCGTAGGCGGGCCCGTAGGGACTGGCGCCCGTCTCCTTCCACTTGCGCGGCACGCGCTCGAGGCCCACGGGGAACACGGTGAGCTGCCCGTCCTTGTCGATGCGCAGCCGCAGGAAGTTCTTCCAGTCCGGCACCGCCAGCGAGATGAAGGCCTCGTTGGAGTGGGCCCCGAAGCGGTTGACGCTCACGGTGAGGTACAGGCCCATGATGAAGGGCCCCACGAGGAAGCCGCCCAGGAAGTTGATGAGGCCGGAGAGGATGAACTTGCCCCACAGGTGCGTCCACCCGGCGGCGCACAGGGGCGCGGTGCCGGGCAGCAGCTCCGGACAGATGCCCAGCCCACTGACGATGAAGTAGATGGAGCCCCAGGCCACGAAGAACGCGGCGAGGATGTGCGCGAGGCCATGCAGCGTGCCGGCCAGCACCCGCCACTTCCCAAAGGCCTTGTCCGCCAGCCCGATGAGCCCGCCGATGGTGGCCAGCCCCAGCACCGGCGACCAGGGGCGGCCCGCCACCGAGGACGCCACCTCTCGGAGCGCATCGAAGAAGCGTGTCACCCCGTAGGTGCCGATCTCGGTGTACGTCACCAGCGCGAGCAGCACGTAGAGCGTGCCCGTCAGCAGGCCGAAGAGGGGACTGTGGCGGATGAGGAAGAGGTTCTGGCGCGCCAGCTTCCGGGACGTCTTCTCGTCCGGGAAGCTCTTCTTCAGCAGGTAGCCGTCGCGCAGCCGGGGCGCGGCCGGGGCGTGGGTGGGGTGGAGGAAGGCCCCGCCGCCGCCCGCGGTGATTTTGTGCCGGCCGTCGGGGCCCTCGTGCCGCCGGTAGTGGTGCAGATCCCCCGCGAGGAAGAGGCTGATGCGCCGGCCGAACACCTTCTCCTGGAGGTACTCGAGGTTGTTCTCCAGGTAGCCGCGGCGGCGCTGCGTGGTGGCCGCCAGAATCCACGCCGGCTCCGCGTTGCAGAGGATGACGCGATCCTCCGGCTTCATGTGCGTGGCCACCTGGCGGAAGTACTCCACCTGGGGCACGTCGATGTCGTTCTCGAGCTGCACGTCCGTGCCGATCAACCACCAGCCGCGCGGCAGCTTGAGGGCGAAGTAGCTGCGGCTCTGCCGCGTGCGGCGCCCGGCCAGCCAGCGGTTGGCGCAGAACAGCCGCATGAAGGCGGCCAGCCCGTCGTACCAGTCGTGGTTGCCGGGAATGGCGAACAGGTCCGGGCTGGGGTCCTGGGTGCGCCCCAGCGCCTCCTCGTAGGGAAGCACCAGGCGCTCCTCGTACGTCTCGCGGCTGGCGCCCGGGTACACCTGGTCCCCGCCCAGCACGAGGATGCGCCCGCGCTCCAGGGCGTGCGTGTCGCCCCGCGGGTCCTCCACCTCCAGCGAGGGCAGCGCCAGCGTCCGCGCCACCGCGTACGTGGAGTTCCACCCATCACCGGTGTCCGCCACGTAGTCCAGCCAGAAGTCCGCCTCGGGCGTCTCGTCCGAGTAGTCGAAGTAGGGCGGCTGCGGGCGCACCACGGCCTCGATGAGGCGGTGGTCCGCGCGAGCGCCGAACACGGCGGCCACCAGCGCATCCAGGCCAGTGCGGATGAGCATGGCCGGGTGGAGCCAGCGCACCATGTCCGCGTGCTGCTCGGGTCGCGTCGCGGTGCCGGACTCGCTGGCTCCGACCTCGTGGAGGGTGAAGTCGCGGGACGTCTCTTCGGGGGCGGGGAGCTCCGCGGACGGTTGCTGCTTCGCGGTGCCAGGCTCGGGCGGTGTCACTTCGTGAACGGTCCCCCAGCCCCGCGCTCCGGTCAACTCCCCGACCGGGAAGCAACCCGTCGCGTCCCTCTCCGGACGAGAGACCCACGGGCGAGCGGCCCGACGAGCCCTCCCACTCCCGTTCCTCCCATCCGCGAGCAGCCGAAGCCAGACGCGGCGGGTTTCCGGGCTCGGGCGGAGCGGCGGCCGTGTCGACCGTGAGGAGGTCTCCGTGTCGCCCGGACGGACGATTCCGATTGCCCCGCGGGGGCCGTCATGGTGCATGACACGGCCATGAACGACTTCCCCATCACCGTACGCTTCCCCATCCATTGGGGCGAGATGGACGCGTACGGCCACGTGAACAACGCGCGCTACTTCACCTGGTTCGAGGCGGCCCGCATCGCCTACATGGCCCGCGTGGGGCTGGTGAGCACCGAGATGCAGAAGCCCGAGGGCGGAGTGGGGCCCATCGTCGCCGCGACGAACGCGGACTTCCTGCGCGCCGTCGTCTTCCCGGCGGACGTCGTGGTGGGCGCGCGCGTCACGCGCATCGGCACCTCCAGCCTCGCCATGGAGTACGCGGTGGAGGATGCACGGAGCGGCGTGCGCTACGCGCGCGGTGGCGCCGTGCTCGTGACGATTCGCTACCCCAGCTACGAGAAGGTGCCCGTGCCCCCGGAGATCCGCGCCTCCATCGAGGCACTCGAGGGCCGCATCTTCGAGTAGGGCCTACGGCGAGGGCTCACGGGAGGCACGGGGCGCCGGCACACACCGCCAGGGCTCCTTGGCGGCCTTGCGGTGACAGACGAAGCCCGGGGCACAGGAGGAAGGATCCTCGGGAGCGCAGGACGTCTGGCATTGGTACATGTGGCAGACGGTGCCCTCGGGACAGGGAGGTGCGCCCTCGCCGCAGGACGCGAGGCACTCCATCCACACGGCATCCGCGGGTCGTGGGTAGGCGTAGAGGCGGCAGCGCTGGCCCTGGGCGCAGGGGTTCTGTTTGCAGTCCTGGCCATACACCGTGGCGCAGATGGAGGCGTGCCTGCCTTCGAGTGCGGGTCTGTCCAAGGCGACGCACCGCTGGCCGTCCGCGCAGGTGCGGCCCTCGCAGGTGGGCAGGCAAGAGGGGCCATCATCCGAGCCCTCATGGCAGAAGAAACCCTCGGGACATGAGGAGGGGTCCCCCAGCTCACATGGGCGGCCACATCGGCTGTGACAGAGCAGGCCCTGCTCGCAGGCGTAATCGTTCGTGGACGCGTGTGCCATGCACTCCTCGCCCTCCTTGCGCACGCCCACCAACGAGCAGACGTGAATCGGGTCTCTGTTCGAGGTGGTGGTCTGGGTGCGGCAGACGAATCCCTCCTTGCACTGCATGTCCGTCACGCATCTGCTGTCCGAGCAGTAGCGGCTCATCGTGTGGGTGCTGAAGAAGCACCGCAGGGGCGGATCGCAGTCGCTATCTGTCTGGCAGCGATGCCCGTAGGTGAGCAGGCTCCGTCGCTCCTCGGGGGAGAGCATGGGGACGGGAGTCTTGTCCTGGTCGTGCGGCTTGTTCACACCCGGACCGGACGTGGCAACGTAGAACATCCACGCCAGCGGCACTGTCAGGAGCACGCCGAGTATGGCGGCCAGGAGGGGGCGCCAGCTCATGCGGCTCCCCAGTTCATGGTCAAGGCGGGCGGCATTCGGGCGGACAGTTTCTTTGTGCTTCGGGGTCGCTCTTCTTCTGGTGGAAGTCCATGCATGCGTCCTTCCAGGCTTCATCGTCGAGCGCACAGTCCTTCATCGAGTAGTACGCGTCCATGTCGCGCTCCAGTGCTTCCTCGATGGTGCCCTGCCGGCCCCATGCATGGGGGCAGCCCACCTCCACGGTGAGCAGCACCAGCAAGACCCGCTCCGCCATGGAGCCCCCCTTCTCCTGAAGGCCTCACGGTAACACGGGGGCCACCGCATGGAGATGCGCGCTGACCTACCCGCCGCGACGCGCGTCGGCGGGTGCATTGGGGTGGCGCTGGAGGAGCAGGCGCAGCTGCGGCTGCCTCCGGACGGCCTCCTGCTTGAGCAGGTGGGCGATGAGGGCCGGCGGGGCCGCGCTCCAGCGCGCGATGTTCTGGATGAGCATCGGCGAGCGGAAGGTGCGCCCGCACAGCAGTGCCGCCGTCTTGCCGTCCACCGCCAGCCCCACCAGCGAGGCCAGCACCCGGCCCTCGGTGTTGAGGATGAGCTCCACACGCTCCTCGGCGGGCGCGGTGTTGAAGCGGGTGCGCATCACCTCGCGCGCGGTGCGGCGCGTGCCCTCGGGCACGTCCCGATCCATCGCCACCTTGTACTGCTCCATCAGGCGGCGCCCCGACCACAGGCGGCGGAAGAGCCCCGAGGGGAGCTGCGGGTTGCGCACCAGCCAGCGGCGCACCCCGGCGTCCTGCGTGAAGGCCGCTCGCCCGCAGAGGGCCTCCAGGCCCACCGGGCTGTGGTGGTGGCGCGCGATGAGCCGCGCGTGCCCCAGTCCCACGCGCATGTTCTCCAGCACGGACTTGATGACCGCCGGCACCGGGTCGAAGCAGAAGGCGGACAGCTCCGGGTCCTCGGCGGCGCGGGCCCGGCTGGCACGCTCGTCCTCCGGGAGCGGGTGGAGCCGCCGCTCGAAGAGCTGCCGCCAGTTGCCCGCGGCGATCTCCACCGTGGCGTCCTCGGGCGCCTCGTCCTCCTCGGGGGCGAGGGGCTCCTCGTGTCTGGCCGAGGGTTCGTCAGGGGGCGCGTCGGCCCGGGCCCGGGTGGGAGGCGGCTGTGGCGCGGGCGCGGCGGTGGGGCCGGGCAGCACGGCGCCCTGCGAGACGAGGCGCGCCAGGATGGCGTGGATGCGCTCGGCAGGCAGCCCGGTGAGCGCGGGCAGGTGCCGCACGGCCGTGGCGCCGTCCAGTCGCGACAGGACGAAGCCCTCCTCCGGGGTCAGGGGAAGCCTTTCCAGCCGGGCGGAGGGGTTGGGCTTGGGCGTCCAGTCGTTCACGGTCCGTCTTCCGGGAGGCCCTCAACCCTAGGACGAATGACACCGGGTCGCCAAAGAGGTGTGACGGACGGTTGACGGGGGGGGAGGATCCAGTCGCACAATCTCCCCATGTCCGAGCGCATCCAGACCTACTCCGAGTTCTGGCCGTACTATCTC
>NZ_DASVSO010000804.1:0-4148 GCF_036388035.1 Archangium sp.
ACCGCCTCGATGATGGCGGGTCCATCCTGGGAGATGAGCTCATCCACGGTGACGTCCGGCCACCGACGCCCCTGGGGCGGGCGCTCCGAGTAGCTGATGCCGCGCCACTCCACGCTGAAGCAGTCGAAGCCGGCCTCGGTGAGGTAGTGGGCCAGGGAGTAGGGCGGCTCGAAGTCGAAGGTGCAGCGATTGGCGGCGAGCCCGTGACACAGCAGCACGGGCTCCTCGAAGCGCCGGTGCGGGGCGCGCCGCTCATGGACGGTCAGCTCCCAGCCGTCCTGGCAGCGGACCTTCAGGCGCTCTGGAGGCGTCGTGCGCAGGCGGTACCACCAGCGCACCCCGAGCACCCACAGGACATTCACCCCCGCGAGGACGAGCACCGCTCCCAACACCCACAGGGTCCAACGCACTGCGTCCATCTCCCCTCCGCGAATCGGGCAAATAAAACCCTGCTATGGTCCGTTCATCCGCGCGTTGCCCGGAACGGTCGAGTTCCACCCCACGAGGTAGGAGAACGCATGAGACCCCACAAGTTGATGTTCATCCTGCCCAACCTGTTCACGGTCACCTCCATCCTCTGTGGCTTCTACGCGATGACGCTGTGCGCGGGGCAGGCGGGCCCCACGCAGTTCTATCAGGCGGCCCTGGCCATCCTCTTCGCCATGTTCTTCGACGGGTTTGACGGCCGTGTTGCCCGCCTGACGAAGACCCAGAGCGACTTCGGGATGCAGCTCGACAGCCTGGCGGACGTGGTGTCGTTCGGCGCCGCGCCCGGCCTCCTGGTCTACAAGTGGGCGCTGGAGCCCCTCGGCTTTGCCGGTCTGTTCCTCGCCTTCGCCTTCGCCGCCTGCGGCGCGCTGCGACTCGCCCGCTTCAACGTGCTCGCCATGCGCAGCCCCCAGGGGGGCGGGGGCAGCTTCTTCGTCGGCCTGCCCATCCCCCTGGCCGCCGGCGTGCTCGTCTCGATGATCATCGCCCACCATGCCGCCACCAGCGGGGCGGTGCTCGAGGATGCGGCCCGGGGCCCCGTGGCCGTGGCGTCCACCCTGCTCGCGCTGCTGATGGTGTCCACCGTCCGCTACCGGACCTTCAAGGACCTGCGCCTGTCTCCTCGTTCGGCGCTCGTGCTGATGCTGATGCTGGCCAGTGGCGTCATCATCGGCACCCGGTTCCACCCGGCCTATGTGCTGGTGGCCTACTCGTTCGCCTACCTGACCTTCGGCCTCATCGAGTCCGCCTTCCTGGTGCGCCGGCACCTCGTCTCCCGGAAGCTCGGCGGCGGGGTGGCCCTGGCCGCGACCGTCCTGGAGGAAGAGGACGAGGACCTCGAGGACGAGCAGGAAGTGGCGTAGCTCCCGCGGCTTGGTGCGTGCTGGGGGAGGCGCGTGCGGCTAGGATGCGCCGCCCATGCGCGTCGAGCTGCTGTGCACCGGTGACGAGCTCGTCACCGGACTGACTCCCGACACCAACAGCCCCTACCTGGAGGCGCGGCTCTTCGAGCTGGGCATCAAGGTGACACGGGTGGTGCTGGTGGGAGATGTGCGCGAGGACATCTCGCGCGCCCTGTGCGAGGCCGCCGCCCGCGCGGAGGTGGTCATCGTCTCGGGCGGGCTGGGCCCCACCTCGGACGACTTCACCGCCGAGTGCGCCGCGAAGGCCGCGGGCGTGCCGCTCGTCGAGGACGCCCGGACACTCCAGTTCCTCCGCGAGCGAGCCGCGAAGCGGGGCCGGGAGCTGACACCCAACGTGGCCCGCATGGCGCTCGTGCCCGAGGGCTCGGAGGTGGTGCCCAACCCCGTGGGCGCCGCGCCCCTCTTCATCGTCAGGATGGATGGCTGCCGGCTCTTCTTCCTCCCGGGCGTACCCCGCGAGTACCGGGCGTTGGTGGACGGCGAGGTGCTGCCGCGCGTGCGCACGGAGCTGGAGAAACAGTCGGAGCGCACCCACCGGGCATTCCGCCTGCTGCGCACGGTGGGCATCCCCGAGTCCGTGCTCGACGCGCGCGTGGCCCCGCTGGCCGCGGCGCACCCCCGGGTGGTGTTCGGCTTTCGCACGCACGCGCCGGAGAACCAGCTCAAGCTGATGGCGGAGGCTCCCTCCCAGGCCGAGGCCGAGGCGGCCCTGGCCGCCGCCGAATCCGCTGCCCGGGCGGAGCTGGGCCTCGCGGTGTACGGCGCGGACGGAGACACCTACACGGGCGTAGTGGCGAGGCTGCTGACGGAGGCCCGGGCCACGCTGGCGCTGGCCGAGAGCTGCACCGGAGGCCTCATCGCGTCGCAGCTCACCGCGGTGCCGGGGGCGAGCAGCTTCCTGATAGGCGGCACGGTCGTCTACACCGAGCAGATGAAGATGGCGTGGGCCGGGGTGCCGGCCGAGCTGCTGGAGCGCCACGGGGCCGTGTCGAGTCCAGTGGCGGTGGCGATGGCCGAGGGCATCCGCGCCGCCTGCAAGACAACCCATGGCCTGTCCGTGACGGGCTTCGCGGGCCCGACGGGGGGCACTGCCGAGGACCCCGTGGGCACTGTCTATTGTGCGCTCGCCACGGAGGGGGCTCCCACCCGCTGCGAGCGCTTCTCCATTTCAGGCGATCGAGAGCTCGTGCGTCTCTTCGCCGCCTCCTATGCGCTCGAGCTGCTGCGTGAGCGCCTGCTGACCGCGCCTTCCGCCCCATGAGCCGCTCCAAGTCCAAGCGTCCCAAGCCGTCCGCCCCGTCCCGAGAGCGAGAGCCCGCCTCGCCCACTTCCGAGGTGCCCACCGAATCCCGGACGGCCTCACCCGCGCCCGAGCGTCCCTCCGAGGCAGGCGCTCCGACGACGCCCCAGGAGCACACGGTCCCCCCGGGCGCGGGAGGCGGCGGGGTGGGGGCGGCGCTGCGCATGTGGCTCGCGGCGTACCGGGTGGAGGTGGTGCTCTTCCTGGTGAGCTTCGCGGTGCTGGCCAGCTTCAGCTCGCAGCGTTTCCTGCGGCAGAGCGAGGCCCCGCACTTCGTGTACCAGGCGAAGGCGTGGCTGGAGGGGCGGCTGGACCTGGACCCAGAGGTGCTGCCGAACCTCGAGGACTGGGCGTGCGTGCGCGAGGTGTCGGGGCAGAAGGTGCGGTGCGAGGGCCGGCCCCGGGCGGGAGATCGCTGGTTCGTGAGCTTCCCGTCCTTCCCGGCGGTGGTGATGCTGCCCTTCGTGGCGCTGCACGGCTACCAGTTCAACGACACCTCATTCGGGGTCATCGTCGGAGCGCTGGCGGTGGCGCTCTTCTATGCGTTGGTGCGCTTCCTCGCGAAGCAGGGGGAGACGACGCGAGACCGCACGGAAAACGTGGGGTTGGCGCTCATCCTCGCCTTCGGCACGCTCTTCTTCTACGCCTCCATCCGCGGCGAGGTGTGGTTCAGCGCCGAGGTCATGGGCGTGGCCTTCACCTGCCTCTACGTGCGCAACGCGGTGCGCGCGCACCGGCCGGTGCTGGCGGGCCTCTTCTTCTCCATGGCCACGCTCACGCGCACGCCGCTGCTGTTCTCCGGCCTCTTATTCGTCCTGGAGGCGCTGTGCCCCGGGCCGGACCGGCTCACGCAGCTGCGCGAGCTGGGCGCGCACGGCAAGCCCGCGTTGCGCAAGCTGGGCCTGTTCGCCCTGGGGGCCGCGCCGCTCGCGCTCCTGGCGGCGGCCTACAACCTCTACCGCTTCGGCAGCCTGAGCGAGTTCGGCCACGCGTTCCTCTACAACAACCGCGTCAACGTGGACATCGACCGCTGGGGCCTCTTCAACCCGGTCTACCTCCAGCGCAACCTGGAGGCGGCCTTCCTCAAGCTGCCGAGCATCTCGCTGAGCCCACTGCGCCTGGGCTACGACCCGCACGGCCTGTCGCTGCTGCTGACGCTGCCACTGCTCGTCTTCCTGGTGGTGCCGAAGCTGCGTCCACGCCTGCACTGGCCGCTGTGGCTCACCGTGGCCGTCATCTCGCTGCCCGGGCTCTTCTACCAGAACACCGGGTACATGCAGTTCGGCTTCCGGTTCAGCATCGACTACACGCCCTACCTCCTGCTCCTCTTCGCCATCGGCGGCTGGTCGCTGCGCAACCGGGCCGTGCTGGCGGCAGTGGCGCTCGGGGTGCTGGTGAACTTCTGGGGCGCGGTGGCCTTCCGGGGCTTCACCGAG
>NZ_DASVSO010000805.1:0-9289 GCF_036388035.1 Archangium sp.
CCTCCAGCTTCACCTCCTGCACCCGCCGCTGCAGCTCGCTCACCTCCTCCAGCGAGCACACCGGCGCCATGCCCTCCAGCGGCGGCGGCCCCGAGCGCGTCATCAGCAGCGTGCGCTCCTCGTCCTCCGGCAGGTACCCCAGCGATAGCTGCACCGCGAACCGGTCCAGCGACGCCTCCGGCAACGGGTACGTCCCGTGGAACTCCACCGGGTTCTGCGTCGCGATGCACAGGAAGGGGGGCGCCAGCACGTGCGTCTGCCCGTCCACCGTCACCTGCCCCTCGCTCAGCGCCTCCAGCAGCGCCGACTGCGTGCGCGGCGAGGCCCGGTTGATTTCATCCGCGATGAGCACGTTGGCGAACAGCGGCCCCGGCCGGAAGCGGAACGTGGCCTCCTGCGGGTTGAAGATGGACGCGCCGACGATGTCCGTGGGCAGCAGGTCCGGCGTGAACTGCACCCGCTTGAAGAGGCCTCCGATGCTCAGCGCCAGTGCCTTGGCCAGCGTCGTCTTCCCCGTGCCCGGCACGTCCTCCAGCAGCACGTGCCCGCCGGCCGCCACCGAGCACAGCAGCAACTCCAGCGCCTCGCGCTTGCCCCGGATGACGCGCTCGAGGTTGTCGACCAGCCGGGACACCAGCACGCGCGTCGGAGCCGCACGCTCGGTGACAGGAAGCTTCACAGGAGAAGAGGACATTTCGGACTCGCAGCGTAGCAGCCTTGCAGTCCCTTCCGCGAAAGGGCCCCGCCACGGGTAGGCTGCCGGGACTCCATGGCCTCCTCCGCAACCGTCCGGGACCTGTGGCTGCTGCTGCGGCGCAACCCGGACTACCGCCGCCTCTTCTGCGCCACCGTCGTCTCCCTGCTCGGCGACTGGTTCGCCTTCGTGGCCATCAGCGGCTTCGTCACCGAGGTCACCGGCCGCCCCAGCTCCTCCGCCGCCGTCTTCGCCGCCACCGTGCTGCCCGCCTTCCTGCTCTCCCCCCTGGCGGGCTCCATCGCCGACCGGGTGGACCGCAAGCGCCTCATGGTGGCCGTGGACCTGCTGCGCGTGCTCCCCGCGCTCGGCCTGCTCGCCGCCCTCCACTGGCGCTCGCCCGCGCTCGCCATCTCCTGTGTGGCGCTGCTCGCCGCCCTCTCCGCCTTCTTCGACCCCGTCGCCGAGGCCTCCGTCCCCAACGTCGTCACCCCCGAGGAGCTCCCGCTCGCCCAGACGGCGCTCGGCAGCGTGTGGGGCACCATGCTCTTCATCGGCGCCGCCGTGGGGGGCCAGGCCACCGTCGCCTTCGGCCGCGAGGCCAGCATCCTCATCAACGCCGCCACCTTCCTCGTCTCCGCCGTGCTCGTCTGGGGCATCCGCCGTCCCCTCCAGCACCACGGCGAGCCCTCCACGCATGGCACGTGGGCCCAGCTCGGCGAGGTGTGGACGCTCGCCCGCCAGAGTCGGCTCACCCTCTCGCTGCTCGTCACCAAGGCGGGCGTGGGACTCGGCAATGGCATCGTCGCGCTGCTGCCCGCCTTCGCCGCCGGACGCTTCGAGGCCGGAGACGCGGGCGTGGGCACGCTGCTCGCCGCGCGCGGGCTGGGGGCGCTGCTGGGCCCCTTCCTCGGCCAGCGCTGGGCGGGCAACGACGGGCGGCGCCTGCTGCTGGTGTGCGGCGCCTCCATGGTGACGTACGGGCTGGCCTACGTGCTGCTGCCCTTCGCCCCCTCGCTGCTCCTGGCCGCCGCGTGCGTGCTGCTGGCCCACCTCGGAGGCGGCGCGCAGTGGGTGCTGTCCACCTATGGCCTGCAGGTGTCCACCCCGGACGGGCTGCGCGGGCGCGTGCTCGCGGCCGACTTCGGCATGGCCACGCTGTGCATGGGCGTGTCCTCGCTCGCCGCCGGGGCGGCCGCCGATGCCGTGGGCCTGGCCCCGGCCTCCTGGACGCTCGCCGGCGTCTCCCTCCTCTATGGCACCTGGTGGTTGTGGTGGACGCGAGAGCTGTGGCGCGGCCCCGCGGACGTGCTCGCCCGCTTCCGCCCGGCCCCGCGTCAGTCGGGCTGAGACAGGAAGCCCGAGGCCCACCGGACGGGAAGAGGCGGTTGTCCCCGCCACCCGGGGTGAGTAGATTTCTACTCACTCGGACACAGGTGAGCCATGTCCCGCTTCCAGGCCCAGACCAACGCCGTCCTCGATCAAGAACTCGAAGAGCTCCGGAAGCGCCTCGGCCTCACGCCGAGCCAGAAGGCGGACCTCCTGCGCGAAGTGGCCTCCCTGGCGGCGTGGATCGTCCGGCAGGCGGAAGCGGGGCGCAGCGTGGAGGCCCGACGAGGCGCCGAGGTCGAGACCCTCACCCATCCCGTCATCGAGCGGCTGCGTGCACGCCATGAGACGGCGGTGGTTCCGCGTGTCACCCTCACCGACGCCGAGGCGGAGCGGCTGGCTCGCATCCTCGACCGGGGATTCGAGCCGACGCCCGCGCTGCGAGCCGCGCTCCAACGCCTCGCCAGCCCCAAGCGCCGTCCCCCGAAGCTTCGTTGGAAGAAGACGGTGTGACCGATGGGCCTCCGCGTCGAGCCTCTCGGGCGCCAGCACCGCACGCTGCTCAAGGGCTTCCAGAATCAGCACCCCTCCCTGATCGAGTACCTGCAGCGATATGCGCTCCGGCACCTCGAGAAGGACCTGTTGGCGAGAACCTATGTGGCCCTCGATGAGGGCCCGGAAGGGCCACGCCTCGCGGGCTACTTCAGTCTCTCGACGGTGAGCGTGGAACGGAGCGCGGCGCAGAAGGTGCCCGCGCTCGAGCGGCTCCCGCGATTTCCCATCCCCGGGGTGCTGCTCGCGCGGCTCGCCGTGGACCAACGCGTCCAGGGACAGGGGCTCGGGCGATTCCTCTTCGAGGAGGCACTGGGCCTGACGCTGCAACTCGCCCAATCAGGCCCCGTCGCGTTCCGCCTCTTCGTCACCGATGCCCTCGACGCCCAGGCGGCTCGCTTCTACGAGCGGTTCGGCTTCGCGCGCCTTTCCGACGAGTACCCCTGCCGCATGGTGCTCGATCTGCTGCCGCTGCTGACCACGGCCGGTACGACGTAGGCCGCCCGCTTCCGCCCGGCCCCGCGTCAGTCCGGCTGAGACAGGAAGCCCCACTCCTCGCCGGCCACGCGCTTCATCGCCTCGACGAGGTGCATGTGCAGGGGCCCATTGCTGATGATGAGCCCCAGGGTGTGGCGCAGCTCCGTGCCCTGCGTGAAGTCCACCGCCCGCCCATCCAGCCCCGTCACCTGGCCTCCCGCCGCGCGCACCAGCGCCGTGCCCGCCGCGTGGTCCCAGATTTTGTGCGGGTTCTTCCGCGTGTCCCGAGGCCCTCTCACGTACAGGTCCGCCGCTCCCGCCGCCACCAGCGCGTACTTCACCATCCCGTCGTAGCGCTTGATGCGCCGCGCATCCAGGCCCGCCTCCGTGTACACCCGGTCCGCGATTTCCCGCTCGCGCCGCCCCATGACGTAGCTCTCCACCACGCGGATGCTCTTCGGATCCGCGCGGTCGGAGGCGTGCAGTGGGCGCGGCTCGGTGCCGTCGGGGGCCTCGAGCGGCTCGGCCCAGGCGCGTCCCGCCTCCGTGAAGAAGAGCGTGCCGCTGTCATCCAGCGGCGAGAGGGGCACGCCGATGATGCCGTCCACCGGCTGGCCCTCCTCCAGCGTCCCCACGCACACCGCGTAGGCGCGCCCGTTGATGAAGCCCTCCGTCCCGTCGATGGGGTCGATGACCCAGGTGCGAGCCGCCCGCCTGTGGCGGCCGTGGTTGAGCCAGCGCAGGAAGTCCGCTTCGCTCACCAGCTCGCCCAGCAGCTTGCCCACCAGTCGCACCACCTGCTCGCGCTCCGCCTGGGGCACGGTGAGGAAGGCCTCGCCACCTTCTTCCGCGATGACGCCGTCCTCGGGGAAGTGGCGGCTGATGGCGCGGCACAGCAGCGCCTGCGCTCCGTAGTCCGCGATGGTGACGGGGCTGGCGTCGCTCTTGCGGGTGACTCCCGCCTGCGAGGCCTGCACCCGGCGGCTCAGCTCACATGCCAGTCGGACCGCATCGATGATGGGTTGTAGCTCGCGCACGCTTGGCTGCTCCGTGGGGGGAGGACTCTTTCTCGCATGGAGAGGAGTTCCTCGAAAGCAACTCTAGCCACGCACTGTCCTGAGAGCAGCGGAGCGGGCTCGGGAGCCGGCGCGTGCGCCCTCGCGTCGCCTCCCGAGTCCAGCCATGGTCCCGATCTTCAAGCTGGTTGTATTTCCCTACCCCACGGCCTGGGTGGAAGCCACCGCCGGCCCCGCGCCCTCCAGCATCCGCCGCACGGCCGCCACGGTGCGCGCGAAGGCCTCGCGCCCTCGCGGGGACATCGCGGCGAGCCCACAGGGCACGTGCGGCATGTCCTCGTACAGGTCCAGGGTGACGGGGACGCCCGCGGCGCGGGCACGCTCGGCGAACTGGCACACCGCGTCCCGGAAGAGCTCCACGCCGCCCACCTGCACGTAGAGCGGCGGCAGCCCGCGCAACGAGGCGTGCAGCGGCGAGATGCGCGGGTCCGCCAGCTCCAGCGCCCCCGCGTAGAAGCGGCTCCACTCGAGCAGCGCCTCGCGCGTCAGCATGTCGTAGGGCGCGTTGTCCACATGGCTCGCCGCCTCGCACGCGAGGTCCACCCAGGGCGACAGCAGCACCGCGCCCGCCGGCGGCGCCTCTCCGGCCTCCACGAGCGCCCCCATCAACGCCAGCGCCAGCCCGCCGCCCGCCGAGTCCCCGGCCACCACCACCCGCGAGGGCTCCACGCCCGTGCTCCGCAGCCACCGCCACGCGGCGAGCGCGTCCTCCAGCGCGGCGGGGTAGGGGTGCTCGGGCGCCAGGCGGTAGTCCGGCACCAGCACCCGGACGCCCGTGCCCACCGCGAGGCCGGAGCTCGTCGCGCGGTAGGACTGTGCCGAGCCCAGCACGTAGCCGCCGCCGTGGAGGTAGAGGAGCACCGTCTCCCCCGCGCCCGCCTTGGGCGTCACCCACATGGCCGGCACCCCGCCCGCGTCCACCCGCGCGCACTCCACCTGTTTCCAGGCCGGGCCGCCAGGCGCCAGCTCATAGACGCGGGGCGAGCGGGGCGGCTCACTCGCGCGGGGTGGGACGGAGCGACTCGGCGAGCACGTGCAGCAGCCGGAGCTGCGAGGCGCTCAGCCCGCGCGCGGCGCTCACCAGCCGGCTCATCCGCGGGGAGCCGCCCACCTCCAGGCCCAGCAGCTCGTCCGAGGCAATCTCCAGGGCCACGCAGATGCGCCGCAGCGTGGGGACACTGGGGAACATCTCCCCGCGCTCGATGCGGCCATACACCTCGAGCTGCACGCCCACCTGTCGGGCCACCTGCGCCTGGGTGAGCGCCGCTCGTGCACGGGCGGCACGCGCCGCCGTGCCGAGGGTCTTCGCCAACGGGCCTTCTACACGGGCCGAGAGCCTGGGCATGGCGGATCTCCTCCACAGCGGGGCGAGCGGGTGGACTCGGGACGTCCCTACCTTACAGACCTCCCAAGTCCTGTCAATGCCCACTACCGATTCGAGTGGTTATGCCCTCCCCTCCCCCCTCGCGAGGTATGGTCCACCCGACAGGCCGCTCGTTTTCCACCCGACCCCCCACGTCGACGTGACGCCGCGCGTTGCCCCTCCCCGTTATGCTCCCCGGCCACTCACGGAGGCGAGCATGAGAATCGTCCTGGCGACCTTTGGCAGTCGAGGTGACGTGCAGCCCTTCATCGTCCTGGGCCAGGCGCTGGTGCGCGCGGGTCACCAGGTGGTGCTGTGCGCCTCGGAGGACTTCGGTGGCTTCGCCACGGGGCATGGGTTGTCCTTCCACGCCCTCGACACCTCCTTCGAGGCGTGGTTGCGCGACAGCACCCAGGGTGTGGGGAAGCTGGCGGAGAACATGCGCACGTCCCTCGAGCGCCGCCTCGAGGAGCTGCCCAAGGTCGTCGAGGGGGCGGACCTGCTGGTCGCCACGGGGTTGCTGGTGGAGGCGCGCTCGGTGGCCGAGGTGCTCCGGGTGCCCTACCGCTACGTCGCCTTCTGCCCGCGCGTGCAGCGCTCGCGCTACCACGCCGGTCCCTCCTTCCCGGTGAACCACTCGCCCCCGTGGTTCAACCGCCTGTCGTGGTGGTTCACCCGCGTCAGCTGGAACAGGTTCGCGGCCGGGCCCATCAACGCGTGGCGGGTGCGGGCCGGGCTCGCGCCCACGAAGGACGTCTTCAACGAGGCGGTGACCGAGTCGACGCTGCTCGCGGCGGATCCCCTCCTGGCGCCGCTGCCGCCGGACCTCGTGGGGAAGACGTCCCAGCCAGGCGCCTGGATGCTGGACGACCCGACGCCGCTGCCGGACGAGGTGGAGGCCTTCCTCGCGGCGGGTGAGCCCCCCGTCTACGTCGGCTTCGGGAGCATGTTGGACGAGGACCCGGTCCGAACCATGCGCGAGGTGTTGGAGGCGGTGCGCTCGACGGGCGTGCGGGCCCTCGTGTCGCGAGGCTGGGCGGGGCTCGGCGGCGAGTCCCTGCCAGCGGAGGTGCTGGCGATGGGCCCCGTGTCCCACAACGCGCTGCTGCCCAGGGTGCGGGCCATGGTGCACCACGGAGGCGCGGGCACCACGCACGCGGCCGCTCGCGCGGGCATTCCGCAGGTGGTGGTGCCGCACATCCTCGACCAGTTCTACTGGGCGGACCGGGTGCATTCGCTCGGCCTCGCCCCCAAGCCCTTCAAGCGCTCGCGCCTCACGGCCTCGCGCCTCGCCGAGTCCCTGCGCTGGTGCCTGCGCCCCGAGGCCCAGCAGCGGGCCCGCGAGCTGGCCGCCCAGGTGCGCACGGATGGCGTGGAGCAGGCCGTGGCGCTGCTCACGCAGGAGCGTCCTCGAGACGCACTGCCGCCCCCCGCGCTGTGCGAGGCGCCCTGACACACGCCGGGAATGTATGTGTCCGCTGGGGCGCGGCACGGGGTAGGCCGCGACCCGGGGGGATGCGGACGCGGGGCCGTCTCACTATTGTCGCGGCCCCCCCGTGCATGAGGCCCCCACCATGCCCAAGCAACACATTGATGCGCAGAACCTCCAGGTGCAGAACATCCCCCAGCAGCACGACAGCCTCCAGCCCGTCGCCGACAAGGTGACGCTCGTGGTGACCCAGGCCTTCGGCCCTGGCGGCCACAGCCTCATCGGCCTGTCGGGCGAGACGTTCAACGGCTACCCCTCCGTCACCCTGCTGCTGCGCACGCCCGATGGGCGCGAGGGGCTCGTCCACCTCTCGCCCATCCACGGCGACAAGCGGAAGACGGGCTTCATCGACATCGCCCCCGGCACCCGCTGCACCCTGCTGTGCCCCGTCACGAAGCGGCCGCTCGACAAGCTCGGCCCCGTCGACGATGGCAGCGGCGCCGAGTACTACGCCCTCTACCTCACCCCCAAGCTCTCCAAGGGCCACGCCGTCGCCGTCACCGACCTGTGGGACCACTTCCACTCGCGCATCGTCGATGACGAGGCCGTCATCTCCTACTGGGCCCAGACGCACGCCACGAGCTGACGCCGCTCCCGCACTCCCGCTCCTGAGACACATCGCCCAGCACGCCCGCGAGCGTGCGGGCCCTCAGGGCCCGAGTGAACCAGCGATCCAGGGTGGCGATGTCCGTACAGGTGAGGATGCGTTGCCGGACCTCCTCGGTCACGGGCATACCGCGTGCGTCGAGAATCCGCAGTACATCCTCGGCCCGGGTCTCCGCACGCCCCCGCTCCCATCCCCGCCGCATCCCCCGCTCCATGAGCTCCTCGCCGTGGCTTCGCATCAGCTCCTCCGCGCGTCGCGCATCCATCACCGAATGTAACACCTGCCTCGTTACTTCGCGGGTCGTGCGATCCCCGATATGGATCATGAGGTCCGGACATTCCAGGGGCGCCCCAAGCACGCGGCGGGCCATGGGCTCCTCCGAGGGCGCTGGCAGCGCTCCTGCGTCCGCCCTCGGTGCCCACCGTCCCGCCCACTGGACGCACTCGCCCAGAGACACGCCGTGAGTTGAAGCACCCGCGCGGTACACTGGCGCGCATGAGACACGCGCTCCTGCTCTCCGCACTCCTCGCGCTCCCCGCCTCCGCCGCCGAGCCTGCCCCCCAGGCTCCCAGGGCCGTCGTCCTCAAGGCCGCCCGCCTCTTCGATGCGAAGAGCGGGAAGCTCGTCTCCCCCGCGCAGCTCGTCGTCGTGGACGGGAAGATTGTCGCCGTGGGCGCCTCCGCCGCCGTGCCCGCGGGCGCCGAGGTGCTCGACCTGGGCGAGGCCACCCTGCTCCCCGGCTTCATGGATGCCCACACGCACCTGACGGGCGAGCCCGGCGACGACTGGCGGCAGGACCTCATCGACGACCTGCAGCGCACCCTCCCCGAGCAGACGCTCGACGCGCTGCCCTACGCCCGCGCCACGCTGATGGCGGGCTTCACCACCGTGCGCAACCTCGGCGCCTCGGACTTCATCGACGTGGGCCTGCGCAATGGCATCCGCCGGGGCCTCGCCGTGGGCCCGCGCATCCTCGCGGCCACCGCGGGCCTCGGCACCACCGGGGGGCACTGTGACGGGGGCAACTCGTTCCGCAAGGGGGTGCTCGCCGAGGAGTCCTCGCGCGGCGTCGCCGACAGCCCCGAGGCCTTCCGCGCCAAGGTGCGCGAGAACCTCAAATACGGCGCGGATCTCATCAAGGTGTGCGCCACCGGTGGAGTGCTCAGCCGCAACGCCGACGTGGGCTCGCCGCAGCTCACCCAGGCGGAGCTGGACGCCATCGTCGACGAGGCCCACGCCCGGGGCCGCAAGGTGGCCGCCCACGCCCACGGCGCCGAGGGCATCAAGCGCGCGGTGCGCGCCGGCGTGGACTCCATCGAGCACGGCTCGTTCCTGGATGACGAGGCGCTCGCGCTGATGAAGAAGCAGGGCACCTTCTACGTGCCCACGGCGCTCGCCTTCCAGGGGGTGAAGGAGCGCGCCGACAAGGGGCTGCTGCCCGCGGAGAACGTGCGCAAGGTGCAGGCCGTGGACGTGAAGCGCAGGGAGGCGCTGCGCAAGTCCATCACCTCCGGGGTGCGCATCGCCTTCGGCACGGACGCGGGGGTGTTCGCCCACGGCCGCAACGCCGAGGAGTTCGGCCTGCTCGTGGACGCGGGGATGAAGCCCGCCGAGGCCCTGCGCGCCGCCACCAGCGTCAACGCCGAGCTGCTCGGGCTCCAGGACTCGCTGGGGACGCTGGAGGCCGGGAAGCTCGCCGACG
>NZ_DASVSO010000806.1:0-1578 GCF_036388035.1 Archangium sp.
GCCTCCGGTGTCGCCTCCACCTGCGCCTCGAACAACTCGTGCAGCCCGCCTCCCACCTCCGGCGTCGGCAGCAGCGTGTTCCACCCCTTCAGCACCTGCTCTCGCTCCGCCTCCCCCAGCAGCACCACCTCGTCGAGGCATGCCTCGGGCTTCTCCACCACCGACTCGAGCAGGCGCTGGTAGTGCCCCAGCATCCGCTCCACCGTCCCCGCCTCGTACAGGTCCGTGCTGTACTCCAGCGAGCCGCGGAGGCCGTCCGCGTCCTCGTGCAGGAACAGCGACAGGTCGAACTTGGCCGTGTCGCGCCGCACCTCCACCGGCCGCAGCTTGAGTCCCTCCACCTCCAGCTCCGGCATGGGCGCGTTCTGCAGCGAGAACATCACCTGGAACAACGGCGTGCGTCCCAGGTCCCGCTCCGGCCGCAGCTCCTCCACCAGCTTCTCGAAGGGCACGTCCTGGTGCGCGTACGCGCCCAGCGTCGTCTCCTTCACCTGCGCCAGCAGCTCGCGGAAGCTCTTCGCCCCCTCCACCTGCGCGCGCACCACCAGCGTGTTGACGAAGAAGCCGATGAGGCCCTCCACCTCCGCCTGACGCCGGCCGGCGATGGGCATGCCCACGCTGATGTCCTGCTGCCCACTGTAGCGGTGCAACAGCACCTGCCACGCCGCCAGCAGCAGCATGAAGGGCGTCACGCCCTCCTGCCGTGCCAGCGCATTCAGCCGCTGCGAAAGCTCACGCGGCAGCCGCGCCGCCAGCGCCGCGCCCCGATAGGTCTGCGTCGCGGGCCTCGGCTTGTCCGTCGGCAGCTCCAGCGGCGCCGCGCCCGCCAGCTTCTGCTTCCAGTACGCCACCTGCTCGCCGAGCACCTCGTCCTTCAGCCACCCCCGCTGCCACACCGCGTAGTCCGCGTACTGCACGGACAGCTCCGGCAGCGTCGCCTGCTGGCCCCGGGCGTGCGCCTCGTACAGCGCCGCCAGCTCCCGCATCAGCACGCCCACGGACCAGCCGTCCGAGGCAATGTGGTGCATGTTCACCACCAGGACATGCTCCCGCTCGGCCAGCCGCAGCAGGGACGCGCGCAACATCAGATCGCGGCCCAGGTCGAACGGACGCCGAGCCTCCGCCCCCACCCGCGCCCGTGCCTCTTCCTCGCGCCGCGCGGCGGGCAGGCCCGACAGGTTCTCCACGTGCAGCACGAAGCCCTCCGCGGGCTGGACGCGCTGCACCGCCTGGCCATCCACCAGCGCGAACGTGGTGCGCAGCGCCTCGTGCCGCCGCACCACCTCGCCCAGGCTCTTCTCCAGCACCGCCGCGTCCAGCACCCCCTCGAACCGCACCGCGAGCGGGATGTTGTAGCTGGCACTGCCCGACTCCAGCTGGTCGAGGAACCACAGCCGCTGCTGCGCGAACGACAGCGGCAGCTTCCCGTCTCGCGCCACCCGCACCAGCGGCGGCGCGGCGCGGCGCCCATCGGCGCGCCGCGCCGCTTCCACGCGGCCGGCCAGCTCGCCCACCGTCGGCGCCTCGAACAGCGCGCGCAGCGGCACTTCCAGCTCGAAGCTCGAGCGCACGCGGGAG
>NZ_DASVSO010000807.1:0-12917 GCF_036388035.1 Archangium sp.
CCAGCCGGTGAGCTCCGCCAGCGTCTCGGCCTCGGTCTGGTGACGCTTGTCCAGCTCGGCGAGGTACTGCTTGCCCGCCTCGCACTGAAGCGCGCCCTTGAAGGCGTGCCGCAGCACGTAGCGCGCCTGGAAGTTCTGCCGGTCGTTCGTCGTCTGGAACACCAGATCCTCGGGGAAGTGCTCGCCGTCGTAGCGCGCGTGCAGGCGCGTGAGCACCGTCTGCGAGCCTCCCCCCATCCCGTTGGGGTCCTGCTCGCCCAGCCAGAACACGCCGAGCCCCTTGAGCTCCTCGGGGGTGAGTGGCTCCGCCGCGCACGGGTCACACCAGCCCATGTCCCAGACGTACTCGGTGAAGATGGCGCGCTTCTCCTCCTTCTGGTGCGCCTTCTCGAAGAGCGCCGGGTAGAACTTGGAGAACTCGCCCTTCACGAACACGGGGATGTCCATGTCGCTGGGCACCTTCACCGTGCGGTAGTTGGAGGACTCCACCCGCCCGGTGCGCGTCAGGGCGTAGATGACCAGGTCCTGCGGCCCGCGCCCGTTGGCCATGCCCAGGCGGATGGGCAGCATGAACTTCTTCGACTCGTAGGCCATCTGCAGCGGCCGCAGGTAGTTGAAGCCCTTGGCCTTCTGCTCCTTGAGGTTCACCTTGGCCACGAAGAACTTCATGTCCTGCTTGATATACGGCTCCAGCGCCTTCGCCGCACGCGGCGGAATCTTGTAGCCGCTCTCGCGCAGCCACGTCTCCAGCCCCGAGGACTCCTTCGCCGACAGGATGAGGATGTCGTACTCGCCAATGGTGTACTGCGCCTCCACCTTCACACCCAGGCTCTTGCTCCGGGCCCTGTCCATCGGCGCTCCCGCGGCGGCGGTAGGCGCGCTGGGCGCCATCTCCAGCATGGGCATGGGCGGGGCACACGGATCCTCGTCGAAATACTCCACCAGCCGCGGCGCGGAGTAGGCGTCCACCCGCTCGAGGTACTTGCGCTCGCCCACGTGGATCTGCTCGCGCTTGAGCACCACGGGCACGGGCACCACCAGGGCGAAGTCGGTGAGCTCGCCCTTGTAGTCATTGGACATGGTGACCACCATGCGCTCGCCGTCGCGCACCAGCACCACCTGCGAGGCCTCGTTGAAGAGGCTCGTGTCGGCCTTGCCCACGTAGAAGCCACAGAAGGCGTCGGCGGCGGGCGCGGCGAGGGCGAGGAGGCCAGCGGTCAGGCCGGCTGCGAGGACACGGAGGCGCATGCGTCGTTCCTTTCCGGTGCCTTGCCTCCCGGCCAGTTGAAGCGGCCGGCGGGCAGGACGCGGTCGATGAGGGGAGTGAGGGGAGAAGCCAGACAGAGCGCCCAGAGGAGCGCGTTCTGCCACCAGAGCCCGTGCAGGAAGAAGAAGGCCAGCCCGGCCACGAAGGCGGCGTAGAGGATGCGCCCCACGCGGTGGTCCGGCGTCGTCTTCGGATCCGAGATCATGAAGAAGGTGAAGAGGATGAGGCCGCCCGCGGAGAGCTGGTGCTGGAGGCTGGCCCAGGGAGCGCCCAGGTAGAAGATGCGGGCGGCCTTGAGCACCACCCAGGTGCCCAGGAAGGCCAGGCTCACGTCCGAGCGGAACGAGCGATGGGCCACCGCCAGCCCGAAGGCCGCGAACCACCCCAGCAGCGCGGCGCTGTGGCCCCACTGGCTGGGCGAGCACCACGCGTGCGTGGTGAGCAGCATGGCCACCACCAGCCCCAGGTTGGTGGGGTTGAAGAGGTGCTTGCCGCGCACGCGCAGGACGAACTTGGCGGAGATGGCCACCGCGGCGGCGAAGGGCCCCACCCAGAAGGCGTCGGTACGCAACAGCAGCGACAGCCCCAGCGAGGTGATGATCGGCGAGAGGTACCCCACGGGCGGCGCCCGGAAGAGGCGCGTCATGGCCCACTGCGTCGCGCACGCGGTGAGGACGATGAGCGGCGGCTGCCAGGGGGGAACGTCGAATCCCAGCGCCAGCAGTCCCGCCACCAGGAAGGAGGAGAGGAAGGCAATCTGGAGGTAGCGCGGATCGCGGGGGAGCGCGGCGGCGAGCGACATGCCGCTCATCAACGCCCGACCTCGCGGAAAGTTCTACGCCTCGCCCGAGCTTCCGCCCAGGAGATGACGGACGCGCCCGACAACGCTCCTCGGCGCTCTCGGCACCGCTATCTTCCGGACCTCCGAGGTGATGACCCATGCAGACCAAGGCCGCTCCCCCCATCACGCACCTTCAAGGCCGGCGCACCCTCCCCCTCCTCGAGGCGTATTTCGAGCTCAACCACCTCAAGCAGCTCTACCGGCAGGGCTGGCTACGCGTCGGCCTCTCCCGGGAGAAGTGCGAGAGCGTCGCCGAGCACTCATTCGGCGTGGCCCTGCTGTGCCTGTTCCTCGCCGACAGCTACTTCCCCGAGGCGGACGCCTCGAAGGTGGTGCGCATCGCGCTGCTGCACGACCTGGGCGAGGCCTACGTCGGGGACATCACCCCGCATGACCCGGTGAGCCGGGAGGAGAAGCTCCAGCGCGAGCAACAGGCCGTGGAGCGCATCCTCGCCAAGCTGCCGCGGGGCGCCGAGTACCTCGCGCTGTGGGAGGAGTACGAGCACGGCACCTCCTTCGAGGCCCGGCTGGTCCGTCAGGTGGATCGGCTGGAGATGGGACTGCAGGCCACCGTCTACGAGCACCAGGGCGCGGGCGACCTCTCGGAGTTCTTCGCCTCGGTCCACAAGGCACTGGAGACACCCGAGCTGAAGGCGGTGCTCGCCGAGCTCGAGAAGCTGCGGCCCGGCGTGTCGCCCCCCGGGGCCTGAGTCCCAACGCATGCCTGCCTGGAGTGCGAGCCGCCAGCGTCCTGGGCCGGCGCACGCCATGACTAGCTTTGGAATCCAGGAGGTGTGCCATGCAACGTTCGACCCGACTCATCCTCGCTGGGGCGGGAGTGGGGATTCCGCTCGTGGCGATGGGTGCTCGGCTGTGGTCCAGCCAGGGCTCCACGCCGCCCATCCAGGATGAACGGGGGGAGCCCCTGTCCGAGGGCATCGCCTCGCTGGAGCAGGTCCGGCTCGGGGGGGTGGACCAGTGGCTGCTGCTGCGCGGGCGCAGCGTCCACAACCCGCTGCTGCTCTACCTGTCCGGAGGCCCGGGCGGCTCCGAGCTGGCCTGGGTGCGCCACTTCAACGCACCGCTGGAGGAGCACTTCCTCGTCGTGCAGTGGGACCAGCGCGGCGCCACCAAGTCCTATGCCGCCCTGAAGGACCGGGACTCGCTCGGCCTGGAGCAGTACGTCTCCGACGCGAGCGACCTGCTCGAGCTGCTCACCACCCGCTTCGGCCAGCGCAAGGTGGTCGTCGTCGGCCACTCGTGGGGCAGCATCCTCGGGGTGCTGCTCGCCCAGCGCCGCCCCGAGCGCGTCCATGCCTATGTCGGGCTCGGCCAGCAGGTGAACTTCCTGGAGAACGACACCCTCAGCCACCTGCGCGCGTACGAGCTCGCGGCGCGGTACGGGGACGGCAATGCACTCCAGCAACTGGAGCGCATCGGCCCCCCGCCCTACACGGGCCCGGACATGGCCCAGCGGTACATGACGCTGGTGTCGCTCGCGAGCCGCCACGCCGGCCGCCGGGGGGTGGTGCCCGAGATGCTCGCCACGGTGCTCAAGGCCCCCGAGTACTCGCTGCGCGACAAGTTCCACATGTTCCTCGGGCCGCGCGACACCTTCCCGCTCGTGTACCCGCAGCTGGCCGGCATCAACCTGGAGGCACAGGTGCCCCGGTTGGAGGTGCCCGTCTGGTTCATGCTCGGGCGCGAGGACTTCGTCACGCCCTCGGAGATCGCCGCGCGCTACTTCAACAGCCTGGAGGCACCGCGCAAGACGCTCCTGTGGTTCGAGCACTCCGGGCACTCGCCCCAGTTCGAGGAGCCGGGGAAGTTCAACAGCGTCCTCACCGAGCAGGTGCGCGCCGTGGCCACCGAGACGCAGCCCGAGGCCCTGCTCCACTGAGGGCCCCGTCCCGCTACGCCCGCCTGGCCGAACGGCGCACGTCGTTCACCAGGCGGTGCGCATGCCGGGTTGTCTCGGGCTCGCGGTAGCGGCTCGTCACCCGCAGCACCAGCTCCACCGCCGTGGGCAGGTCCATCAGGTGCCCCGGCGACACGTAGACGGGCTGCACCGCCCTGCGCGTGCGCACCGCCATGCCCACCACCTCGCCCCGGTGGAGGAGCTCCGCCGTCGAGCCCCGCTCCTCGCCCAGCGGCCCGTGCTTGCCCACCAGCAGCGACTTGGCGCACCCGATGGAGGGCACGCCGAACAGCAGCCCCCCGTGACACGCCAGCCCCAGGCGCCGGGGGTGCGCCGTCCCCTGCCCGTCGAAGATGAGCACGTCCGGCCTCACCTCCAGCCGCTCCCACGCCTCCGCCAGCACGGGCAGCTCGCGGAAGGACAGGAGCCCCGGCACGTAGGGAAAGCCCAGGCGCACCGCGGCGCTCACCTTCGCCACCGGCTCCAGCGTCCCCACGTCCAGCACCACGAAGCCGCCATACGCGGTGTCCTCCCCGCGCATGGTGGAGATGTCCGCCCCCGCCACGCGCTCCACCTTCAGCCCACTCGGCGGACGCAACACCAACCGCTCCCGCAGCTCACGCTGCAGCGCCACCGCCTCGCTCGGCGTCATGTCCCATCCATGCAGGGGCTCCAGCTTCATCCACCCTCCAAGGCCCTGCGCGACCCTCCCTCGGGAGTTCGCCGCGCCATCCTACCTTGGAGATTAAGTCAGAACCCTACCCCCAGCGACAGACTGGCACTCGGCTGGAAGCTGGACTGTGGGAGGGCGAGCTGGGGAGCATAGTGGAGCCAGGCCGCGCTCAGTCCCACCTCGCCCACCAGCTCGACACCGCCCACGACGGGGAACAGCATGCGCAGCGAGGCCCCCACCTCGGGCCCGGCCGTCTCCACCCCCGAGGGCCCCACCCCGGAGAAGTGGAAGCCAGTGCCATCCTGGCCGACCTGCAGCTCCGCGAAGCCAATCCCCAGGCGCGGCTGCAACCAGCCGAGCTCCGTCTTCCAGGACGCCAGCTTCAGCCAGGAACGGAAGTGGGCGAGTTCCGGCTCCGGGTCCTGGTGCAGGAAACCAGAGCCCGTGCCGCACCCTTCGAAGGAGAGCAGCTCGAAGGGCGACAGTTCCAGGCACAGCGCGGGGCGGCGGCTCGAGGAGGAGGCGCCGATGCGCAGGTTGCCGTAGTTGCGCGGAGCCACGTCCCGCGCCGTGTCCTCGACCCCGAGCGGCTCCTCCGCCCGAGCCGCTGCTCCCAGGAGGACGACACCGGCCAGGGCTGCTCGCGAGAAACAGGAGAGAGGTCTCATGGGACGCACTCGTGCTCCGGGCTGGGATGCGGAAGCGGGCCATCCCACCACACGCGGCGCTGGCCCCCCGCGGGCTCGAAAGTCGCCTCGGGCTCCAGAATCGGAAACAGGACACGCACCGAAGAGGACCCCCGGTACTGAATCGTGCCGATCGCTGATTCAGGACACTGAGGACGCACCCGCCCGCCGGGGAAGGCCCGCCGCGCCCGGCTCCTTCGTGAGGCGAGGTGCCGAGCATCGGCCTGGGGTGCTCCCCGTGGGAGGGGCGACATACCCGGGCGAGCCCCGGTAGACTCCAGCGCTTCCGGTCGCCGCGGCCCCCCACCGCGCCCGGAGCAGCAGGAGGAAGCCATGGCGGAAGCGAAGCGGCAGGAGCAGGCGGCGGAGTCCGGCAAGGACATGCTCGCCCGAGCGGAGACGCTCCCGAGCGCCCAGCCCCCCACCACGCCCGAGCCCCTGAAGGTGGGCGCGCCGGCGACGTCCGCGGGCGGCGTGCCGGCGGTGGTGTCCGCGATGAAGCACGTCTTCGGCGAGGTGGGGCCGGTGCGCGGCACGCAGACCCTGCTCCGGGTGAACCAGACGCACGGCTTCGACTGCCCGGGCTGCGCGTGGCCGGACCCGAAGCACCGCACGGCCTTCGAGTTCTGCGAGAACGGGGCGAAGGCGGTGGCGGAGGAGGCCACCACGGCGCGGGTGACGCCCGAGTTCTTCCGCCAGTGGAGCCTCGTGGACCTGGCCGCGCGAACAGACCACTGGCTGGGCAAGCAGGGCCGGCTCACCCACCCCATGGTGCTGCGCGAGGGGGCCACGCACTACGCGCCCCTTTCCTGGGACGAGGCCTTCGCCCTCATCGCCGAGGAGTTGAACGCGCTCGCCTCGCCGGACGAGGCGTGCTTCTACACCTCGGGACGCACGAGCAACGAGGCGGCATTCCTCTACCAGCTCTTCGTGCGGCAGTTCGGCACCAACAACCTGCCCGACTGCTCGAACATGTGCCACGAGTCGAGCGGCACGGCGCTCAACGAGAGCATCGGCATCGGCAAGGGCACGGTGACGCTGGAGGACTTCGAGAAGGCCGAGGTCATCATCGTCATCGGGCAGAACCCGGGCACCAACCACCCGCGCATGCTGACGGCGCTGGAGGCGGCCAAACGCCAGGGCTGCCGCATCGTGAGCATCAACCCGCTGCCGGAGCCGGGCCTTCAGCGCTTCAAGCACCCGCAGGCGGTGCGAGGCATCCTCGGCTCGGGCACCCCGCTGGCGGACCTGTTCCTCCAGGTGCGCATCAACGGAGACGTGGCGCTGCTGCAAGGGCTGGGCAAGGCACTGCTGGAGCGCGAGGCGAAGCAGCCGGGCCGGGTGGTGGACCGGGCCTTCGTGGAGGACAACACGCTCGGCTTCGAGGCGTACGCGACGCACCTGGGCACCGTGTCCTGGGAGGACGTGGTCGAGCAGAGTGGCGTGTCGCGCGAGCAGCTTGAAACCACCGCGGAGTGGCTCGCGGGCACCCAGCGCATCATCTGGTGCTGGGCGATGGGGCTGACGCAGCACCGCAACGCGGTGGGCAACATCCAGGAGATCGTCAACCTGGCGCTGCTGCGCGGAAGCATCGGCAAGCCGGGCGCTGGCGTGTGCCCCGTGCGCGGCCACAGCAACGTGCAGGGCGATCGGACGATGGGCATCATCGAGAAGCCGAAGCCGGCCTTCCTGGACGCCCTGTCGCGCGAGTTCGGCTTCGAGCCGCCGCGCCACCACGGCCTGGACACGGTGGGCACCATCCAGGCCATGCACGCGGGCCGGGTGAAGGTCTTCTTCGCGATGGGCGGCAACTTCCTGTCGGCCACCCCGGACACGGAGCGCACCGCCGAGGCCCTGCGCCGCACGCGGCTGACGGTGCATGTGTCCACCAAGCTGAACCGGGCGCACCTCGTCACCGGCAAGCGGGCGCTCATCCTGCCGTGCCTGGGCCGCACCGAGAGCGACGTGCAGACGGGTGGGCCGCAGTTCGTCACGGTGGAGAACTCGATGGGCGTGGTACACGCCTCGCGGGGCGCGCTGACGCCGGCCTCGGAGCACCTGCTCAGCGAGCCGGACCTCGTGGCGAGGCTGGCGCGGGCGGTGCTCGGCACGCGCAGCCGGGTAGAGTGGACGTGGCTGGTGGAGGACTACGACCGGATCCGCGACCTCATCGCGAAGGTGATTCCGGGCTTCGAGGACTTCAACCGGCGGGTGCGCGAGCCGGGCGGCTTCTCCCTGCCGAATGGACCGCGCGAGGGCCGCTTCACCACGCAGAGTGGGAAGGGGCACTTCACGGTGCACGAGATGTCCCGGCTGAAGCTCGGGCCGGAGCAGCTCCTGATGATGACCATCCGCACGCACGACCAGTACAACACGACGGTGTACGGACTGGATGACCGCTACCGGGGCATCCGCAACGGGCGGCGCGTGGTGCTGCTGAACGCCGAGGACATGAAGGCGCTGGGCGTGGAGTCCGGGCAGGTGGTGGACCTCACCAGCCACTTCGAGGGCCAGCAGCGCGTGGCTCGCAAGTTCGTGGTGGTGCCGTACGACATTCCGCGCCGGTGCGCGGCCACCTACTTCCCCGAGGCCAACGTGCTGGTGCCGCTCGACAGCTTCGCGGAGAAGAGCCGCACGCCGACCTCCAAGTCGGTCATCATCAGCCTCCAGCCGTCCGTGGACCTGCCGGCGCTGGCGGCCTCCACGTCCTGAGATTACCTTTTCCCCCATGAAGGCCCGCGCGAAGAAGCCTGCGACATACGCGGATCTCTCCGCGCTCCCGAGCCACATGGTGGGAGAGCTCATCGACGGAGAGCTCGTGGCCTCGCCCCGGCCGGCATTCGACCACGCCATCACGAGCTCGGCCCTGGGCGGCGCGCTGGTGGGCCCCTTCCAGTTCGGGCGGGGAGGGCCGGGCGGCTGGTGGATCGTCGATGAGCCCGAGCTGCACCTGGGCCAGGACGTGCTCGTTCCCGACCTGGCGGGCTGGCGCCGGACGCGAATGCCCAGACCTCCCAGGGCCCCCTTCCTGACGCTTGCCCCGGACTGGGTCTGCGAAGTGCTCTCCCCCTCCACGGCGGCGGTCGACCGTGTCCGCAAGAAACACATCTACGCCCGAGAGAAGGTCGAGTACGTCTGGCTGGTGGATCCAGTCGCGCAAACACTGGAAGTCCACCGGCTCCAGGACGGGAGATGGACCGAGTGCGGCGCCTTCTCGGGTGACGCCAGGGTCCGTGCCGAGCCCTTCGAGGAAGTGGAGCTCGAGCTCGCGACCTTGTGGCTCCCCTCCGAGAACGAGGAGCCCTCCGGCACGTCCTAGCCCACCTCCAGCACCCGCACCACCACGCCCGTGATGTTGTCGGTGCCGCCGCGATTGTAGGCCTCGGCGACGAGCCGCTCGGCCATCTCCTGGGCCGAGCCGCCCCGCGCCAGCAACGGCACCATCACCTCGGGAGGCACCGGCTCGTACAGGCCATCACTGCAGAGCACCAGCACATCCCCCGGCTGCACGGGCAGGCGCTGGCAGTCCGGATCCACGCTGGCATCCATCCCCACCGCGCCCGTGAGGGAGTTGCGGTGCATCGCGGCGAAGGGGTTCCTCGTATCGAGCCCCGCCTCCTCCATCTCCGCGAGCACGGTGTGGTCCTTCGTGAGCCGCCGCAGCTCGCCGCCCCTCACCAGGAAGGTGCGGCTGTCCCCGAGGTTGCACACGACGGCGTCCCCGTCGCACAGCACGACCGCGGTGATCGTCGAGGCCATCATCGACAGCTTGCCGCTCTGCTGGGAGCGCACCGCCTCATGGGCCTGACGCACGGCCCGGACGATGAGGCCCTCGACTCCACCGTCAGGCACTCCCGGGGCCGGCGCGGCGGGCTGCGGCTGGCCCACCTGCGAGGTCAGGAAGTCAGCCGCCGTGCACAGGACGAGCTGACTGGCCACCTCTCCGCCCTCGTGTCCGCCGAGGCCATCCGCGACCGCGAAGAAGCCCAACTCGGGCTTCTGGCAGAAGGAGTCTTCATTGTTCGGCCGGCGGCCTACGTGCGTGGCCGCTCCACTGTCGGTTCGAGACATGACGGGCCCGAGGGGTGTCGAAGCAAAGATGCGCATCCCTCGTGCCAGTCTCGACCCGAGCCACCACCGGGCCAAGGAGATAACGCCTCCCTGGTCCGCCGCTCCCCAGGCACGGGAGCTTCTCCGTGCCCGGGAACCTCACGCCCTCACGGCGCGGGCGCGACCGTGGGCTTGGACTCGGGCTTGGGCGCCGGCTTCACCTCGGGCTTGGGCTCCGGCTTCGCCTCGGGCTTGGGCTCGTCGGGCATGGCGAGGCGTGGGCCGGCGTCCTTCACGATGTGCCGGTACCAGGAGTCCGGGTACTTGGGGTGGTTCACCTTGCCCGACTCGTCCCGGACGTTGCCGTCGATGTACTTCACGAGCAGCTGCTCGCCCAGCTTGCGCCAGCGGGTGTGCACCTTGTCGCCCTGCCGCACCGAGTACTCGGTGAGGTAGTCGCGGGCCTGCTCCGGCGTGCTCTTGTACAGCTCCAGCGCGACCTTCTCGATGTCCGCCTGGTCCGCGAGGAACTGCCCCTCCAGCTCGCCCTGCGCCTTCTGGACGTCGACGATCATGTCGCTCCAGCGCGAGTAGGCCTGGTTGGACACCCAGTTGAACACCCAGAAGGACGAGTCCCAGGAGAACTCGCCCCGGCTGGCCACGCCCGTGGCGAGGTTCTTCGGCGCGCGGCGGATGCCCGCGTACAGGGGCGTGTACACCGTGGTGAAGGTGTCATCCACACCGAACCAGAGCACTCCACCGATGGCCGCCGGCATCGAGGCGCGCATCTGCGCCACGAAGGAGAAGCCCGTCTGCTGCGTGGAGATGGCGCGCTCGTGGACGTACTTCTTGCCGTCCACCTCCCACGTCATCGGGCGCCAGCGGTAGGGCGCGGCATAGGGCCCGGCGCCCACGTCCTTCGTCATGTCGAGCGGGGTGCCCTCGAAGTGGTCGCGCATCAGCGCCATCACGTCCTGCACCGCCAGCTTCTTGTCCGGCTTCACCCACAGAGGCAGGCGCTTGTTGAGCGCGGAGCCATCCACGTACTCCGCGCCCAGCCCGGCCGACGGCGCCGCGCGGCGGAAGATGCTCCACACGCGCCCCTCGGAGAAGCGCGCGCCCCCGAAGTCGAGCGGGTGGTAGGTGTCGGCGAAGCTGAAGTCCTTGTCCGCCCCGGTGAACCAGCCCTTCTCGCGGGCGAAGGAGATGACGTCCTTGGAGTAGAGCGTGCTCTCCGGCTCATTGAGCGGGAACTGGCGGATGCGCGACTGGTTGGCGTGCGCCGAGATGTACCCGTCGGGCAGCCGGCGGGCCACCCACACCGCGCCCTTCTGCCCCTTGCCCTTGCCAATCATCTCCAGGACCCACGCCTCCTTGGCGTCGGCGATGGAGAAGGACTCGCCGGTGGAGGCGTAGCCGTACTCGGCGACCAGGTCGGTCATCACCTGGATGGCCTCGCGGGCCGTCTTCGCGCGCTCCAGGGCGATGTAGATGAGCGAGCCGTAGTCGACGATGCCCGCCGGGCCCTCCAGCTCCTCGCGTCCGGTGAAGGTGGACTCGCTGATGGAGAGCTGGTGCTCGTTCATGTTGCCCACCACCGAGTAGGTGACGGGGGCCTCCTGGATGCGGCCCAGGAACTTGCCCGTGTCCCACTCGAAGATGTCGCGCTGGGCTCCGGCCGCATGGCGGCGCGCGGGGGTGTAGTACAGCTCGCCGTACAGCTCGTGCGAGTCCGCCGCGTAGGTGATGAGGGTGGAGCCGTCCGTGGAAGCGCCCTTGGTGACCAGCATGCTGGTGCAAGCGAGCGCGGCGGGGGCCACCAGTCCCGCCGAGACGGCCAGGGCCGGGAGGAACTTCGAGAGGGGTCGAATCATGGCGGCGGATGCTACCAGGGCGAGCGCCGATTCAACCTTCCTGAACGCAGCCGTCCCCCCATGCCCACCAGGCAGGGGAGCGAGCGGAGGGTGGCCAGAGCCCGACCATGGCCTAGCTTGAGGAAAGGTCGGGTAGGGACATGCAACCTGGGCTTCCCACGGGAACACAGCCCCTGCGCGGGGACGAGCGGCGGCGCGAGGTGGCTCAACGCCGCGTCGAGGAGCTGCGCGAGCTCATCAGCACCCACGACTACCGGTACTACGTGCTCGACAGCCCGGAGGTCTCGGACGCCGAGTACGACGCCCTGGTGCGCGAGCTGCGCCAGCTCGAGGCGGACTTCCCCGAGCTCATCACCCCGGACAGCCCCACGCAGCGGGTGGGTGGCAGGCCCGCAGGGCTGTTCGCCCCCGTCCCGCACCGGGTGCCGATGCGCTCGCTCGACAACGCCTTCTCCGCCGAGGAGCTCGCCGCCTGGGCCGCGCGCGTGGAGCGGCGCCTGGGCTCCGAGGCGGACTACGTCTGCGAGCTGAAGATCGACGGACTGGCCGTCTCCATCACCTACGAGAACGGCGTCCTGGTCCAGGCCGCGACCCGGGGGGATGGCCTCGTGGGCGAGGACATCACCGCCAACGTCCGCACGCTGCGCTCGGTGCCGATGCGCCTGCGCGGTGACTCGCTCCCGCGCCTGCTGGAGGTCCGGGGTGAAATCTACCTGCCCGTGAAGGCCTTCGAGCGCCTCAACGCGGAGCTGACGAAGCGGGGCGAGCGCGTCTTCGCCAACCCTCGCAACGGCGCGGCCGGGAGCCTCCGGCAGAAGGACCCCGCGGTGACGGCCTCGCGGCCGCTGCGGCTGTGGTGCTACGCGCTGGGGCTCGCCGAGGGCGTCACATTCTCGCGGCACTCCGAGTCGCTCGACTACCTCCAGCGCCTGGGGCTGCCCGTGAACCCGGCCCGGAAGTCCGTGCGCACGCTGAAGCAGGTGCAGGACTTCTGCGCGCACTGGGCCGAGCACCGCCACGACGTGGACTATGAGATCGACGGCGTGGTGGTGAAGGTGGACGCGCTCGGGTCGCAGCGAGAACTCGGAGAGACGAGCAAGGCGCCGCGCTGGGCCATCGCCTTCAAGTTCCCGCCCGAGGAGCGGACCACCCGGGTGCGGAGCATCGCGGTGAACACCGGCCGCACGGGCAAGGTGACGCCCTTCGCCGTGCTGGAGCCGGTGCGCGTCAGCGGGGCCACGGTGACGTACGCCACGCTCCACAACGAGGAGGAGGTGCGCCGCCGGGACGTGCGCGAGGGAGACACCGTCATCGTCCGCCGGGCCGGCGAGGTCATCCCCGAGGTCGTCGGCCCCGTGCCCTCCAAGCGCCCGAAGGACGCGCGCCCGTGGCGCTTCCCGAAGAAGTGTCCCTCGTGCGCCACCCGGCTCGTCCGAGAGGAGGGCGAGGCCGACTGGCGCTGCCCCAACCGCGCCGGCTGCCCCTCCCAGGCCGTCGAGTGGCTCTTCCACTTCGCCTCGCGCGGGGCCATGGACATCGAGCACCTGGGGTACGTCACGGGGCTGGCGCTCCTGGAGCGCGGCTGGGTGAAGGATCCGGCGGACCTCT
>NZ_DASVSO010000808.1:0-2033 GCF_036388035.1 Archangium sp.
CTTCAACCTGCTGATGCAGGCGCGCTTCTAACCTCCCCATGGACAGCGCTCCGCTGATGTCGTCCTTCGTGAAGTTGCTCGTGTCGGACACCGAGCGCTCGACGCGCTTCTACGAGGCGCTCGGGTTCAAGCGGGTCGCGGCCGAGCCGCCCTTCCTCCGTCTGCAGTGGGAAGCGCAGGCCGAGGTGTACCTGGTCGCCCAGCCCACGGGGCTGCCGATGGAGGGCCGGCGAGGCACGGGCGTGCTGCTGGGCTTCCGCATCGGCGCCCTGGGCCTGGAGGAGGTGGCCACCCGGGCGCGGACGCACGGCGCCAGCGTCGATGGGCCGACCGTCCAGCCGTGGTTCACCCGGGAGATCATCGTCACGGATCCCGACGGGTACCGGCTCAACTTCATCGAGCCCGCGTAACACCCGGAGGCACTCCCCTCCCCGGCCAGCATTGCCAGGGAGGCGGAGCGTTCCTGCACCCGAGGGTGAAGGGCTACACGCCCGCGAACTGCACGCCCTCGAAGACGAGCGTCGGCGTACGCAGGGTGCTGTGGGCGAAGGGATCATTTCCCACGGCCACCAGCCGCTTCCACAGGTCCAACTGGTTGCCCGAGATGTTCATCTCACCAACGGGCTCGGCGAGCTTGCCGCCGCGCACGCGGAACCCCTGGATGCCGAGGGAGAAGTCTCCCGTGACGGGGTTGGAGTTGCCCCCGAGGAAGCTCGTCACGAGGATGCCCTCCTTCAGGTCCTCCAGGAGCGCGGCCTGCGTCTTGTCCCCGAGCTTCCATGCGAGGTTCGAGGGGCTCCCCGTCGTCGGGCGCACCTTGAGCTTCCGGCCGTAATAGCTGTCGATGAAGTAGGCGCGCAGCACGCCTCCCTCGAACAGCGGCCGCGAGCGGGTCGAGAGGCCCTCATTGTCGAACAGGCGCGAGCCGAGCCCCCGCTTCAGGTGCGGCTCATCCGAGAGCGCCAGCCGCTCGCTTCCCACGCCCTGGCCCAGCTTCCCATCGAGGAACGAGCGCTTCTGTTGAAGCGCCGCGCCCGTCATCGGCCCGAGGAGCATCGACACGAGCCGGCCCGCGGCCCGGTTGTCCACCGCCATCGGGAGCACGGCCGAGGCGCCCTTCGTCGAGCCGAGCCGCCCGAGGGCGCGCTCCCCGGCTCGCCGGCCCAGGGTAGCCGCGTCGGGCAGGTTCTCGAGGAAGCGCGCGACGGCGGAGTCACTCTCCTCCGGCCGGCGCCCATCCGCGTCCTTGGCGCTCACCTCGGCGGAGGCGAAGAACTGCGTCCCGCGCTGCCCGCCCTCGAAGCCGTTCGAGCTGACGCGGAACGTCTCGCGCAGGGTGTCTCCGAAGCCGGTGGTGACGGACAGGATGACGCCCTTCGTGTCGGCCGCGCGAGCACCTGCCTCGAGTTCCCGGGCGAAGCGCTGACGCTCATCGGCGGTGAGCGTCAACTGGCGCGGGTCCTCGATCGACAGGTCCACCTGGGCGCGACCCTCGTAGAGCTCGGGCTCGGGCAGCATGCGGAACTCGTCCCGGGCCAGGGCTCGCGTCATCGCGATGGCATTGGAGATGAACTGCTCGAGCCCCTCCGGGCGCAGATCGCTCGTGGACACCGAGGAGTAGCGCCCCTCGACGTAGAGTTGCAGCGCCAGGTTGCGCGTCGTGGCCTCGGAGACCTTGTCCAGCCGGCCATCGCGCCACTGCATCTCCACTTCGCGCATGCGGCTGGCCGTGGCCGCCGCCTCGGAGGCGCCCTTCTGGCGCGCCAGGTCCACCGCCTGCCGCGCGACATCCGCCAGATTCGTGGTGTTCGTCGTGCTCATGCCCGCCTCCCTCAAGCGTTGCGTCCGCCGACGGTGATCGACGCGACCCGGACCGTCGGCATGCCCTGGGACACGGGCACGCCCTGGCCGTCCTTGCCGCACGTCCAGCCGCCCTCGTCGATGACGAGGTCGTCGGCCACCATGTCCACCTGCTCGAGCACCTTGGGCCCGTTGCCGATGATGTTCACGTCCTTGATCGGCCGCGTCAGCTT
>NZ_DASVSO010000809.1:0-18926 GCF_036388035.1 Archangium sp.
AGCGCGGGGGCGTTGCCGAGGCGCGCGCTCTCGCCCAGCAGCTGGATGAACTGGAGCTCCAGTCCGGCATCGCCCAGGGCCCGTGCCCGATTCAGGCCGCGCAGGGCCCGCTCGCGCGCCTCGGCCGGCTTCTTCTCCGCGAGGGAGACGCGGCTCGCCAGCGCCTCCATCTCGACACAGCGCGAGTCGAGCCGCTGCTGCTCACACGTGGGCAGCGCCGCCACCAGCGTGGCCCGGGCCTCGGCGAGCTGGCCCGCGGCGAGCTGGCCCCGGGCGCGATGGAGCTCCGCGTTCGCCGCGAACCAGGGGTCACCCACCTCGCGCGCGGCGGCCTCGTACTCCGGCAGCCGCGCGGGAAGCTGGGTCATCAGGGGCAGCGCGCCCAGGAGCAGATCCTGCTGGCCCGCGGCCTGGAGCTGCTGGAGCCAGGCCTCGGCCTCGGCCGGAGCGAGCTGCCCCGCGAGCACCTTCGTGAAGGTGGCGGCCAGAGGACCTCGCTTCCGGAAGTCGCGCCGCGCCGTGTCCTCGACGTACTTCTGGAGCACGCCGTTGCCCTGGAGGGCATCCAGTTCCCGTGCCACCGGGAGCAGCGCGCGCACCCGCTCGGCGGTGGGCGAGGACCAGGCGGCCAGGTACAGGTACCCGCGCACGAGCGACGGCGCATCACGCACAGTGCCCTCGGGAAGCGGCGTCCCCTGCTCCACCAGCGCCCTGCCCGCGCGCCCCGCGGCTTCCCAGCGGCCGCGGCGCTCCCGCCCCTGTCGCTCGAGGGCGTCGGCGCGCTCCCGGGCCTCCTCGCTCCAACCGGGCTCCCCGAGGGCCGCCACCTGACGGAAGCTCTCCGCCGCGAGCGACTCCAGCCCCAGCTCCCGCAGCACGAGGCCCCGGTTCCACAGCGCCTGCGGGTGCTTCGGCGTCTTCTCCAGCACCCCGTCGAGAAGCGTGAGCGCCTGCTCCAGCTCTCCTTTAGAGAGGGCCAGCACCGCGCGATCGCACTCCACGTCCGGCGAGCCGCTCGCCTGTTGGAGGTAGGAGACGGCCTGCTCGCGGTCGCCGCCCAGCAGCGCGCCGATGGCGAGGCCGTGGAAGTCCCCCTTCTCCTCCATGCGCGTCAGCGTCTTGAGCGGCACCGTCTCGCGGGGCTGCTCGTTGCCGGAGCGCATCACGCCATAGGGGCGGTAACCGGCCGCGCCCTCGTAGCTGAGCCGGGCCTCCAGCGAGCGCGTGGGCGCGAGCGCCAGCGCCTCGGAGGACACCGTCCCGGGCATGTCCTTTCCGGGCCCGGACAGCACGGCCAGGGTGACGGCCGCGGCGAGCGAGCCTCCCAGTGCCACGGCCAGTCCCACCCGGCGGCGGCTCCAGGCGGGGCGGAAGGCGCGCGACGGCGGCGCGGTGGGCTCCACGGGGCGCATGGGGAGGGTGGCACCCTGCTCGGACAACTGGGAGCCGAGCACCTGGAGCTGGAGGATGTCGTCCAGCTCTGTCTGGCAGCGCTCGCAGGTGCCCAGGTGGTCGCGGAAGGCCTCGGCCTCGGCGGGCTCCAGCTCGCCGTCCGCGAAGGCATGCACGTTGTCGTGGATGTCGATGTCGCTCACGCTTCGGCCTCCTGCCGGGTGGGCATCAGCACCTCACGCAGCTTGCGGCGGGCCCGGATGAGACGAGTCCCCACGGTGGCCTTGGGGATGCCGAGCCGCTCGGCGATCTCGATGTAGGAGCGGCCCTCGATGGCGTGGAGCTGGTACACCACGCGGAACTCCTCGGGGATGCGCGCCAGCGCGGTCCGCAGTTGCTCGGGACCGATGGCGGCCCAGGCCGGGGCGTCATCCTCCACGGGAGCGGCGACGCGCTCCTGCACGTCCTCGACGGAGACATCGGCGCGGCGCTCGCGAGTCCGGGAGCGGCAGCGGTCGATGAAGAGGTGGTGGAGGATGGTGAACAGCCAGGCCTGGGCGTTGGTCCCCTCGCGGAAGCGGTCGAGCTTGAGCAGCGCGCGCTCGAAGGTGTCCTGCACCAGGTCGCGCGCGTCGGTGGGGTTGCCGCACAGGTGCATGGCCTTGGCCAGCAGGACGGCCTCGTATTGCCGCACGAGGGCGGCCAACGCCTGGCTGTCAGGGGGGGGGCAGATGCCACGCGGGCAGCCTGGACCGGCCGGTCCCAGCCCGTCAAGGCAGGCGGCGGGGGGGGCCAGGCGAAGCGTGGGAGGGAGAGGGCATTCATTCGGGATGAGAAACGGCGGGGCGAGCGGATCTTCCCGGCGGGAAAACAACCGCCCCACTTGATACGCTCGGCCCGTCCCAATGAACGCGCTGCGACGACAGGGCTGGCTGCTGACGACGGTCCTGCTGATGGTGTCCGCCTGCACTCCGGCGCCCGAGCCCCGGCTCCGGGTGGGAACGATTCCCTGGCCCGGCTACGAGCCCCTCTTCCTCGGCCGGGAGCTGGGCCTGTTCCCCTCCCAGCGTGTCCACCTGGTGGAGTACGTGTCTTCCGCACAGGTCGTCCGGGCATTTCGCAACGGCGCCATCGACGCCATGACCGCCAGCCTCGAGGAGGTGCTCCTCTTCGAGCAGCTCGGCCATGAGCCGCAGGTGGTGCTGGTGCTCGACGGCTCGAACGGAGCGGACTGCGTGATGGCGCGGCCCGAGGTGGACGGGCTCGCCGGGCTCGAGGGCCGGCGGATTGGCTCCGAGGACTCGACGCTCGGCCTGTACATGCTCAGCCGCGTGCTGGAGAAGTCCGGGCTGAAGCGCGAGGACGTGCGCCTGGACATCCAACCGCTGGAGACCCATGTGGAGGCCTACCAGCGGGGCGCGCTGGACGCGGTGGTGACCTTCGAACCGTACTGTCGGCGGTTGGCGGACGTGGGCGCGCGCAGGCTCTTCGACAGCTCGAACATCCCCGGGGAGATCGTCGACGTCCTGATCGTCCGCAAACAGTTCATCGAGGCCCACCCCGAGCAGGTCGACGCGCTGCTGCGCGGCTGGTTCGCCACGCTCGCCTGGGCCCGGAAGCACCCCCAGGAGAGCGCGAGCCGGATGGCGCGGCGGCTGGGCATGGACGCGCAACGGTTCAGCGAGGCCCTGTCGGGCATCCACCTCATGGACGAGCGCGATCAGCACGCCCAGCTCACCGGTGCCCCACCCCGCCTGCAGGAGAGCATCGAGCGGCTGGGGGACATGCTGCGGCGCCACGAGCTGCTGTCGGAGCGGCCGAGCGCCACGCGGATCCTCAACGCCTCGCCGCTGCTGCGGGTGGCGCCGTGAGCACCCCGGTGGAGGTCCGGCGCGCGGGGTGGCACCGGCTCCTGTCGATGCGGGTGCTCGTCCCGCTGCTGCTGCTCGCCTACGCGTGCTTCTTCGGCCTCTACACCCTGCACCGCGACGTGGAGCTGCGGGAGCAGCAGGTGGAGGAGCACGTGAGCGAGGAAGTGACCCTGCGGATGACGCACCTGCAGGGGACACTCGAGCACCTGCTGCGCACCGAGCAGCTCGAGGCGGCGCGCGAGGAGGTCTCGGGCCTGGGGTCCAATCCCGAGCTGCGGGTGGGGCTGCTCCTCGATGACCAGCAGACGGTGCTGGCCTCCACCCGGCTCGCGCTCCTCGGGCGGCCAGGACAGGAGGCCTGGCCGGAGCTCACCAGCCCCGAGGCCCTCGAACGCATGGCGGCCGTCCGGCGGAGCCTGAGCGGGGACGTCCAGGTCAGCGCGGATGGCAGGCAGGTGGTGGGCTACTATCCGATCGCCCTCGACACGGTGACCCAGGGGCGCCGGGTGGGCCTCCTCTACCTCCAGCAAGACCTCACCCGGCTCAAGACGGCCCAGCGCTACCGGGCCGAGCGCTCCGCGCTGCGCGCGAGCCTCCTGCTGGGACTCGTCGCCGGGCTGATGGGGCTCGTCTTCCACTTCGTCCTGGGGCAGCGCGTGCGGCGCCTGGAGTCCGCCGCCTACCGGCTCGCCGGAGGGGAGCTGGACGTGCGTGCGGGGCTGCGGGGAATGGACGAGCTGGGGACGCTGGGCCGCGCCTTCGACGAGATGGCGGAGCGGATCAGCCAGAACCAGGAGGCCCTGCTGCGCTCAGAGGAGAGCTTCCGCACCCTCATCGAGCGGACGCCGGACGCCATCTTCGTCCACCGCGAGGACACGCTGCTCTTCGCCAATCCCGCGGCCGTCGCCCTGCTGGGCCACGCGCACGCGGAGGCGCTCCAGGGCCGGAAGCTGGAGGAACTGCTGCTCCCCGGGGAGCTCGACGCGTTCGTCGAGCCATCCGAGGTCGGCGCCGCCCGGGAGGTCCACTTCCGGCACCGCGTGGGCCACGAGGTGGTGGGTGAGGTGGTGACGTTCTCCGTCCCCTTCGACGGCGAGCCTGCGGTGGTGTCCATCGCGCGCGACATCACCGAGCGCAAGCAGGTGCAGGAGAAGCTGCGCTCCACGGACAAGATGGTGTCGCTGGGCACGCTCGCCGCGGGCGTGGCCCACGAGCTCAACAACCCCATCTCCTACGTGCTGAGCAACCTGCGCTACGCGGTGGACGAGCTGGGCGGGACGGACAAGCCCCTCGACGGCGAGCAGGTGAAGGAGATCCGACAGGCGCTCCAGGAGGCGATGGAGGGCGGCGAGCGCATGCGCCACATCGTGCGCGACCTGCGGGGCTTCGCGCGCAGGGAGGACGAGCGGTACGGCCCGGTGGACATCCACGCGGTGCTTGACTCGTGCGCGAGCCTCGCGCGCAGTGAGATCCGCCACCGCGCGCAGTTGGAGAAGGCGTACGAGACGCTGCCGCCCGTGCTCGGCAACGAGTCCCGGCTCGGGCAGGTCTTCCTCAACCTGCTCGTCAACGCGGCCCAGGCCATCCCCGAGGGCGACGCGAAGGGGCACAAGGTCCGCCTGACCACCGCGCGCTCCGAGGAGGGGTGGGTGGTCATCTCGGTGGAGGACACGGGGACGGGGATCGCCCCGGAGAACCTCCAGCGGCTCTTCAAGCCCTTCTTCACCACCAAGCCGGTGGGGGTGGGGACCGGGCTGGGGCTCTCCATCTGCCACGGCATCGTCACGGCGATGGGCGGACGCATCGAGGTGTCGAGCGAGCTCGGCAAAGGCACCACCTTCCGCGTCTTCATGCCGGTGGCCGAGAAGCGCTAGACTCCCGAGGTGATGACGCCGCAGAGCCCCACCGCCGCGCTGACTCCTCCGTCCGACACCCCGGCGGGCACCCTCTCCTTCCGGGGCCTCTGGCTCTTCTCCCCCCGGATGGATGGCCTCCTGCTCCTGGTGCCCGTGGCCCTGACGGTGCTGGCCTGGGCGCTGAGCACCATGTTCGCCGAGCCCGTGTCCGGGACCGTCAACCGGATGGCCATCTGGTCGGCCCAGTACATTCTGGGCAACGGCACCCACGTGGTGCTCACCTTCCTGCTCTTCGCGGTGCACCGGGACGTGCTCACCGCCGAGCCGCGCCAGCCCCGCCTCGTGCTGCTCGGGAGCCTCGGGATGCTGGCGGTGGGGGGGCTGCTGCTCTCCCTCTATTACGTGGACATCCGGGGCCATGCCTATGTGGTGGCCGTCCTCTTCAACGTCTTCGGGCTGCACCACACCTTCTCGCAGAACAAGGGCTTCTGGGCGCTGCACATGCTGCGCGGGCACCAGGCGGGACTCCCCGCGCCCGCCCCGCTCGAGCGGCGGCTGCAGCAGGCGTTCGTCCCGCTGATGCTCACGCTGGTGCTGGTGCGCTTCTTCTTCGTCGCCGAGACGCCTCGCCCCGACGACACGCCCTACCTGGACATCCGCCAGGGCACTCCCCTGCCCCATGGCGCGCTGGCGGTGCTGCTCGGGGTGTGGCTCGGCTACTTCCTGCTGCTGTTCCGCACCGTGCTGCGCTCCGGGACGGCCAGCGGCCCCAAGGTGCTCTACCTCTTCACGGTGGCGCTCGGCACGGGCCTCACCCTGGTGGCCCCCGCCTGGGGCAACGTGATGCTGCCCGCCCTGCACGGCCTCGAGTACTACCTGCTCACCGCCCGGATGATGGAGCCGCGCCAGGGGGATGCTCCGTCCCGCGTGGGGCGCGCGTGGATCTGGCCGGTGATGGTGCTGTCCATGCTGCCGCTGGTGGCGCTGGGCGTGGTGCACCTGCTCATCTCCGGGCCCGCCCAGGGCCTGGTGAGCTCCGCGGCCGCGGACCTGAAGTCCCACGCGCTGCTGCGCGTGCTCACCACCCTGAGCTTCTCCGTGGTGCTCGCCCACTACTTCGCCGACGCCCTCATCTACCGCTTCCGCATCCCGAGCATCCGCCGCGTCATGCTGCGCCGGCTGGGCTTCGGGAGCTGAGGCCCGCAAAGACGAAGGGCGGCCCCTCTCGGGACCGCCCTCGGGCGCGACCGGGGTCGCGATGCGGACTACTGCTCCGCGTTGTTCTGACCGAAGGTCTTCAGGTCCTTCGCCTTCAGCTTGTCGGTCGCCGTCTTGGCGCCGGAGCTCACGGAGGTCTCACCGGCGAGCGCGTCGGCCGAGGCGCCGAACAGGCGGCGGATGTTGTTGCCGAACAGGGTGATGACGCCGATCGCCGCGATGGCGATCAGGGCCACGATGATGATGTACTCGGTCATACCCTGGCCACGGCGCTGCTTGCGGAGCTGCTTCTTCAGGTTCTTGGCGGTCATGGAACTCTCCTGGGGTGAGCGGGTGGCGGGGTGGCCACCACCGACGATGTGCAAAGTACCCGTCTCCCCGCCCGCCCTCTATCCGTCATCGGGAGGATGATCGCACTTCCCTCGAATTTCGCGGACTTGCGTCCTGGCGGACTTCCGGATCGGGGGGAGAGCCGACCGTCAGCTGGCGAACAGACGGGCGTCCGTCAGGGCCTCTCCCCAGGGGGGAAGAGCCCCAAGTGGCGGATTCTCCAGGGGAACCACCTCGGATGTAGGGGGACAGGAGGGGTGCTGTCTCGTTATGTTTCGCACCTGCCATGAACCTCCCCCTGCTCCAAGCCGTCCAGCTTTCATGGTCTCCCAGCCTGCGCGTGACGCGCGTGGAGGGAGCCTGTGAGACCGTGCTGCACCGTCCGGCCTCGGAGTTGAAGGACCGGCCCCTCCATGTGGTGCTGGGAACCAGCATCGAGCGCGCACGCGAGCTGGACGCCCTGGCCCGGAGCGAGGCCCGGAAGAAGGTGGAGTTCTTCTATGGAGCGCTCGGCTCGGGAGACCCGGTGCCGCTGCGGCTGGCGCTCGGGCTGGACGAGGGCGAGGCCACCGCCGCCGTGGTGGACCTGCGCACGATGCTGGAGGGGGCGCCGCCGGTGCAGCTCTCCGGGCTCGCCTCGCAGCTCAGCCACGAGCTGCGCAACCCCCTGAGCTCCGTGAAGATGGCGGTGCAGACGCTGGCGCGGAACACGGGCCTGTCCGAGAGGGACCAGCGCCGGCTGACCATCGCCAACCGGGAGATCCGCACCCTGGAGCGGATGCTGTGGCTGCTGTCCGAGTACGGCCGGGGCACCTCGCCCGTGCTGGAGCAGCACCCGCCGCGCACGCTGGTGCAGGAGGCCATGGCCATGGTGGCGCCGGAGCTGGCCGAGCGCCGCGTGGAGGTGCGCGTGGACGAGACGCCGGACGTGCCCCGGGTGAAGGTGGACGCGGCGCGGCTGCGGCCGGTGCTCGCCCAGGTGCTGCTCAACGTGGCCATGGGGCTCGCCGAGGGCAGCAACCTGGACGTGGCCATCCGCGTGGATCCGCAGGGCCGGGTGCAGCTGGTGCTGAAGGATCCCGCCGGTGACCTGTCCGAGGAGGAGCGCGCCACGCTCTTCGAACCCTTCGAGTGCCGTCTGGCGCGGGGGGCGGGGCTGACCCTGGCCGCACTGCGCCGCGTGCTGCTCCACCAGGGCGGAGACATCTCCGTCGCGTCCGGACCCGAGGCCGGAATGGTGTTCACGCTCACGTTTGCCGCCTGAAGACCATGGAGACGCTCCTCATCGTCGACGACGACATCTCGCTGCTCGAGTCCTTGAAGATGCACTTCGAGGACATCGAGCACGAAGGCTCTCCGCGTTACCAGGTGGTGACGGCGACCAGCGCCGCCCAGTGCCTGCGGGTGGCACAGGAGGTCATGCCCGGCGTCGTCATCCTCGACATGAAGCTCCCGGACCGCACGGGCCTGGACATCATCGAGGAGCTCAACAGCCTGTGCGGGGACGCGCGCATCATCCTCGTGACGGCCTTCCACGACATGGAGACCACCATCCGGGCCATGAAGGCCGGGGCTTTCGACTACATCCACAAGCCCTTCCCGGACCTGGCCGCCCTGGACATCGTGGTGTCTCGCGCCCTGGAGTACCGGCAGCTCTCGCGCCGGGCGGCCACGGTGAACGTGGAGACGGCGGTGGCGCGCCTGGGCGACATCGTGGGCACCAGCCCGTCGATGCAGCAGCTCGTCAAGGAGATTGGCAAGGTGGCCGCCAGCCGCGCCACCGTGCTCATCCACGGCGAGAGCGGCACGGGCAAGGAGCTCATCGCCCGCGTCATCCACAACTACTCCTACGACGAGCCCAAGCCCTTCATCGGCATCAACTGCTCGGCCATCGTGGACACGCTGCTGGAGAGCGAGCTGTTCGGCCACGAGAAGGGCGCCTTCACCGGCGCCAACGCCGTCAAGCAGGGCAAGTTCGAGGTGGCCGAGGACGGAACCGTCTTCCTGGATGAGATCGGCGACATGTCGCTCACGCTCCAGGCCAAGATGCTGCGCGTGCTCCAGGAGCGCGAGTTCGAGCGCGTGGGCGGCGTCAAGCGCATCAAGCTGCGCGCCCGCGTCATCGCCGCCACCCACCGCACCCTCTCCGAGGAGGTGGCGGCCGGGCGCTTCCGCGAGGATCTCTACCAGCGCCTCAAGGTGATCACGCTCCAGCTCCCCCCGCTGCGCGAGCGGCGCGACGACATCCCCTCGCTGGTGCACCACCTGCTGGAGCGCATCAACGAGAAGGTGCACAAGCGTGTCACCCGGGTGCCGCCCGAGGTGTTGGACCACCTCACGCGCCTGCCCTGGCGGGGCAACGTGCGCGAGCTGGAGAACGTGCTGACGCGCGCGGTGGTGCTCGCCCCGGGCGAGGTGCTGCTGTCGGACAACCTGCCCGCGCTCGAGCCCGCGCAGCCCGAGCACGCCAACGGCCATGGCAATGGCCATGGCAACGGCCATGGGGGCCCCACCCTCCCCAACTTCCTCGTCTCTCCCATCGCCGATCCGAGCCACATCCCGACCCTCGAGGAGGCCGAGCGGATGTTGATCGAACTGGCGATGACCGTGACCAAGGGCCACAAGGGCAAGACGTGCCAGATCCTCGGCATCAGTCGCCCCACCCTGGAGCGCAAGCTCCAGAAGTACGCCGTCCGACAGGACCAGCCGGCGTAGCCGGCGAAGGCCGCCTTTCGGACACTGTCACGCGTCCGACAACTCCCCGCACGAATTGAACGAAACGTTCAACTTGATCATACTGTTTGAACGTTCTGTTTCAGGTTTCGGACACTCGGAAGGTGAGAAAGGGGGGGTGTAGCGCCAAGTAGCCGTCATTCCAGGGTTTTTCGCGTCTTGGGAAAAGCGTTCGGGTTGGCACAAAGCTTGGAAAGGGACTGTTCCGTCCGCAGCACAGGAACCCAACCTTCAACCGCCTGCAGGAGTGCCCGCCATGCACGGTTTCAATCGCCCCCTCGGTCCCATCGGCTCCAACGTCGTTGCCCCCATCCAGACCACCTCCTCCGGGATGCTGGTCACGGCGAACAAGCTGGTTCCCGGTCAGGAGGCCATCGACTTCAAGGGCTACTTCAAGGTCGAGTCCTTCCCGCACAACTCGGTCATCTACCGCCCCGGCGACACCACGGATCGCGTCTACCTGCTCAAGACGGGCCGCGTGCGCCTGATGCGGCTGGGCAAGAACAGCTCGCGCTCGGTGGTGAGCATCCTGCGCCCCGGCGACCTCTTCGGTGAGCTCTTCCGCCCCGAGGGCACGCCCGTCGAGGAGATGGCCATCGCCTCCGGTGAGGCCGAGGTGTGGAGCATCGAGGGCCGCGACTTCCGCGCGCAGCTCGAGGCCCGCCCCGCCCTGGCGGTGGACGTGGTGCGCGCCTACGCCGAGCGCGTGCGTGCCCTGCGCAAGCGCGTGCTGGGCCTGACCTTCAAGGAAGTGCCGGCCCGTCTGGCCGACACCCTCCTCACCCTGGCCGAGGCCCACGGCGAGCGCTGCCCGCACGGCGGCGAGACCGACCTGCGCGGCATCACCCAGCAGGACCTCGCGGACCTGGTGGGCGCCTCCCGCTCGTTCGTGTCCACGCTCATCAACGAGATGAAGCGCGACGGCGTGCTGGGCAATGTGGGTCGCATCCTCTGCATCCGCGACCAGAAGGCCCTGCGCAAGATCGCCTCGAAGGAGAAGTGAGCGCCTCCGCCTGCCTCTCCCTGAGGTCTTCCCCTCTCCCCTCCGGGAGGGGGGCGGAGGTGGAGTCCTCCCCGCCGTGACGTCCCGCAGTCCCCGGCCCCTCCCCCCTGGGTGAGGAGGCCACGAGAGCCCCGGTTGCCGCCCCTCGAATGGGACTGGCGCCGGGGTTCATCATTTCGTGCAACGCGCGCGTCTCCGGGCTTGCCCTGTCCGCCCGGGCGACCCAGCATGCGCGCGCCAGTGACTACTCCGCTCCCCGAGTCCCCCTCTCCGCACTCCACGTATACCGAGCGCCGCGCCGCCGCCGAGGCGGAGCTGAAGCGGCTGGATTCGGTCAGCGCCCACTACGCCAACCTGCGCGCCCTCGTGTTCCTCGGGGGCGCGGTGGTGGTGGGCATGGTGCTCTTCAACAAGCTGCCGAAGACGGGGTGGTGGGCGGCCGGGGCGGCGCTGGCGGTGTACGGGGTGCTCGCGGTGATGCACCACCAGGTCTTCCTGCGCGAGGCGCGGCAGCGGCTGTACGTCTCGCTCAACGAGCGGGGGCTGGCACGGCTGACGCGGGGCTGGCACGACTTCGCCGAGCGGGGGGAGCGCTTCCTCACGGGCTCGCACCTGTACGCGGCGGACCTGGACGTCTTCGGGCAGGGCAGCGTCTTCCAGCTCATGAACGAAACGGCGACACGGGCGGGCGAGGAGCGGCTCGCGGCGTGGCTGTCCTGGCCGGCGCGGGCGGAGGAGGTGGTGGCGCGGCAGGGAGCGGCGCGCGAGCTGGCGCCCCGCGTGGCCTTCCGTCAGGACCTGTGCGTGGAGGCGCGCACGGTGTCGAACGAGAAGGCGGACCCGGGCCTCTTCATCCAGTGGGCGGAGAGCGGGCCGTCGCTCGCGGGCATCCGGTGGGCCCGGCCGGTGGCGGTGGTGCTGCCGCTGGTGACGCTGACGCTCTTCGTGCTGGGGCGCTTCGAGGTGGTGCCGCGGCCGCTGTGGTGGGCGGGGCTGCTGGCGCAGCTCGCGGTGGTGTGGGCGACGAAGCTTCCGCTGCGGCAGATGGAGGAGCGGATGAGCGCGGGCGAGCGCGGCTTCGTGCGCTACGCGCCCGTCTTCGAGCGGGTGGAGGGTGAACGCTTCGAGCACCCGGCGCTGCGGCGGCTCCAGGCGGGACTGCAGCACGAGGGAGAGCCGCTGGTGTCGGCGAACCTGAAGCGCTTCAGCCGGCTCTACTCGTTCGTGGAGTTCAAGCGGCACCAGTTCCACGCGGTGGTGCACCTGTTCACGCTGTGGGACATCCACGCGCTGTTCGCGCTGGAGCGGTGGCGGGAGCGGCATGGGGCTCGGGTGCGGGCCTGGTTCGAGGCGCTGGCCGAGTTGGAGGCGCTCTCGTGCGTGGCGGGGCTGGCGTTCGACCGGCCGGGCTTCCTCTGGCCCACGGTGGAGGGAGATGGGCCGAGGGTGAAGGCCCAGGGCGTGGGGCACCCGCTGCTGGACGCGCCGGTGCTGAACGACGTGGAGCTGCCGGGGCCGGGCAGCGCGCTGCTGCTCACGGGCTCCAACATGTCGGGGAAGACGACGCTGCTGCGCGCGGTGGGGTTGAACGCGGTGCTGGCGCTCGCGGGCGCACCGGTGTGCGCGCGGGCCTTCTCACTCACGCCGCTGCAGGTGCTGACGAGCATGCGGGTGAAGGACTCGCTGGAGCGGGGCGTCTCGTACTTCTACGCGGAGGTGCAGCGCATCAAGGCCGTGCTGGACGCGGCGGCGGCGGCCAAGGGGCAGGCGATGTTCCTGCTGGACGAAATCCTCCTCGGGACGAACACGCGGGAGCGGCAGATCGCCTCGCGCGAGGTGCTGCGGCTGCTGCTGGCCACGGGAGCGATCGGCGGGGTGACGACGCACGACCTCTCCCTGGCGAGCCTGGCGGACGAGTACGGCGGGAAGGTGGTGAACATGCACTTCCGCGATCACCTGGAGGAAGGAAAGATGGTGTTCGACTACCAGCTGCGGCCGGGAGTGGTGGACACCACCAACGCCCTGCGGGTGCTGCGGATGGCGGGAGTCCCGGTGGAGGACTCGGAGCGGCCTCTCGCTCAATAACACCGGGTTATCGAGCACCACCCCCGTTGTTTACTGCGAATGGACGACGCCTCCTCTAGGTTGTCCTCCGGAAACGACACCGGAGACACCATGAAGGCGTACCTGAAACTGCTCTTGGCCGCGGCTGCTTTCGGAGTGCTCGTGCACCCGCTGGGCGCGGGGGTGACGGAACTCTTCGGGCGGACGGACGCCTTCTCCTCGCTCTTCGCGGGCGGCCCCTCGAAGGCCCTGTCCCGGATGGCCTTCTTCCTCCCCTTCGCCACGGTGCCGGTGCTGGGGCTCGCGCTCCTGGTGCTCCCCCTTCGCGGCCCAGCCCGGAGATTCCCGCCCCTCCGCTGGGCGCTCGACACGGCGGTGGTGGCCGGCGCCCTGCTCTCCCTGGCGGCCCAGGTGCTCGCCTGGGTGAACGTCCGGAGCGATGCCCAGTCCGCGCTGCTCTTCATCTTCCTGCCCCTCTACGCGGGCCTCGCGGCGGGCCTGCTGGCCGGACTCGTCTTCCTCGTCGGCTACGCCGTGTGGGTTTCCCGTCAGCGCCGCGATGCCCAGAGCTGAGCGGGTATCCCGGAAACACGACGGCCCCTCCTGGAGTGCCAGGAAGGGCCGTGTGCGGTGAGAACCGGTGGGGCGGTGACTACTTCGCCAGCTCGATGAGCGCCGCGGCGCCCATGCCGCCGCCGATGCACATCGTCACCACGCCGTAGCGGCCGTTGCGGCGCTTGAGCTCGCGCAGGATGGTGGCCACCAGCCGCGTCCCGGACACGCCCAGCGGGTGACCCAGGGCGATGGCGCCGCCGTTCGGGTTCACCTTGTCCAGCGAGATGCCCAGCTCGCGGATGCAGTGCAGCGCCTGCGCGGCGAAGGCCTCGTTCAGCTCGAAGACGTCGATGTCCTCGACCTTGAGGTTGTTCTTCGCCAGCAGCTTCTTCACCGCCGGCACCGGGCCCACGCCCATGACCTCCGGCGGCACGCCGGCCACCTGGTAGTCCAGGAAGTAGCCGAGAGGCTTGATGCCGAGCTGCTGGGCCTTCTCCTCGCTCATCACCACCGCGGCGGCCGCGCCATCCGTCAGCGGCGACGCGTTACCGGCCGTCACCACGCCCTTCTGGTTGAAGGCCGGCTTGAGCTTGGCCAGCCCCTCCAGCGTGGTGTCCGGACGCAGGATGGTGTCCACCGAGACCGTCACCTGCTGGGCCTTGCCCTCCTCGTCATAGACGGTGGTGGTGACGGGGAAGATCTCCTCCTTGAACTTGCCCTGCTCGCGCGCGGTGGCCGCCCGGCGCTGGCTCTCGTAGGCGAACTTGTCCGCGTCCTCGCGCGACACCTTGTAGCGCGAGGCGATGTTCTCCGCCGTGGCGCCCATGGAGGTGTAGACCTCGGGGAACTTCTGCATGATCTCCGGGTTGGCGCTCACCTTGTTGCCACCCATGGGCACCATGGACATGGACTCGGTGCCACCGGCCACGGCGACCTGGATGGACCCCGCCTTGATGGCCTGCATCGCCTGGGCGATGGACTGCGTGCCCGACGAGCAGAAGCGGTTGATGGTCATCCCCGGCACGGTGTCCGGCAGGCCGGCGAGCAGCGCGGCGTTGCGGGCCACGTTCATCCCCTGCTCCGCCTCCGGCATGGCGCAGCCGAGAATGACGTCCTCCACCTCTTCCGGCTTCAGACCGGGGACCTGCGCGACGGCCTCCTTGATGGCGAGGGCCGCGAGCGTGTCGGGCCGGGTGTCCTTGAACTCTCCCTTGTGCGCGCGGGTGAACGGGGTGCGCACCGCGCTGGCAATCACGACTCGACTGGGCATCTGTCTGTCTCCTCGCCCGGGGAGCGACCCCCGGGCTTCAAAATCTCGAATCACGTGGGAACTAGCCGTAACGCCGCCGCCTCAGTTGCGCAGCGGCTTGCCCTTCTCGAGCATGAACATGAGCCGATCCTGGGTCTTCTCCTCGCCGCACAGGCTCAGGAAGGCCTCCAGTTCCAGCTCCAGCAGCCGCTCCTCGGTGAGCAGCACGGACGGGCTGGTGTCGCCGCCGGTGAGTACCCGCGCCAGCTTCTGGGCGATCTTCCGGTCATGCGCGGACACCTGTCCGTTGAGCTCCATGTCGTAGAGCATCATGTCGATGGTGGCGAAGCCGCTGGGCCCGGGCAGGCGGAAGCGCGTGGGCCGGGGCGCGCGGAAGCCCGCGTTGGCCAGGCCCAGCACCCGCTGCTTCGCGTCCGACAGCAGGAAGTCGCGGTTGGCGCTGATGCCGTCGTTGGCCGACAGGAAGCCCAGCTCGCGCGCCTCCTCGGCGCTGGTGGCCACCTTCGCCGTGCCAATCGCCAGGAACACCTTCTTGATGAAGGGGAACGCGTCGAAGTCCTTGTCCGCCGCGTAGGCGCCATACACGTTGCGCAAGAGCTGCATGGTGCCGCCGCCGCCGGGGATGAGGCCCACGCCCACCTCGACGAGGCCCATGTACAGCTCGGCCGAGGCCTGGATGGCGTTGCCGCCCATGGCCGACTCGGCGCCGCCGCCCAGCGTCAGGTTGAAGGGCGCCGTCACCACCGGCACCGGGCTGTAGCGCATGCGCTGGTTGGCCGCCTGGAAGCCCGCCGCCATCTTGCGGATGGCCTCGAACTCGTCGCTCTTGGCCGCCATCAGCAGCGCCATGATGTTGGCGCCCGCCGAGAAGTTCGCCCCATCGTTGCCCACGACCAGGCCGCGGAAGTTCTTCTCCGTCTCGTCCAGGGCCGTGTTCATCATCGCGATGATGTTGTCGTCGATGGAGTTCATCTTCGAGTGGAACTCCAGCAGCGTCACCCCATCCCCCATGTCCCACAGGGAGGCGGACTCATTGCCGGTGATCTTCTTGTTGCCGCGCTTGAGGTACTCCACGCGCGAGGTGCGGGCGTTCTCCGGCACCACCTTCACGGACTTGCTGGGGATGTCCCAGTAGGTGTCCTTGCCCTCGGCCACGCCGTAGAAGGACGTGCGGCCCGAGGCCACCATCTGCTCCACCCAGGCGGCGGGCTTGAGGCCCAGCTCCTTCATCCGCGCCAGGCCCTTCTGCACGCCGTAGGCATCCCAGGTCTCGAAGGGCCCGATGTCCCAGCCGAAGCCCCAGCGCATGGCGCGGTCGACGTTGACCACGTCATCGGCGATCTCCGGAATCCGGCGGCTGGCGTAGGCGAGCACGTCCAGGGTGATGCGCTCGGCGAACTTGGCGGCCTTGTCCTGGCCATTCATCACCGTGGCCACGCGCTCGCGCACGTTCTCCACGTCCTTGGCGGCGCCCAGCGACTCGAAGCGCACCTTGGCCTGCGGCCGGTACTCCAGCGACTGGAGGTCCAACGCGAGGATGTCCTTGCCCCCGGCGCTGCGGTCCTTCTTGTAGAAGCCGCCGCCGCTCTTGTCGCCGAGCATCCCCTTCTCGACCATCTTCTTGAGGAAGTCGGGGGCGGCGAAGACCTCACGCTCCTCGTCCTGGGTGAGCGTGTCGTAGCAGTTCTTCGCCACGTGGCTGAAGGTGTCCAGGCCCACGATGTCCGCGGTGCGGAAGACGGCGGACTTGGGGCGGCCCATGGCGGGGCCGAAGATCTTGTCCACCTCCTCGATGGACAGCTCCGCCTTCTGCATCTCCGAGATGGTGCGCATCATCCCGTAGGTGCCCACGCGGTTGGCGATGAAGTTGGTGGTGTCCTTGCCGTAGACGATGCCCTTGCCGAGCACCTCCTCGCCAAAGCGGTGGACGCGCTGGACTACCTCGGGGTCCGTCTCCGTGCCCGACACGAGCTCCAGGAGCTTCATGTAGCGCACGGGGTTGAAGAAGTGCGTGACGAGGAAGTTCTTGCGGAAGTCCGCGCCGCGCCCCTCCAGCATGCCCTTGATGGACAGGCCCGAGGTGTTGGAGCTGATGATGGTGCCCTTGCGCGCGTGCTGCTCCACCTTGGCGAAGGTGGCCTGCTTGACGCCCAGGTCCTCCTTCACCACCTCGATGACCCAGTCGCACTCGGCGATGCGGGCCATGTCGTCCTCGAAGTTGCCCACCTCGAGGAAGGAGAGCACCTGCTCGGACACGATGGGGCTGGGCTTCTGCTTGCGCAGGTTGGCCAGCGCCCCGAGGGCGAACTTGTTGCGGAAGGACTTGGAGGCGGTGTCCTCACCGGGTGCCGCCTTGGGCGGCACGATGTCCAGGAGGAGCGCGCGCACACCGGAGTTGGCCAGGTGCGCGGCGATGCCGCTGCCCATCACGCCCGCGCCCAGAACTGCCACTTTGCGGATCCGCGTCGTCATCGAAAGAGGCTCCCTACGTGAAAAGGATGGCAGGAGACATTGCGCCGGTTGATTCAAAAGTCAACCGGCTCTTGGGCCCCCCATGTCTCCCGGTGGAGGGTTATGGTGCGTGCCCCCATGGCCCGACTCGATCCCCACTCGTACAACGACGACACCCAACCCGAGACCGAGCGCCTCACCTGGAAAGCGCGCGTGGACTTCCATACCCGCCGCCTGCATGCCGAGGCCACACTTACCCTCCGGGAGGCCTCCGCGGGACCTCTGGATCTGGACACTCGCGAGCTGGACATCCGCGCGGTGGTGGACGCTCAGGGCAAGCCCCTGCCCTTCCTGCTCTCTCCGCCCGAGCCGATTCTCGGCAGCCGCCTGCGCGTGGAGCTGCGCCCGGGAACGAAGCAGCTCACCGTTCGCTACCGGACGTCCCCGCAGGCCAGCGCCCTGCAATGGCTGACGCCGGCGCAGACGGCGGGGGGCCAGTACCCGTACCTCTTCAGCCAGTGCCAGGCCATCCACGCACGCTCGGTGGTACCGCTCCAGGACACGCCGCGAATCCGCATCCGCTACCGGGCGGAGCTGACGGTGCCCAAGGAGCTCAAGGCGGTGATGGGCGCGGGCTTCGTCGGCCGCGAGGAGCGGGGCGTGGAGGCGGTGGAGCACTACGAGATGCCGCAGCCCATTCCGCCCTACCTGCTGGCCTTCGCGGTGGGGCGGCTGGCGGCGAAGGAGCTGGGGCCGCGCTCGCGCGTGTGGGCCGAGCCCGAGGTGCTGGAGTCGGCCGCCGAGGAGTTCGAGGACGTGGACGCCATGCTGCGCGCAGCGGAGACGCTCTTCGGAAACTATGACTGGGAGCGGTTCGACTTGCTGACCATGCCCCCGTCCTTCCCGTATGGCGGCATGGAGAACCCGCGCCTCACCTTCCTCACGCCGAGCCTGCTGGCGGGGGACAAGAGCCTGGTGAGCGTGGTGGCGCACGAGCTGGCGCACTCGTGGACGGGCAACCTCGTCACCAACGCGTCGGCCGAGCACTTCTGGCTCAACGAGGGCTTCACCGTCTTCGCCGAGCGGCGCATCGTCGAGGCGCTCTACGGACAGGAAGTGGCCCTGCTGCACGCCACGCTGGGCCGGCGCGCGCTGGAGGAGGCCGTCCACCACTTCCGCGAGCACCCGCAGCTCACCGTGCTGCGCACGCACCTGACGGGGGTGGATCCGGACGAGGCCTTCTCGCAGGTGCCCTACGAGAAGGGCTACCTCTTCCTGCGCGCGCTGGAGGACGCGGTGGGCCGGCCGGCCTTCGACGCTTTCCTGCGGCGCTACCTCGAGTCCCACCGCTTCCAGGCGCTCACCACGGAGACGTTCACGGCGTTCGTGGACAAGCACCTGCCAGGAGCGCTGGCGAAGGTGGACGCGGACGCGTACCTGAACAAGCCGGGCATCCCCGCGGGCGCGCCGGTGCCGCGCTCGGAGCGGCTGGAGCGGATTGCCCAGCTGAAGGGCAAGGTGCCCACGGCGGAGGACGTGAAGGACTGGACCCCGGCCGAGTGGCAGCTCTACATCGAGTGGCTGCCGCAGGGGACGTCGCGCGACGTGTTCCGGCAGCTCGACGAGCGCTTCCACCTCACGAAGAGCCACAACTCGGAGGTGCTGGTGGCGTGGCTGGCGGCGGCGCTCAAGGCGGGCTGGGAGCCGGCACTGGGCCGCACCGAGGCCTTCCTGGGTGAGGTGGGGCGCATGAAGTACCTCAAGCCGCTCTACGGAGCGCTGACAGCCTCTTCACAGGGCAAGGTGCTCGCGCGCAGCCTCTTCAAGCGCTACGCCGAGCGCTACCATCCCATCGCCCAAGCCGCCGTCGAATCCATCCTCAACCGCGCGTAGGCCCCACCTGGGGGCGGCGGGTTCAATTCCCGCCGCCTCCAATTCGTAGCTCCCGGGCTAGAACGACTGTGCACCGAGCGGAAGACAACAGCACAGCAAACCTGCCAACAGCCAAAACCATCCCACACACCCCAATGTCATACCTGACAACATTTAGTGGCGTTTGGTGCTCTGGGCTTTTTATCGACAGCCCCGCCCTTGTTACAGCATCCTCTCTGCTATTCGAGAAAATCTACCTGCCCAACAACATCGACTTTGTATTGGAGTTCGCCAAGCACTATAAATTCAGG
>NZ_DASVSO010000810.1:0-11386 GCF_036388035.1 Archangium sp.
CCAGGCCCGCCAGGAGCACCGTCACCACGTAGCGCCCCGTCTTGGTCCACTGGGAGAAGAGCCGGCTGATGTCCACGCCCCCTCCCGTCAGGACGTCGAAGGCCACCCGCATCATCCCCAGCCCCATCACGCCCTGCACCACCACCTGCAAGAGGATGGAGATGAGCAGCAGGACGCCGATGACCACGAAGGAGTCGGTCACCTGCATGACCACCCCGGCGATGTTGCCGGCGAGGTTGGCCACCGTGCTCACGCCCAGCCCCACGAGCATCGCCACCGACAGCATCAACCAGTCGCGCTTGAAGGCCTCGAAGCAGTAGTCCCAGAGGGCGCTGATGCTCCAGGTGTCCCGCCGCAGGGGAAAGGCCACCTGCGCGGTGTCTCCGGTGCGCTGACGGCAGGAGGGGCAGAACTTCTGCGAGCCCCGCTGACTGCACATCTCACACGTGAAGTTGCCACACCGGTCGCACGTGCCCGTGGCCCCCAACGTCGGATGAAGCGCACACCGAGGCTCCCCCCTCCCACTCCCGGAATCCGTCACGGCCATCGCTCTGCCTCCAGCGGCCTCCGGGCCGGAAGGGCCCCAGGGAGCGCCGCCTCCCTCCCCCCCTCTTTATCAAGGGGCCTCGACTGAGCGAGCATCCCGGAAACGGCACGGCCACCGGGACAGGGGAAAATCGGGGAAACAGGGGGGGTGAATTTTCTTCCTGCCCGCCCGTCTGCTCCAATGTCCTCGCCGTGATGAAATGGTTGGGCCGGCTCTGACACCGGCCTCGGAGAGCCTTCCATGCGTCGCCTTCTCGCCCTCACAGTACCGGCCGCCCTCATGATGGGGACCGGCTGTGTCGCCCACTACCACCAGCCCACCGGCAGCACCTACGAGGCCCGCGTCTACGAGTACCGGTACTCGAACCCCCACCCGGATCCGTACGGCGGGTGGTGCACCGAGTCGTACAGCCACGTCCATGGCTACGCGCCCGAGGACGTCAACACCTACAACTACTCGAACGACGTGTACGTCTACCGGGGCCCCACGGTGGTCTGGTACATGGACTACCACCCGGTGCCCAGCGGCGACCCCTGCTACGTCCACGGCCGCCACAGCCACGACTACTTCCCCCACACGTACAGGGGCAGCACGTACCGCTGGGACAAGAGCCGCTCGGTGTACGTCTACAACAACTACCGGCCCGCTCCGCCCTCGAACGGTGGCTGGGGCAACTCGCACGACGCCTCGCCCGTGAACGGTGGCTGGGGCAACTCGACGCCTCCGCCCTCGAACAATGGTGGCTGGGGCAACTCCAGCCGGCCGCCGCCCCCTCCGGGCACGGGCTACGGCACGCAGCCCCCGAGCGGCAGCGGCGGCTGGGGCAACCAGCCTCCCTCGAATGGCGGCGGCTGGGGCAACCCGACTCCGCCTCCGTCCAACCCGGGTGGCAACACCCCGCCTCCCTCGAATGGCGGCGGCTGGGGCAACACGCCCCCCGGCCACGGTGGCACGCCTCCGGGACACGGCGGTACGCCTCCCGGTCAGGGCGGCTGGGGCAAGCCCCCCGGCCACAACAACAACCCGGGCCGCCCCGGTCGGGACAATGACGACGATTCGTCTCGTCCTCCTCGCGGCAACGGCGGCGGCTGGGGCAACGGTGGCGGCAACAGCGGCGGCAACAACACGCCTCCTCCGCCTCCTCCGCCCAGCAACGGCGGCGGCAATGGCGGTGGCAACGGGGGCGGCTGGGGCAACGGTGGCGGCAACGGCAACGGCAACAGCGGCGGCAACGGCAACAGCGGTGGCAACGGCAACAACAGCGGTGGCAATGGCGGCGGCTGGGGCAACGGTGGCGGCAACAGCGGCGGCGGCAACAGCGGTGGCGGTAACAGTGGTGGCGGCAACACGCCTCCGCCTCCCCCGCCCAGCAACGGCGGTGGCAATGGCGGCTGGGGCAACGGTGGCGGCAACGGCAACGGCAACAGTGGCGGCAACGGCAACAGCGGTGGCAACGGCAACAACAGCGGTGGCAACGGCAACGGCGGTGGTAACGGCAACAGCGGTGGCAATGGCAACGGCTGGGGCCGAGGTGGACGCCGGTAGGAGTTGACCTCCCACGGGTCGTGAGTCGAGGGCCGCTCCCTTCCTTTCGAGGACGGGGGCGGCCCTTCGTCTTTCCACCGGTGAGCACTCGGGAGGAGGTGGGGGGTTGCGTCACCCAGGGGACGTCCACGGCCCGCGGGTGGATTGCCTTCAGGCGGGGGCGTGAAGAACTTGGCGCGCAGCCATGAAGCGTCCGCGTCTCGTCCTCTGCTGTGCTCTCCTCGGGCTTGCCCCGGTCGCATGTGGTCCGTCCAACGACCCGGACCCCGGCGTCGAACGCAGTGACAGTCAGGTGGTGGACCTCGACCACCTCGCCATCTCCGTCACTGGCCGCGCCGAGCTCTTCCCCGAGGCCGCACGCCTGCTCGCAGCCCAGGGGCAAACCCCTCCCTCACTCGAGGGGCTCGAGCTGACCGTCGAGGAGCCCCTGCGCGTCGGCGTGAGCGATCCAGAGGCCTCGCTGGGCAGGGGCCCGGTCGGCTCCAGCGGCGAGTTCTCCGTGTCCGACGTCCCCGTGCGCGAGGTGAACCTGAGTCTCGCCGCCACCCTCGCCAGCGAGGGGCTCGTGCGCAGCTCCACGGTCGTCTTCGACACCGCCTTCACCCGCACGCGGCCCCGCACGGACATCATCAATGCCCGCGTCTGGGCCCTGCCCGTCTCCTTCCACGACACCCTGACCCGGGCCGTGGGCGAGATGTGGATCCGCGCCCACACCAGCGACCGCGCCCGTACGCTGCGCGAGGCCGGCTTCATCCTCGGCCGCGTCGTGGACGCCTCCGGCGCACCCGTGGCCGGCGCCCGCGTCGCGCTCGACCGCGGCGAGCTCGCCCATCGCATCTACTACCCCGCCCCGGACTTGCAGAGCGCCAGCCAGGACGCCACCAGCGCCAATGGCCTCTTCATCTACGTCCACTCCGGCGCGGCGGCGGAGACCTTCAACCTCGCCCTCCAGGGCTCCCGCGACTACCTGCCCCGCAGCGCGGGCGCGGCCCCGGGCCTGGGGCTCGTCCTCACCCTGCACCCGGGCACCTTGTCTCCCTAGGTCTCTCCCACCCGAGCAGGCAGGCGGAGGCCCGGTCGTACGGCTACCCCGTCTGCTTCTTCGGGCTCGCGTAGGGCGCCAGGAGGTCGGGCCGGTCCATCACGGCGCGCAACGCCTTGCCGGCGAAGCCCTCCAGCCGGTCGATGAAGGCGAAGTCGTGCTCCTCGCCCGCCTCGTGCGCCAGCTCATGCAGGATGATGCCGAGCGTCCTGGGCTCCAGCGGGTTCTCCAGCCGCACCCGCCCCCGCATGTTCACCCGTAGCACGCGCCGCTCGCGGTCGTACTCCGCCTCCACGTGGGCGCTCGGGTCGCGCACCTTGCGCTCGAAGAACTCCACGCCCACCTCGCGCCCGATGAGCTCTCGGGACAGGCAGCGCACCAGCCCCACGAAGCGCTCGGCCCGCGGCCCGGGCCGCACCAGCACGTCCCGGGGCGGGCCCTCCATCCGCTCCACGTAGGCGTCCGCTGACTCCACCACCGTCTCGAGCTGCGCCAGCGCCGCGTCCGGCATCCCCCGCAGGTCCACCACCTTCGCCCCGAGCTGCCGCGCCCGGTCATCCGCGCGCGGCCCCACCGCCAGCACCGCCCGCGCCGGCAGCACCTTCGCCACGTAGGCCTGGAGCGCCTCCTCGCCCAGGGTGAAGTGCGCCAGCACCTCCGTCACCCACGCGCCCGACAGCTCCTGCCGGCTCAGCTCGGGCGCCAGCGACTCGAGGATGATGGCCGCCAGCGTGCGCTTGTACGGGTCCCTCGCCGCATCGCGCTCGGCCGCCAGTGGAATGCGCTGCTGCACGTCCACGTGCCACGGCAGGTGGTGCGGCTCCACCGGCAGCCCCAGCTCGAAGAGGTGCGGCGTCTCCCCGGGGCGGGGGTGGTAGAGGTCCACCCGCGCGGGCCGCTCGACGAATCGCTCCACCCCCCGGTGCAACTCCACCGTCTCCAGGGGGCAGTCCTCCAGCGACTCCCGGAGCCTCGGAGGCCGCACGCCCCGCCCGTTGATGACCAGCTCCACCCCCGGCGGTGGGAGGGTGAGGCGCAGCAACTGGAGCGCGGCCTCGCGCTCGCGCTCGCTCGTGTGGCGGAAGAGCCGCAGGCACGTGCCCACCCGGCGCGCATTGGCCTTCACGGTGCGCCCCGAGTCGTCGAAGACGAGCGTGCGCCCCACCGTCTCCACCTCGGCGCGGTCGCTCGCGGCGATCATCTCCTTCAAGCCCCGGCCCTTGCGCCCCCGCCACGTGGGCGGCGTGTCCTTCTCCCCCAGGAAGACGGTGAAGGCGAACTCATCCCGCGCCAGTCCCGCGGGGGCATCGTCCTCGATGCGCACCTCGTCCTCCTCCAGGCGCACCTTCACCCGACGCGCGCGCTGGTCGAACGCGTTCTGCAGCGCCTCGCGCACGAGCTGACCGAGCGGCCGGGCACGGTTGGACCGCCGCCAGCCCTCCTCCGACAACTCGAACCACTCCGCACGACCGTTCCGGGCCTGGGACATGAAGACTCTCCGAGTACGGGAAACACCTGAAAACACCTCGGGCCGCGCGTCTCTTCCCCCGCGCGCCCTCCAGTCCGACGAGGGGTTTGACACCTCCCTGGAGTGGGGCAATGACTGCGGGGTCCCCTCCGGAGCGTGCGTGATGACCCGAGACCTGGTAGCCGCCGCGGCCTCCAACAACGCGTCCTGGTGCGACGCGGTGTGCCGCTCCCATGGCCATCCCGGCGAGTTCTCCGAGGCGCTCTGGCTCAACCGCGGCCCGGTGCCGCGGTTCTACCCGAACGTCGTCACGCTCACGCCGGAGGGCGTGGCTCGACAGCTCGAAGCGCTGTCCGCGCTCGTCCTGCCCGGACACTGGGGCGTCAAGGACAGCTTCGCGACGCTCGACCTCGCACCGCTGGGCTTCCGGGAGCTGTTCTCCGCGCAGTGGCTCCACCTGCCCCGGTCAGGGCCGGCGCCCACCCCCTCCAGCGGGGTGCGCTGGGCCCGCGTCCAGGACGCCCGTGCGTTGGCCTCGTGGGAGGCGGCCTGGAGTGGCCAGCCCGAGAGCGCCAGGCCAGACGCCGCCCACGCCCTGTTCCGTGCGGACCTGCTCGAGGACGCGAGCACCACGTTCCTCGCCGCGTACCTCGGGGACGCCGTCGTCGCGGGGGCCATCGCGTATCGCGCCGCGGGGGTCGTCAGCATGTCCAACACCTTCCTCACCGAGGGCGCCCCCGGAGTGCTGCGCGCGGAGCTTCTCGGGCAGCTCGCGGGGGCCTTCCCGGGCCTGCCGCTCGTGGGTTACGAGCACGGCGACGAGCTGGCCGCGTGGTGCGCCCTGGGCTTCGAGCCCCTCGGCCCCCTGCGGGTCTGGCTGAAGACACCTCCCCCATGACCGCCGTGAAACGCCTCCTCCTGGTCGGCCCCGGCCACGCACACCTCTTCGTGCTGGAAGCCCTGGCCCAAGCGCCCTGGCCAGGAGTGGAGACGGTGCTGGTGACGCGGGGACGCACGCAGCTCTACAGCGGCAGGGTGCCGGGCTATCTGGCGGGGCAGTACGCCCTGGAGGCGGTGAGCTTCGACCTGGAGGCACTGGCGCGAGCGGCCGGGGCGCGGCTGGAGCCGAGCGGCGCCTCGAGCCTGGAGGCGGAGCGGCGCGAGCTGCGACTGGGAGACGGGCGGACGCTGACGTACGACGCGGCGAGCTTCGACATCGGCTCGCTGCCCGCGGACGACGGGGTGCCCGGGGTGCGCGAGCACGCGGTGCCCCTCAAGCCGCTGGAGCAGGCGCTCTCCCGCCTCACGTCGGCCCGCGAGACGGGCCCGCTGCTGGTGGTGGGCGGCGGGGCGGCGGGCGTGGAGCTGGCGCTGTGCCTCCAGGCGCGCACGGGGCGGCCCACGGTGCTGCTGGAGAACGGGAGCCAGGTGCCCCGAGGCGCCTCTCGCGCGGCCGCGCGCCGGGTGCGAGGGCTGCTGGAGCGCCGGGGCATCCACCTCCACCTGGAGTCCCGGGTGACGAGGCTGGAAGCGGACGTGGCGCACCTGGACTCGGGCGAGCGACTCCACTTCGGCACGTGCGTGTGGGCGACGGGGCCCCGAGCGCCGGAGCTCCTCGCGGCGAGTGGCGCGGCCGTGGACGCCCAGGGCTACCTCGCGGTGCGGGACACGCTGGAGAGCCCCTCGCACCCGGGCCTCTTCGCCTCGGGGGACTGCGCGGGCTTCATCAGCGGGCAGCACGTGCCGAAGGCCGGCGTGTACGCGGTGAGACAGGGGCCGGTGCTGCGAGACAACCTGCGCGCCCTCCTCACGGGCTCGGGCACGCCGAGGCCCTACCGGGCCCAGTCGGGCTTCCTCTCGCTGCTCAACGCGGGAGACGGGACGGCGGTGGGCGCGTGGAAGGGACTGGCCTTCCACGGCCGCGCCATGTGGCGGCTGAAGGACCTCATTGACCGGCGCTTCATGGAGCGCTTCCAGCGGTTGGCCGAGCAGCGCGGCAATGGCTGACCGCCTGGGATTGAGTCACGACACCGAGGGCCCCTCAGCGAGTCCCCGCTCCACCTGGAGACGGATTGCGGCCAGAAGACATTCCTCGAACCTGGCGAAGCTGCCGTCCGTGTTCCTCGCGCGGATCCGCTCGGGACTGAGCCGCGTCACCACTTCGCCCAGCTTCTCCTGCAGGTGGTGTTTCTCGCCACCGAGCCATGCCTCCAGTTCCTCCCTGGGCCCTGCTCCTCGTGGCAGGCATTCTTCCAGTAGGGGAGCCCCCGCGACCTGTTCCACGGCCTCACGGTCAGCGAGAATCCAGCCTGCGGTGGAGGGAGTGACAGGCATCAGGTCGACCCGCTCCAACAGCCCCCACTCGACGAGCCCCTTCTGGAGTTCGCGCAACAGGGTGGCCGGCTCCCCCTCGATTGTCTCCGTATCGAAGACGACGATGACCCTGCGGCACCCTCTCTCCACCAAGGTGGCTATCTCAGGGTAGATGTAACGAACCTGTGGAGAGCCATACACACGGATGGTCGAGAACCGTGGCTGCGGCAACCCTCCCGACTGCTCCACCACCTTGCGCCCCAACGTCTCCACGAGCAGCTTGTCCAGGTCATCTCCCACGAGGAATCCCACCTTCGGTACCTCGGGCAGGGAAGAAGGGTTCTGCATGACTCACCTCTCTCCTTCATTCAGGAAGGACCGGTACGCGAAATAGACGTCTCCCAGGCTGGCGGCTCGACGGAGCTTCACGTCGAGAACCTGCTTGAAGGAGTGCTCAGGCGACAACGCGAACTCCAAATCCGTACCGTCGAACAGCACGGTGTTGATTTGCCTGCCCCAGGACATGGCACTGAGGGCACTCGCGCTGAACTGCCCCCCGACGAAGACGAAGACCCCCAACGTCCCCGACAGCTTGCCTTCAAGCTTGCCCCGGAAGGCGAATACGTCCGACGCCGAGAGCTTCTTGGCCCACTTCACCTCCACCAAGAAGTGCCGGTGACCATCGGTGAAGGTGAGGTCGACCTCCTCCCCCACGGGCTTCTGCCTGCGTTGCGGCGAGAGGGCCTCATACGCCAGCAGGTCATGGAGGAGGGCCTCGAGGAGGCGACCACGCTCCTGGGCTCGCCCCGGTTCCACCTCGGCCAGTGCCAGGAAATCCCGTCGGATGTCCGCCTTGTCCCTCATCCCGCCGCCTCCCTCGGGCACCGCGTCAGCCGCCCGTGCCGTCCTCCACCTTGGCGCTACCCTACCTGTCCCCTCTGACACTGGGAGCCCACCTGGAAAGTGATACGATCGCGCCCACCCGTGCGTCCGTCAACGCGCCCAGTATAGCCGAGGCGCCTGACGTGTCAGGTCACATGAGCTGGAAGCGTGTCGCGGATGAACGACAGGGCTCGACCCGGGGAGCGCCAGAGCACTCGATACCCGGGGGTTCTGTCCGGTAGGGGAACCTGTGAGGACAGGAGGCCGCCCCGAGTGGGGTCAGGTGCCCTGGGTCTGCCCCGTCGCCGCAGGGAGCGGCGTCTTGGGGACGAACCAGCGCGGCAGCCAGTCCGCGCCCTTGGACTTCGTCAACTGCGCCTGCCCGCTCCCGTCCGCCCGCATCAGGAACAGCTCCACGTCTCCCGTGCGGTCCGAGGGGAACACCAGGTACTTCCCATCCGGGCTCCACGCCGGCTGGTCATCCACGCTCTTCCCATCCGTCAGCGCCACCGGCTCGCCGCCCGCGACGCTCGCCACCCAGATGCGCGCGTTGCCGCCTTCCTTCCCACGCGCCACGAAGGCCAGCTTCTGCCCATCCGGGCTCCACGCCGGCTCCCGCTCCTCACCCGACGTCGCGCTCCCCGACACCACCCGCAGCGCCGTGCCGTCGGGCTTCACCAGGAACACCCGCGTGCGCCCCTCCCGGTCACTCAGGAAGGAGAGCCACTTGCCGTCCGGGCTCCAGCGCGGCGCCATGTCCTCCTTGTGGAAGGCCGTCAGCCGGCGCACGTCCGAGCCATCCGCCTTCATCACGTAGATTTCCGGATCGCCCTCGCGGCTGGACACGAACGCCACCTGCGTCCCGTCCGGAGACACGCTCGGCTCGAAGTTCCCCTCGCGCGCCGCCGCCAGCCGCACCACCTCGGCGCCCGGGCGCGACTCCTGCCGCACCACGTCGCTGAAGCCCTGCGCGTCCGACTCGGCCACGAACCAGCTGCCGTCCGGGGCCCAGCTCGGGTTGCGCGCGCGCCCCCGGGGCTCCGACAGCATCACCACCTCGCCACCCCCCACCGGCGCCAGCCGGATCTGCTCCACATGCACCCCGCCCACCTCGGCCGCCGCCACCACCATCACCGCGGCGCCATCCGGAGAGGGCGCCATCGGGTACTCATCCTCGGGACCTCGGGTGAGCTGCGACTCCTCGCCCGTCGGCCGCACCAGCCAGACATCCTTCTGGGGCGCCCGCTCCGAGACGAAGGCAATCACTCCGGGCATCCCTCGCCGCTCTTGCTCGGTGAGGGGCCCGGAGCCGGATGCGGCTCGGCCACACGTGCCCGCCTTGCATCCGACCCCGAGCAGGGCGAGCACGGCCAACCGCCGCGCCCCACCCCGCCACGCCTGTTTCGCGAAGTCCCGAGTCATCACGCCACGTCTATTACCGCACCTGGATGGCGTCGGCGATGACCTGGTAGCCCGCCGTGGTCCAGCGGCTCAGCTGCACCTTGTTCCAGCCCGCGGAGAAGCTGTAGGTGCCCAGCGTGTTCCACCGGCCGCCGTTGATCTGCTGGTTCACGTTCACCGTGGCCAGCTTGGTGCCCGCGGCGTTGTAGACGATGAAGGGCGCCGTCGTCGAACGGTCGGTCGCCGAGGTCCACCAGGCGTCGACGGTCTTGGTGGCCGCCGCCGGCAGGTAGAAGTAGAACGTCACCGGCTCCGACACCGCCGCGGTGGAGGCGGCGTAGTAGCCCGAGCCGTAGTACCCCCCCACGTTGGAGGAGGAGACCCAGCTGGTGCCCGTCACCTCGACGTAGCCCTTGGAGGTGTCGTTGTTGGCCTGGTTGCTGTCGATGATGATGCTGGTGCCCGTCGTGCCGCAGTAGCCCTGCACCTTGCTGATGTAGCTCGACCACGGCCAGTTCGGGCCCGGATCCGTGCGGGTCGCCGGCTGCAGCCGGCCGTGCGCCACGATGTGGTAGCTGTCACGAACAATCGTCTGGCCCTTGGTGATGTCGCACGTCAGCTTCGCCGACGCGTCGATCTGCCCGGCCGGGAAGCTCGACTGGCTGGCGAAACCGCCGTGCTCGATGCCCACCGAGAAGTTGTTGACCGACGTGCCCTGCAGGCCGCACATCACGCCGCCGTTGAGGTTGCAGTCGTAGCTGGCGCCCACGTGCCAGCCGCGGTTGGCCTCGAGGACGAGCTGCGAGATCTCCGAGCCGCTCTCGTTGACGACGTAGTGCGCGCTCACGCCAGAGGCGGAGTTGACCAGCCAGCTCCAGCAGCTCGAGTAGCTGCCCTCACAGGTGTGGATGACCACCATGGAGACGTCCGTGCCCGCCGGACGCGAGTTGTAGTTGGGAGACGGGCGCCAGATGGCGGGAGCGTAGTCCGCGCTCAGGGAGCGCTTGCTCGGCGAGGCGAACTTCGCCTCCACCTGCGAGGGCATGATGGAGACGGCCAGGTCGCCCGCGGGCGTCTGGGCCACGACGCCCTTGCGCATCACCTCGTACACCGCGTTGTGGACGTACTCGGCCTGCGCCTCGGTGTTGTCGATGCCGCTGAACTTCGCGGCGGCCGGGGCCCAAGCGCCCAGCTCCGCGCGGTTCACGTTCAGCTCGGTGGCGTACGCGGACAGCAGCGCCGCGGCGGCCCGGATGTTGGCCTCGGGCTGGGTGCGCACCGCCTCCTCGGACACGCCGGCCAGGCGCGCGCCCTCGGAGAGGCGCTCACCGCGCAGGGCCATCAGGCCGTACGCCGCGGGCATCCCCTCGAACTCCTCGGCGCCCTGCACCATCTCGAAGCGCGTCTCCGCGTAGGAGATGGCCTTGAGCAGGTTGGCCGGAACGTTGAAGTCGGCGCCGGCCTTGGCGAAGGCGGCATCCAGCTCGTACGGGGTGCGCTCGGCCTCGCGCTGCGCGGGGGTGCGCGAGTCCTCGACGGCGGCGGGAGCGGGGGTGGACGTCGGCTCCTGGGGACCACAGGCGGCGAGGGAGAGGGCGGCGGCGGCAGCGGCCACCAGCGGCTTACGGAACGGGTGCATGAGCACTCCTGGGGAGGGTGGGGGGAAAGTCATGGCTCCGCCCCTCCTGGGGAGAGCCGGGCATAAGATGCACTTTCCCGGTCCCCAAGGGAAGCACGTTTTTCTCAGAACCCGGTTCTACCTCCCAAAACTTGATTTGAATCGATCAAGAAGTCCGAGGGGCCCCGGCCGGGCGGCCAGTGGGTCGACAGGAGGTCCAAGTCCAGTGGCGACGCGGGCGGCGGGCTGGGTTAGGAGAAGGGCATGCGCCTCTTCGCCATCGGGGACACCCATCTTCCCTCCACGCGCAACAAGGACATGCACCGCTTCGGGTGGACGGATCACCCGCTGCCGCTGCAGCGAGCCTGGGACGAGAAGGTGCGTCCCGAGGACGTGGTGCTGGTGGTGGGCGACATCTCCTGGGCCACGCGCCCCACCGAGGTGCTCGCCGACCTCCAGTGGATTGACGAGCGCCCGGGCCGCAAGGTCTTCGTTCGCGGCAACCATGACTACTGGTGGGGCGACTCGGCCTCAAAGCTCAAGCGGCTCCTGGAGCCCTTCAAGACGGTG
>NZ_DASVSO010000811.1:0-16791 GCF_036388035.1 Archangium sp.
CCGCGAGCTTCAGGCGCACCCGCTCGTAGAGCGGAGCCATGGCGATGTGGCGAGGGACGGTGACGCCCACGGCCCACGGGTAGTGGGGGACGGAGACGAAGGCGCCCAGATGCTCATCCCCCTGGAGGGGATGGGTGAACCGGGCGATCCGCGAAGGCGTCCCCACCAGCGCCGAGCGCAGGGGCTCGAAGCGGGCGAAGGCGTTGCTCTGCTCGAGGGAGAGCTCGGGGTTGCCGGTGTGGAAGGCGAGCCTGCCATTCGCGTCGGCCAGGAAGAGGGCCTGTCCGGGCTGGAGCCGCGAGCCCACGTACCGCTGCTCCAGCAGGTCGGTCCGCATGACCACGTTGAAGACGCCGATGATCCGCCCGTCGGGGGCGTGAAGGGGGGTGCTGACGAGCAGCCCCATGCGGATGGGACGCCGCAGCTCGATGACCTCGGAGATGACGGGGGCGTTGGTGGCGAGCACCTTCTGGAAGTACGGGCGGTCACCAATCCGGACCCGGGGCTCGTCCGGGGTGGTGGGGTTGCTCCAGCCACGGTTGACGCCGGTGATGTCGAAGACGGCGATGGAGTCATAGGTGGGGCTGCGCTCGACCAGCGCCTTCAGGTGCGGATCCAACTGGCGGGGCTCCAGGGTCTGCAACAGCGGATCCTTGGACACGGCCCACGCGAAACCGATGGCGGCATCGAACGTCTCGGCGGCCTGCATGGCGACGGCCTGGGCCGTCATGAACTGGACGTCGAGGAGGCTCTCCCGCGTCCTTCTCAGGTCCGAGAGGAAGTCCACGACGAGCATGCCCAGCACCGGCAGGAGGACGATGACGAAGGCGACCAGCAGCTTGGCGTGGAGGTACAGGCGAGGCATGTGCGCTCAGGTGCGCCGGCTCATGCGGGACAGGCTCCTGGAGTCCCTCCAAAGTGTGCCTCCCTCCCGCCCCTGTCGATTCCCTGGAAGGCGAGATGTGTCTCAGTGGAGAACAAGCGAACTGTTCGCCCGGAGAGCGACGTACCGGACAGGGTGGTGATGGTTCCCGTGGTCTCCCTCCCTCCTCCCGGAGTCGTACCGGTGCGAGTAGCCGGAGCCACCGGTCCCGTACGCGCGGCGCTGCTGCAGCAGACCCGCGGAAAGTGTCCAAGAGCGGCAGGCGCCCACTCGAATTCTCTGAACCTTCGCCCTGGCGACGCGTTATCGAAAAGTGCCCGGGAATGGGCTTCGCTTGTAGACGTCTACAAGCGATGAAGCACAAACACCTACATCACTTGTAGACGTCTACAAGCGAAACGCGGCACAGCCAGGGACGACATTCCTCGCCGGGCGAGGTCCGCCGGGTCGAGTTCGCGGCAGCCGCCTCAAAGCGCCCGCCTCGGGTGCACCCATGAAAAAGGGAGGGACACCGGCCATGCCTGGTCGGCGCCCCTCCCTTCCTGAGTGTGTCTGACTGCTTCAGCTCAAGCGGAGCCGTTCGTCTCATCCCGCAGCACGAAGGGTTGGGCGTCCAGGCCCATACGGATCGCCTTGATGAGCTGCTCCATCGCCCTCAGTGGCACGTCCTTCAGGGTGACGAGCACCTTGCCGTCCTCATAGCGCATGTCGGTGCGAACCGAGGCCAGCTCCTGGTAACTCTCGTGGATGCTGTGATCCAAGTACAGCCAGCGGACTTCATCCGTGACGGGAACTCGCGGCTTCGGCTTGGACCTCCTGTTCCGCGCGGCCCGTCGCAGCTCCTCCAGGTTGCAATCCGCGAAGGTCTTCATCGCATCCGTGCCATCCCACTGCGGCACGCGGATCAACATCCTGCCCGGGTCTCCGCTGGGCGCGGTCACCCCTCGCCGCCATATGTAATGATCGAGGGCGTACAGGCGGTCGTATCCGTACTTCAGGGTCACCTCCGCACTCCAGAGCAGGTTCTCCACGCCATACCGTTCCAGGGTCAATTTCGTGAGCCCCTTCACGTGCCTGCCGAGGTAGTCCCAGGCGTTCTTGTACCCGGCCTGCTGCGCCAGCTTGTTGTTCACGGCATGGTTGTACATGAGGCCCATTTGCCTCTGGGCTTCGGCGCTTCTCCGCAGCATCTCGTCGAAGTCCCCGACCATGTCACTGAGTTGCTCTTCGGCCTCGTCCTTGCCGATGACACTGGCCCGCGTCGCTGTTGACATCATTCCTGCCCCTCTTGGGAAAGAGCCGCCCGCATGGCGGCAATGAGAAGGGCGGAGAGGAGACACCGGCCATGTCACGGGTCAGCATCCCTCCCCGCCCGGTTGCCTCACTTCACGTGGAGGTGGGGCGCTACCGCGCCGCCAGCGAGGGCTGCGCTTCCAGGCCCTCCTGGAGCGCCTTCATGAGCCGAGCCACCTGCGACATGGGCACGTTCTGCAGGTTGAGGTACGTCTGGCCGTCCTGGTTGTGCGCGGTGAAGCGGACCGGCGCCACCCCGTTGAAGTTGCGGAAGAGGCTGTCCTCGAAGAACAGCAGCCGCGCCTGGTCCGGCACGGGAACCCGCGCCGGGGGCGTGGCCTTCTTGGCCCGCGTGGCCCGCTCCACCTCGTCCACGCTGCACTCGCTGAAGGGCTTCGTCACCACCGTGCCGTCCTCCCGCGGCACGTCGATGCCCAGGGAGCCCGGGTCCGAGCCCAGCTCGACGCCGATCGCCTCCACGTAGCGCATGAGCGCGCGCAGGTGGTACACGCCGTGCTGCGTGCAGACCTCCTCCGTGAAGCTCCGGGCCACGGCGCCGTACGTGCTCAGGGTGGCCTGCGAGAGCGCCTTGAGCTTCTTGCTGAAGTAGTCCTGGGCGTTCTTGTAGCCGGCCAGCTCCGCCAGCTTCCGCTGCACCACGTGGTTGTAGAGCGTGCCGAGCTGGTGCGCGGCGGTGCTGCCCTGCCGGGCGAGCCCGTCCATCGTGCTCAGGATTTGATCCAGCGTCATGTCCACGCCAATCGCCATCATCGTCTTCATTGTCTCCCCCTCATTGCCTTTCTTGGGAAACCGCTGTTGATTGCGGCGAACACAGACATGGCACTTGCCGGGCCAACGGCTGAAACGTCTCATTTCGAAGACTTACGAGCTGAGGACGAGTCAAAAGGGTCCATGTCCGGGAGGCCCCGTCCGAGAAACGGGACGGCCACTTGTAGACGTCTACAAGCGAGCGCCACTCCGGCGTGTTTTCGCGAAGGGCCGTGCGGACGAGCACCACGCCACGCGGGGCCGTCAACGCGACGGAGGCACGGGAGGAGCTCTCGAGTCATGTTAGCCTCCTGACTCCGGAGGTTGCCCCAACCGTGAGAGCGCCGTTCGACAGACTGCCCGAGCCCGGGGACATGGTGGGCCAGTACCGTGAGGTGGCGCTTGCCCGGTGGCAGGAGGCGCCCATTCCCGCGAATGGGGCCGGTGCCGTCGTGGTAGGCACCGAGAGGGCATCGGCGCGGCTCGGCTGCCCCTGTACCCTCAAGCTGTGGGAGGCAGGCGGCCCGCGCACCGTCACTCTTGGGAACGTCACCTTCCCGGTGAGCCAGAAGGCGGCGCCCTGAGCACGGCCACGGCGAGCCGTGCCGAGCCTCAAGGGGTCGAGCGTCCGCCGATCTCCGGGAAGCGCTCGTAGGCCCGTTTGAGCGCGTCCAGGTGCGCGGGGTTGTCCAGGTCGAGCGGCGCATCGGTGAGCCGGACAACCCACCCGCCCGTCGCGGTACGCCGTGAGCGCGAAAGCAGCTCCGCGTCGCGGGCCGGGTCGGGGAAGCCGATGGCCCGTGCGGCAGCAGCCGACCAATAGCTCAGCCATCCGAGACAGTGTGGAATCTCTGGCGAGGGGATGTCCTCCGAAAGCTTGAGCGGTGGCAGCCCTCGTGGCGGAACTCCCGGCTTGCGCACTGGATGGCGTGTCTGCTGCGAAATCTCCACGCCCGCGTTGAATGGCGTCGCGTGCCCCCAGAATGCGCGAGCACCCTCCGCTATGGCCTCCAGCACTTCCACTGCCGCCGCGATGCCGGTTGCGCCGAGCGGCAGGGCTGCATGGACTTCAAACTGTGCCTGCCCCCCCGGGGAGGTCCCCGCCGGGCTTTCCCATCCAGAAACCGTTACCCGGTAGCTCTCGTCGCCATTGCAAATGAGCCGAAACCCCCTGCCGGTCGGCCTCCCTTGGGCGAGCCATGCCTCGCGCTGCGGTAGCCGGACCAGCGTCCCCTCGCGAGAAATCGTCCACTCCAGGCGCAAGCCAGGGAATGCGCGTTCCATTCCATGAACAACAGCCAAAGGGCGGCTATCGGCGCTCACGAACGCAGGCGCGTAGACGACAATACCAATGTCACTTTCTTGCGTTGCAGGCATTTCAGCACCAGTCCATCACGACGATGTCGAGGTTTCTATCCAGGCTCTCCAGTGCGGCTTTGTGCGCGGCGCGGCGCACGCCGACCCGGAAGTTAAATCCACAAGCCAGAGCCAGGGCGCGCTCGTACTGCAACTCCGGCACCTGGTCCTCAAGCACAATTCTCCGAAGTTCGGGCGGGTACGTGTCGAAGTTGTCGGTCTTGACTTCCCAAAGTGCGCGCGCGGCCAATTGCAGCGCGTCGAAGTTCTTCCCATTCACGAACACATCCCTGCCGGGGAAACTGTTGTTCGGAATTTTGTCGGCGCACTTGTCGTGCAGTTTATTTCCACCAAGGTGGCGCTTCGCCGGGACGGGCTCGCACCTGCGGCGCTCTCGCTCCGAGGTCTCGGGTGGCTCCACGGGAGGGAAATCCGGTCCTTTGGGCTCCGGCTTGGGCCTTTTTTTTGGCGAGGGTTTCCGCAGGGCGGGAGCTGTTTCAGGCACGGGCCACACCTCGGGGCGGCCCATATCCAGCGCATACGCATCCAGGGCCTCTTTGATGGCGAAGCCCACCACCACCACGCCCACGACGATCACCGTTCCCACGATGATCTCCGGGGCCGCCAGGACACAGACACCGAGTCCCACGGCAGCACCAGCGGAGGCCACCGCGCATCGTCCTGTGGGGTCGTGAAACTCGACCCGGTCATGGGCGAGGGCATGAAAGCACCGCTCCGCCAGCACGGGCCAGGGCTCGGAAGCTTCGCGGACGGCGCAACGCCCCCCGTCTGTCCAGGGCAGCGTTGCCGCTCGCTGGAGGTTGGCGAGCCTCGGGTCCCGGGCCGCTGGGGCTCTTGGGGTGGGCAGTGTCGTCGTACAGGCTGAGAGAAAGAGCAGAAGTGCGGTGCACGCTCGGAGACGCATGGCAGGGCCCTCCATTCGGGCTAGAACCTCCTACCGGGTCCTGGCGGGGCTGTTCGGAGTATGACAGCGCGCCCCGACAGCCACGAACGCACGCGAGGGGAGCGGCAGGGGCCCAGGGTGCGGCAACCGCAGCTCGGGCCATGGTGAGCACCAATGCAGCGGGCAGCCCATACTCGGGCACGGTGCAGGCCCTGGGCGCGAGCTTGCACGCCCCCGCTTCCCCCCGGGCTGGGTGGGACGGTGAGGCGCGAACTTGGGGCGCGCTAGAGCGCTTCAGGGGTGCGGCTGCTGCGGCTCAGGGTTGGTTGTCCGCCACCTTGAGTCGAACCCACGCCTAATGCCTCAGCGCCTCAGACAGAAGTCACAGGCGAGCGTTTCCTGCCAGACGCCCCCCTACGACTTGTTTGACACCCCCGCGCAGCTCCTGCGCACCTACGAACGCTTCCAGGAGATTGGCGGGCGCTCCTCGTCCATTCGTCAATGAGACCGGCGGCGCGCTTCACTTGTAGACGTCTACAAGCGATGTAGCACCCCATCCCACATCACTTGTAGACGTCTACAAGTGAGAGCCGCCCGACCCCGCATTCCGGAATGAGCGGGGCCAGGCCTCCGCTCACTCCATCTGCGCCGTGACGGCGAGATGCTCGGCCGCGTCCCGCAGCGTCACCACGTCGTAATCGGACTTCAGCCAGCCGAAGAGGGTCCTCAGCCGCTCCAGCTTCCGCGCGGCGGGCACCCGCAGGTCCCTCTGCTGGCGCACCAGCTCCGGGGGGAGGCCGTCTTCCGCGCCCAGCACGTCCACCGCGTGCAGCTCGAAGTTGAAGAACGTGTCCCGCCCGAGCGAGCGGTACGCCGCCCGGACTGCCGGCAGCGGCAGCGTGGTGGCGAAGGTACCGATGAAGGGGAAGCGCACTCCCGGCGTCACCGCCATCGGCAGCTCCAGCACGGCGCCCGTGCCTCGCCGATACGGTTGCGCCGGGTCCGGCCGGTACGGCGTGCGCGGCGCGAGCAGCACGCGCGGGGAATCCAGCACCGCCCGCGAGGGACGGCGCAGCAGCGCCAGCGCCCCCATCACCGCCGCCTTCGCCGTGTAGTACGGGGCCGCGGGAAACGTGGACGAGCCGTAGCGGTAGCCGCGCTCCACCGTCGCCGCGTACAGCGCCGCGTTGAGCGTGTAGCCGGGCGCGCGGAAGCCCACCGGCCTCGCGCCCGTGGCCGCCTCCAGCACCTCGTCCGCGCGCCGCAGGTCCTCGCGGATGCGCTCGGGCGAGCGCCGCGTCAGCGCGTAGTCGTGCGAGTAGCTGTGGCTCGCCACCTCCACGCCCGCCTCGTGCGCGGCTCGCAGCGCCGCCCGCGCCCCCGCGTCCGCCGCCACGTCCTCGCCAATGGCGAAGAACGTCCCCGGCACGCCCACCGAGGCCAGCAGCTCGCGCAGCCGGGGCACCGCCAGCGTGTAGACGAGCCCCCGCGCCCGCGCGTCCAGCAGCGACTCGGGCAGCCCGTGGATGCGGCAGTAGTGCGGCAGCGAGTCCAGGTCGACGGAGATGGATGCGAGCCGCCGCGCCACCCTCGCCTCCTCTCAGGTGCCGCGGATGCGGATGACGTAGACCAGCTTGCCCACGTTCCTCAGCACGTTGGGCACGCGCCGGAAGAGGTGGATGGAGGGCTGGCGCTTCTCGTGGAGCTGGATGGGGATTTCCACCACCCGCAGCCCCTCGCGCCAGGCGCGGATGACGAACTCGCTGGCGAACACGTCCATGTCCACCACGCACTTCTCCACCACCGGCCGCAGCGCCTCGCGTCGGAAGGCCTTCAGCCCGTGTGTGTCCGTGCCCTGGAAGCCCAGCGCCACCCGCAGCAGCCGGGTGTGCACCCGCGTGGCCACGCGCCGGATGAGGGGCCGCTGGTCGCTCGCGCCCTTGGCGGCCTTCGAGCCCACCACCATGTCCGCCCCGCCCTTCTCCAGCACCGGCAGCGCCGAGTCATAGAAGGTCAGGTCGCACAGGTCGATCTCATCGCAGAAGACGTAGGTGCCGCGGGCCTTCTCGATGCCGGCCTTGAGCGCCGTGCCGTAGTTGGGCCGCTCCGAGTGGAACCAGCGCAGGCGCGGGTTCTTCGCGCACATCTCCTCGAGGATTTGGGGCGTGGCGTCGCGCGAGCCGTTCTCCGCGAAGATGATCTCGTAGTCCCACCCCCGCGCGTCGAGCCCCTGGGAGAGCTCCGCCGCGGCGGAGGCGACGATGACCGCCTCGTTGTAGACGGGGATGACGATGGAGAGGTACGGGGACGAAGCCATGGGCGAGCGCGTCACGTAGCACGCCCCCGCGGGCGCCGTCGACGATCAACTCTCGCGGGCCCCGCCCCTCCGTCAGCCGTTCAACCGGCGCGCGCAGGCCCGCCCGGCGAGGATGGCGTCCTCCATGGACGAGTACTCCCACTGCCCGTAGCGCCCTGCGGTGAGGATGCCGGCGTGCTCCAGGAAGCGGAGGATCTCCGTCTTCGCCGGCCCGTAGGCGTCGTCATAGAGGACGTAGGCGTGGGGAATCTCCCGCGCCCGGGTGAAGAGGAGGTCATCCGCCGAGTGCACCATCCGCGAGCGCACCAGATCCTCCACCGCGTGCTGCTCGGCCTGGGCCAGGGACAGCTCGCCGTGGTGGCTGTACTCCACGGAGAAGGTGGCGGTGTCCGGAGGCGCCAGCGGCGCGTACACCGCCGAGGGCGAGCCGATGCGGTACGACTTGAACTCGGGCTCGGGCAGGTAGATCCAATGCCAGGGCTGCCGATTCTTCCCGCGAGCGGCCACGCACACGTACGTCACGGTGGTGGCGCGCAGGCGACCGGCGGCGGCCAGCACCTCGTCGGGCACGCCGGAGCCGCCCCTGGCCACCAGCCGCACCAGCCCGGGCAGCGAGATGGACGAGATGAGCTGCGAGTAGCCGAGCGTGCGCCCGTCCGACAGCGTGACCCGCCTGGCCTTCCAGTCGATGGCGGTGGGCTCGGTGTTGACGTTCAGCTCCCCGCCCTTCAGGTGGGCGAGCATGGCGCGGGCGAGGCTCTCGATGCCGCCCTCGCGCGGATAGAGGAAGGAGGCGTTGTAGCCCAGCGCGTCGCTCCCCACGCCCAGGGCCCCGTCCACCACCTCCTTCAAGGTAGGCCGGGGGACGAAGCGCCCCACCCAGGCGGCGGACAGCTCGGAGGGGTCCACCGTCCACAGCTTCGTGTTGTAGGGGAGCATGAAGTTCTTCGCGAACCCCTCCCCCATGTAGCGCAGGATGAACTCGGTGAAGTTGCGGGGCTCGCGCTCGCGCAGCTCCCGGCCCTTCTCCCCGTAGAGGGCCTCCACGAAGCCGATGAGGTTCTCCGCCACCACCTCGGGCGGCAGGCCGTGCGTGTTCACCTGGTAGGGGAAGCGCGTGAAGATGCCCCGGGAGAAGATGCCCGCCCGGCGCTGGATGGTCACGAGCTGGTCCGGCAGCCAGCGCGTGTTCACCAGTTCCTTGATCTCCGGGTCTCTCAGGTGGAGCCAGTGCCCGGTGGGGTCGAAGTAGCACCCCTCGAGAACCTCGGTCTTGATGAGCCCGCCTACACGGTCGGACTTCTCGATGAGGCGCCAGGGCCGCTGGAGGAAGTGCGCCGCGGACAGCCCCGCGAGGCCCGCACCGAGAATGACGATGGGTTCCATGGGAAGCCCGGGTCTACCACCTTCGCCGCCACATGGGGCAACAGGCGCGTGACTCCGTCCGCCCGCGACCGGTCCCCCGCTCGCCTGCCCTGCCGCCGAGGATGGGACCGATGCGGGGTGTCGCGTTCTTTGCCGCCCGGAAAATGGCTCTGATAACCTGCTCGCGCCGCGGGTCTATGCGGCCGTTCGCGTCCGATGGCCCCCGCTGAAGGAAACCCATGAAAGTCTCCTGCCCGTCTTGCCAGACGAATTACAACATCGATGACAAGCGGATCCCGCCGGGCGGCGCGAAGCTCAAGTGCGCCCGTTGCCAGAACACCTTTCCCATCAAGCCTGGCGATGCGGTGAGCGCGCCGGCTCGCGCGCCCGAGCCCCTGCCCTCGTCCGCCGCCATTCCGCTGCCCGGCCCCGCCGCGCCCGGGGATCCGTACGCGGGCTACGATGACTTCCAGCGGCCCCCGGAGAGCGAGGCCACGCGCGTCGTCGCCCTGCCCGTGCCGAGCGCGGCCTACCGCGAGACCGCGGCCCCGTCCGGCGCCATCCCGCTGCCCGGCCCCAGCGCGCCCTCTAGCGACTACGGCTACGGCGCGCCCGAGTCCTCACCGGACCTCGCGTACAACGTGAGCGCGTCCACGCCTGTCACGGGCGAGGCCATCCCGCTGCCGGGCGTGAGCAACCCGTACGCGGACAGCGCCTACCCGATGGCGGGCGAGGCCGTGCCGCTGCCCGGCACCTCCGATGGCTACACGGGCGCCGCGGACAACTTCGACTACGGCGCCAACCCGTACGAGAACGCCACGCAGGTGGACGCCATCGCCCTGCCGCCTCCGGCCTACGGCAACCCGTACGACGCCGCGCCGCCGGCGGACGCCATCGCCCTGCCGCCTCCGCCCTCCGCCGAGGAGCCCTACGCGTACGCGGCCGAGCCCTCCGCGAGCGCCATCGCCCTGCCGCCTCCGGCCGACTTCTCCATTCCCCATGCGACCACGGCCGAGGTGGACACGTTCGCCCTGCCGCCGCCTCCGGCCCATGAGGACCCGTACGCCGCGGCTCCCGCCTCCGAGGATCCGTTCGGTCTGCCGCCGCCTCCGGCCTATGAGGACCCGTACGCCGCGGCTCCCGCCTCCGAGGATCCGTTCGGCCTGCCGCCGCCTCCGGCCTACGAGGATCCGTACGCCGCGGCTCCGGCCTCCGAGGACCCGTTCGCCCTGCCGCCTCCGGCCGGGGACCCGTTCGCCGCCGCTCCCCAGAGCGAGGACCCGTTCGCCCTGCCGCCTCCCGCGGGAGACGTGACGAGCCTCGACTTCTCCGAGCCTCCGCCCTCCGTGCCCACGGCACCTCCCAACGTCGCCACCGAGTTCGGGGACGTGGACTTCGGCGAGCCCCCGCCCTCCGCGGCGGCCACGGCCTCCATCCCCGACGCGCTCGAGTTCGATCCGACCTCGCCGACCCGGCCGGCGGGTGATGACCTCGAGGCCGATCTCTCCGCGCCCCTGCCGCCTCCGCCCGCCGCGGGCACGGCCGACGGCCTGGAGATGCTCAGCTTCATCGACGACGCCGCCAAGGACAACGGCGGCAACAAGCCCAAGAGCAACGTGCGCCGCTTCCACGTGCGCCGCCGCTCGGGCAAGGTCTTCGGGCCCTTCGACGAGGGCGTCGTCGTCAAGATGCTCGAGGACGGCCAGCTCCTGGGCAACGAGGACGTCTCCACCGACGCGGACTCCTGGGCCCCCATCGGCACGGTGCCCGTCTTCGCCACGGCCATCCAGAAGCTGATGGAGGGGCCGGGCACGCCCGCCGCTCCCGCCGCTCCCGCCGTGCCCGGCAGCGAGCCCACCTCCAAGGCGGGCCAGTCCGCCGCCAACGCCGCCAACGCCGCGGCCAACATGGAGCGGTTGAACCAGCTCTACGGTGGCCGCATGGCGGCGGTGGCCGTGGTGGACACCACCTCGAAGGCCGAGCTCCTCCTGGCGAAGCTCAAGAAGCGCCTGCCGCTGGTCATCGGCGCCGCGGCGGCCGTCCTGGTGCTCGGTGTGGGCCTCGGCTTCGGCGCCACGCGCTACGGCGTCTTCGGGCTCAAGAAGTTCTTCCCCTCCAAGGTCTCGGACGGCTCGTCGGAGGCCGCGGACGTGCAGGCCGCGCAGAAGGCGCTGCTGCAGGACTCCTTCCAGAGCTACAAGCAGGCCCGGTCGTTGAGCGAGAAGGTGCTGGCCTCCAGCGAGTACCCGGAGGTCCGCGCCCTCTGGTGCCAGGCCGTCTTCTATCTCCAGCGTCGCTACTCGGCCGCGGATCCCAACGAGCTCAACCAGTGCCGCTCCGAAGAGACGGGTGAGAGCCTCGAGCTGCTGGGCGAGAAGAACGTCGAGTACGTCAAGTTCCTCGCCGGCAAGGCCCTCACCGCGCGGGATCCGGACTCGGCCCTCCCGCTCGCGCAGGATGCCTGGAGCCGCGAGGCCAACCAGGGTGATGCCGAGCTGGCCTTCCTGCTCGCCGAGGCGTACTCGGCCAAGAAGCAGAACGACCCGGCCATCGAGACGCTGAAGCGGGTGCTGGAGAAGCAGCCCGACTCGGTGAAGGCCCACCACGCCCTGGGCAACCTCTACCAGGCGACAGGCAAGGCGGACGAGGCGGCCAGGTCCTACGAGGCCGCGCTCAAGGCGGACGCCACCCACATCATCTCCGCGCTGGAGCTGGCGGCGGTGGAAGTGCTGCTGCGCAAGGACGCGCAGAAGGGCCTCGAGGCCGCCGAGCGCGCGCTGGACGAGAAGGCGCAGGCGGAGATGGGCCCCGCGGAGCTGGCCCGCGCCCGCACCCTCAAGGGCATCGCCCTCTTCCAGCTCTTCAAGCCCAAGGAGGCCGAGCAGGAGCTGAGGGCCGCGATGGAGAAGGATCCCAGCTCCATCCTCATCAAGGCCAACCTGGCGCGCGTGCTGCGCGCCCAGCGCCGCTTCGCCGACGCCCTGCCCTTCTACGAGACGGTGGCCAAGGCCGACCCGCAGAACCTCGAGTACACCGACGGCCTCATCAGCACCCTGGTGGTCACCGGCAAGATGGAGGACGCGCAGAAGGCGGTGGAGGAGGCCAACAAGCGCTTCCCGGGCAACGGCCGCATCGAGTACCTCTTCGGCCGCATCGACGAGGCGCGGGACAGCAACCTCACCGCCGAGGAGCACTACCTGCGCGCCATCAAGGCCGACGCCGAGCTCGTCGAGGCCAACGTCTACCTCGGCCGCTTCTACGTGCGCCTGCGCCGCAACAAGGAGGCGCGTGAGCAGTTCGAGCTGGCCGCCTCCAAGGCGCCCCAGAACGCCGCCGTGCGCGTGGGTCTCGGGGAGCTGGCGCTCGCCGAGGACAACATCCCCACGGCCCAGGAGGAGTTCGCTCGCGCCGTCGAGTTCGATCCCACCCTCGCCGACGCCCACCTGGGCCTGTCCCGCCTGGCGCTGCTGGCCGGGGACCTGGAGAAGGCCCAGCAGGAGGCCGCCACGGCCCTGGAGCTGGATCCCAACCTCAAGGGTGGCCGGCTGCAGCGCGGCACCGTCCTGTATCGCCTGGGCAAGCTGGATGAGGCCATCGCCGAGCTGGAGAAGGCCAAGGAGGAGGATCCGCGCTCGGTGACGCCGTCCATCCACCTGGGCACGGTGCAGCTCGCCAAGGGCAACATCAAGGACGCCGAGGCCAACCTGCTGCTGGCGCTCAAGAGCGAGCCGTCCAACTTCGAGGCCAACTTCCAGATGGCCATGCTGCGGGCCAAGCGCGGCGAGTACACCCAGGCGCTCGAGAGCATGAAGGGCGCCGTGGATCGCGCGCCCAAGCGGGCCGACTACCGCTACGCCTACGGAATCCTCTTCCGCGAGGCCAAGCAGCCGGGGGACGCCATCGATCAGTGGAAGCAGGCCGTGGCGCTGGATCCGCAGCTGGCCGATGCGCACGAGTCCCTGGGTCAGGCCTACCTGGAGTCCAACGCGCTCGACGACGCCATCAAGGCCTTCCAGGCCACGCTCAAGGTGGACCCCAAGCGCACCCGGGCGCTCGCCGCCATCGGCGACGCGCACTTCTCCGCCATGCGCTGGCGCGACGCCATCCGCTTCTACGAGCAGTCGCTCAAGGCGGACCCGGGCCTCACCGTCGTCTTCTACAAGATGGCGCGCTGCTACAGCGAGATGAACCAGCACGCCAAGTCCATCGACTGGTACGTGAAGGCCACCGTGGCCAAGCCGGAAGAGGCCGATGCCTGGTACCACCTGGGCTACGCCTATAAGGAGAAGGGCAAGAAGAAGGACGCGGTCAAGGCCTTCCAGGAGTACCTCTCGCGCAAGCCCGAGGCGGCGGACCGCAAGGAAATCGAGGACGAGATCAGCTTCCTGGAGTAGCCACTCGCCCCCACCCGGGCGTCCGTTTCCGGGCGCCCGGGTGCGACATGCCTTGCCGGGCCCGCGCGGGGTGACTAGAACCCGCCCCGCCATGTTGGATCTCAAGAACGTCGCGCAGAACTTCGATGCGGTGGTCGCCCGGCTTCAGTCCCGGGGCGGCAGCCTGGACCTCGGCCCCTTCAAGAACCTCGTGTCGGAACGGCGCGACCTGTATGTGGCGATGGAGTCACTCTCCGCGCGCCGCAACACCGCCAACGAGGAGATGAAGCGCAAGGCCAAGGAGGACCCCGCGGCGCTCGAGTCGCTGCGCGGCGAGATGCGCTCCGTCTCCCAGTCCATCAAGGAGAAGGAGGCGCGCCTCAAGGAAGTGGAGGAGGAGCTCAGCCGCATCCTGCTGCTCATCCCCAACGTCCCCCACGAGTCCGTGCCCACCGGCACCAGCGCCGACGACAACGTCCAGGTGCGCGTCTGGGGCGACAAGCCCAACCTCCCCTTCACGCCCAAGCAGCACTTCGAGCTGGGCGAGAAGCTGGGGATGCTGGACTTCGAGCGCGCCGCGAAGGTGTCCGGCTCCCGGTTCGCCTTCTACAAGGGAGCGCTCGCCCGGCTGGAGCGGGCCCTGGTGAGCTTCATGATCGACGTGCACACCCAGAAGGGGTACGTCGAGATGCTGCCGCCCTACCTCGTGCTGCGCGAGACGATGATGGGCACCGGCCAGCTGCCCAAGTTCGAGGAGGACGCCTTCAAGACGGTGGGAGAGCCCGAGCGCTTCCTCATCCCCACCTCCGAGGTGCCCGTCACCAACTACCACTCGGATGAGATCCTCGACGGCGAGCAGCTCCCGGTGAAGTACTGCGCCTTCAGCCCCTGCTTCCGCGCCGAGGCGGGCTCGGCCGGCAAGGACACGCGCGGCCTCATCCGCCAGCACCAGTTCCACAAGGTGGAGATGGTGAAGTTCTCCCACCCGGACAGCAGCCTGGACGAGCTGGAGAAGATGACGGACGACGCCTGCGACATCCTCCGGCGCCTGGGGCTGCACCACCGGGTGATGCTGCTGTGCACCGGGGACATGGGCTTCGCCTCCCGGAAGACGTACGACATCGAGGTCTGGCTGCCTGGTCAGGGCTCCTACCGCGAGATCTCCTCCTGCTCGGACTGCGGCGACTTCCAGGCCCGACGGGCCAAAATCCGCTTCCGGGCCCAGAAGGGGGACAAGCCCCAGCTCCTCCACACGCTCAACGGCAGCGGCCTGGCCGTGGGGCGGACGACCATCGCCATCCTCGAGAACTACCAGCGCGAGGACGGAAGCGTCGTCATCCCGGAGGCGTTGGTGCCGTACATGGGCGGCCTCAAGGAGTTGAGGCCCCTGTAGGCCTCTTCCCGCTGTCAGGATCCGGAGCCCCACAACGTTGTTGCAATGGGCTCCGGATGATGTAGAAGGGCGGCCCACGCAGTTCGGTGGCCCGCGCGGCTCCAAGCAGTGGAGGAGTGGCCGAGCGGCTGAAGGCAGCGGTCTTGAAAACCGCAGGTGGCGAAAGCCTCCCGTAGGTTCGAATCCTACCTCCTCCGTTTTTTGTGCTGGTCGTACGTGGATCTTTGACAGGAATGGCAGTGGAGAGATGGCCGAGAGGCTGAAGGCACAGGTTTGCTAAACCTGCATACTCGAAAGGGTATCGAGGGTTCGAATCCCTCTCTCTCCGCCACTCATCTTGGTTGTGGTAGCGCGAAAGTGGTTGTGGTACAGAGGCAGCGGTTGTGGTAGAAGCGGCGCAAAGGTAACGGTCAGCTCCCTTAGCTCAGCTGGATAGAGCGTCGGACTACGAATCCGAAGGCCGGAGGTTCGAATCCTCCAGGGAGCGCCATCCTTTCCCCCTCCTCCAATCCCCATGAGTCTGGACGAAGTCTTCATGCAGCAGGCCCTGGCGCTCGCGCGGGAGGCTGCTGGACTCGGGGAAGTTCCTGTCGGAGCTGTGGCCGTACACGATGGCAAGGTCATCGGGAGCGGCTTCAATCGACGGGAGATCGACCGGAATCCCCTGGCCCACGCGGAGATCTTCGCGCTGGACGCAGCGGCCAAAGCACTGGGCGCATGGCGACTCACGGGTGTCACCCTGTATGTGACGCTGGAGCCGTGCGCGATGTGCGCTGGAGCGCTGGTCCAGTCTCGAGTCACCCGTCTGGTCTTCGGAACGATGGATCCGAAAGCTGGAGCTGTCGGCTCGCTCTACAACCTCGCGGAGGAGCCCCGGCACAACCACCGGCTCCTCGTCATGAGTGGGGTGTTGGCGGACGAGAGCCGCCAGATGCTGAAGGACTTCTTCGAGCGGCTGCGCGAGAAGAAACGCGAAAAGTGAATACTGGAGAGCTGGCCGAGTGGTCGAAGGCACCTGACTCGAAATCAGGCATACCGGGAACGGTATCGTAGGTTCGAATCCTACGCTCTCCGCAGAGTGTCTCATGGAGAGGTGGCCGAGCGGTTGAAGGCGCACGCCTGGAACGCGTGTATATCTGAAAGGGTATCGTGGGTTCGAATCCCACCCTCTCCGTAGTTGTTACTTGATTTGAAGAGCTTGTGGTCGGGACAACGTGGGGACGTGAACCCCGCCAGGTCCGGAAGGAAGCAACGGTAGCGCACCTCCGCGTGTGTCCCGGCCGTTCTTGTGAAGGAGCCGAGCCTCCCTGAAAAGGGGTGCTCGGCTCCTTCTTTTTTTTGCCTCAGTCGCGCGCCAGCACCGTCTCGCGGCCCACCTGCTCGACAATCCGGAAGCCGGACGCCTGGAGCTCGGCGAGGGCCCGGCCCTCGAAGGTGACGGCGCGGTTGAAGCGGGCGTCCCGCATGGCCCCCTGGAAGAAGGCATCTCCGGGGTTGTCGCAGGTGCCCCAGGGGATGTTCTTGCCGATGTAGAAGAAGCCCCCCGAGCCCCACAGGCCCTCGTTGACGATGAGCAGCCCGCGGGCGCCGTCGTCCCGGGTGGCCGAGACGATGGCGCGGAACTGGTCCCCCTTCACGTCCTCCGGCGGGTAGTAGCGCCCGGACAGCAGCGTGGCGGCCAGGGTCAGCGCCCCCAGCCCCCACCGCAGGCGGGCGTCCCCTCTTTCCAGCACGAAGGCGGCCACGAGTGGCGCCGCGGCCAGCACTCCCAGTACCAGTCCCGGGTAGAGGAAGCGCTCCTCCTTGTGGGCGGTGGCGGTGAGGGCGGCGAGGTACACCACCGCGCAGAAGAGCGGCAGCGACACGGCGACGCGCCGGCGCAGGGCGAGCAGGCCCAGCGGTACCGCGCCCCAGGCCCAGAGGGGCACGCCCTCGAGGAAGGGCAGCAGGTAGAAGCGGGGGGGTGAGGCGCCGAACTGCCTCGCGGCCTGCCCGGAGAGGACGTTGAAGTCCACGTAGGCGAAGAAGGAGTGGAAGGGCTTGCCCCACGTCGCCCAGTCCAGGGCCCCGAGGCCCAGCGCGACGCCCAGGCCCCCGAGACAGGTGAAGGCGAGCACCCGCCACCGCCGCACCGCCACC
>NZ_DASVSO010000812.1:0-9739 GCF_036388035.1 Archangium sp.
GACGAGCCCTTCATGACGCTCGCGCCGGACTGGGTGAGCGAGGTGCTCTCGCCCTCCACCCGCGGCATCGACCGGACGCGCAAGCTGCCCATCTACCACCGCGAGGGCGTGGCGCACGCCTGGCTCGTGGAGCCGCGCGCCCGCACGCTGGAGGTGTTCCGGCGCGAGGCCTCTGGCTGGCTTCTCACCGCGACGCACCGCGACGGGGACGTGGTGCGCGCCGAGCCCTTCGACGCGGTGCCGCTCGGGCTGGGCGCGCTCTGGTTGGGAGGCGGTGGGGCACAGGCCGAGCGCACCCCCTGAGCCCTCGGGCCTCATCGGACGGAGCGGAAAGACCTCGCTCGGGACTTCACTTCAGCGCCGCCACCAGTTGGACGCCGAACGTCGCGGTGAGCGCGTCTTCCAGCAGGCCCGCGACGACATTGGGAACGCGGAGCCGCTGCGTGGTGAACTGGCGCAGCGCGTAGAACGCGAAGGAGGAGACCAGCGCGCCGGCCGCGCCGATCAGCGCCGGGCCGAGCACGGGGCGCTTGCCCCGCCGGGCCACCTCCGCGCCCACGACGGCGCCGGAGAGCAGCCGTATCGCCAGCGCGGGGGGCGCGATGCGCGCGGGAGTTCGTGGCAGCTTGTCGGCCACGAGCTCGCCGAGGGCCAGCACCGCGAGCGTCCACGCGCCCGCCTTGGACGACAGTGCTCGGTCGAGGCGTCCTCCGACGACTCCGGTGTCTCGCGAGAGCCGCTGACTCAGGAAGGCGGGAGCACTGAGGGAGCGCATCCCCGCGACCACGCCCAGTCCCGCCGCTGCCAGCACCTCGGTCCGTTCCATGTGTGGCCCTCCGTGAACGTGTCCCTGCCGGACAGGGTGGGGATGGTTCACTCAGGAGACCAGGGCTCCCGACAGGAGGCGCCATCTCTCGCTCGCTTGCCTTCGCGATGCAGCGGGGCGAGGGCCCGTGCGCAACGATTCTCTAGGAAGGCAAGGCCGTGCTTCTGCGCCGCGAGCGCCACGAGCCACGGACTCGGTGAGCGCGGAGCGGAAGCAGTCCCGCACGCGCGCGGGCCCGGTGGGGCCTCCCGTCTGCGCATCCGCTCGCCACGAGGGAGCCGACGAACGCGGCGACGCGGCGCATGCTCGCGCTCAGGAGTTGGCGGCCTGGGGCACGGTGTCTGCCTCCAGGTACGCCAGCAGGGGCGCCAGCAGGGGCGTGAGCCGCTTGTAGTCGCTCACGGCCGGCGGGACGGTGCGCAGCACGTTGGCGAGGCGGCGGCGGCGCTCGGGGTCCACGACTTCGCCGGCCACGGGGGCGCGGTAGGTGTGGATGGTGAAGAGGATGCCGCCCGTGCGCGGCAGCAGCGTGAGGGTCTGCCGCTCCAGCCGCAGGAAGCACCGCTCGCCCGCGTCGCGCGCGGTGATGCCCTCGAAGAGATGCACCCACTCGCGCAGCGTCCAGGGCGCCAGGTCCAACCGGTCCGTGACGCTGATGGCCCAGTTGCAGCGGGTGACGGAGCGCCCGGCCTTGAGCCCCTGCATCAGCCGCTGGGTGGCGGCGCCGAGCTGCGCGTTGAGCCCCGGCACCGGCGCATGCACCTCCATCAGCGAGCGCCCCAGCTTCTCGTCGAGGCTCCACATGGAGGGGAAGCACAGCTGCCCGGCCACCAGCGGCAGATCCTCGCGCGTCCCGTCCAGCACCAGCAGGTCCTCCTGCACCTGCAAGCCGAGCCAGTCGAGCGGGGCCCGGGGCAGGCTGTCCGCCTCGCCCGGGGTGAAGCGCGTCTCGGTGCCGAGCAGGTGGTTGCGCCAGCGCCAGCGCTCGCCCTCCACCTCGAGGGAGAAGTGCTGGGGGTGCTGGCGCGCCAGGAGGGGGAGCACCTCCGTCACCGTCTCCCACTGGAGCGGCTCCGTGCCGGGCGCGGCCTGGAAGCGGGCGCGGGGGTTGTCGGCGAGCAGGGCCGCCTTGAGCGCGAGCTCGTCCCGGTAGTGCGGCGCGTCCACCTCGATGAGAGACTCGTCGGGCCGCAGCGCGCGCACGCCCAGCGTCAGCGCGAAGGTGTCTTGCGAGAAGGGGAAGTAGGGCAGCATGGCGTGGCTCCTCGCGGGAAGGTGTCGAGTCTACGCCCGGGCCCCTGAGTGCGAACAGCGCCAGCGGCCCCTGCATTGTCCCCCGGTCGACGCGTCCCTCCCGCCCGCGCGCTGGAGGACCGTCCGGTTTCGGGAAGGCCGAGGGGAGCAGCCGAGCGGAGGGGCCCTCTCGCGGCCGCCGCTGGGCCGGAACGGGCTGCCGGGCTGGAGGCCCCGAGGACTCGCCCGCCTCGCCCGTGTGCCTAGCTTGACGGGGCGACTGAGGGCGTCCAGCACACCCGCCCCGGGCGGGCGGCGTGACAGGAGAGGGGAGCGGGCGACATGCAAGCCATGGTGTACGAGGGGCCCTACCGCGTGAAGGTGGGGCAGAAGCCGGATCCGGTCATCGAGCACCCCAATGACGCGATTGTGCGGGTGACGCGCTCGGCCATCTGCGGCTCGGACCTGCACCTGCTGCACGGGCTGGTGTCGGACACGCGGGTGGGCTGCACCTTCGGCCACGAGTTCGTCGGCGTGGTGGAGGAGGTGGGCTCCTCGGTGCGCTCGCTCCAGCCGGGGGATCGGGTGGCGGTGCCCTTCAACATCTCGTGCGGCAGCTGCTTCTATTGCAAGCGCGGGCTGACGGCCAACTGCGAGAACACCAACCCCAACAGCGATTTGGCCGCGGGCGTGTACGGGTATTCGCACACCACGGGCGGCTACGAGGGCGGCCAGGCCCAGTACGTGCGCGTGCCCTTCGCGGACGTGGGGCCGATGAGGATTCCGGACGACATGGAGGACGAGGAGGTCCTCTTCCTCACCGACATCCTGCCCACCGGCTACCAGGGCGCGGAGATGGGCAACATCCAGGCCGGGGACACGGTGGTGGTGTTCGGCTGCGGCCCGGTGGGCCTGTTCGCGATGAAGTCCGCGTGGCTGCTCGGCGCCGAGCGCGTCATCGCGGTGGACCACATCCCCTACCGGCTGGAGTTCGCGCGCAAGTACGCCCGGGTGGAGACGCTCAACTTCAAGGAGGAGGACATCGTCCCCACCCTGAAGGAGATGACGGACGGGCGCGGGCCGGACGTGTGCATCGACGCGGTGGGCATGGAGGCCGAGGGCTCCAAGCTGCACAGCGTGCTGGGGGTGACGCTGAAGCTGGAGGCGGGCTCGCCCACGGCGCTCAACTGGGCCATTCAGGCGGCGCGCAAGGGCGGCACCATCTCCGTCGTCGGGGTGTACGGGCCGCCGTGGAACCTGGTGCCCATTGGGACGGCGATGAACAAGGGCCTCACGATGCGGATGAACCAGTGCAACGTGAAGCGCTACATGCCGCACCTGCTGGAGCACATCCGCGCGGGGCGCATCGACGCCAGGGGCATCATCACCCACCGCTTCCCGCTGGGCGAGGTGGCGCGGGCCTACGAGCTCTTCGAGAAGAAGCTGGATGGGTGCATCAAGTGCGTGCTGCTGCCGCACGGGCATGCGTGAGAGGAGGCACGGAATGGCGGACCAGGAGCACACGAAAATCCCCGGGTGGGGCGTGGACGGAGACCCGAGAGACCGGCCCGGCGTGCCGATGCACCAGAAGCCGAAGGTGCGCACGGGCGCGCACTGGAAGGAGCCGGAGCGCCAGCCGCCGCCGGGCTTCCCGGTGCTCAAGCGGGTGGAACTGGACGAACTGACGCCCACGTTCGGCACGGCGGCACCGCCCAAGGGGCTCAGTGGCCTGCTGCGCCGGGTGGCCTATGACATCCCCGAGCACCGGGTGCGGCACGTGCTGCTGCTGCTGATGGCGGACCGGGTGGACGTGGTGGAGTCGCGGCTGAGCGGAGGCAGGTGGTTCGGCCGCTCGCGCGAGTAGTCGTTGTGGCCGGTCGGGTGAGAGGCGTTCTCCCGAGGGAGCGAGGCTGGCGGGCAAGTCTGTCTTTCCTCGCCTGCGCTCCCGCGGAGGCGCGAGAAGTAGCCTGCTCAACAGGCGGACGCATGTGGGCGCGGGTGCGGCCCATCCCCGGTGAATGCGTGGGGCGGTACGCTCGTCCGCACGCATGATGCTTCGCAATCTCCTGCTCCCATTGGTGCTCGGGGTGCTCGGCACGGCTCCCGCCGTGGCCGCCCCTCGCGCGGCGGTGAAGCCCGTGATGAAGGCGAAGAAGTCCACGGGCTCCACCGGCAAGGTCCAACGCTCTCGCGGCACGAAGGCCATCGCGAAGGCCACCGCGGCGAAGAAGAAGCGGCCTCCCGTCAAGCTCACCCGGGGACACCGCGTGGCGCGCCGCGTGGGCACCCTCGTGGGCCGTCCCCTGGCGGCGCAAGGCCAGGGCAAGGTGCCCGATGATTGCTCCGGGCTGGTGCGGCTGGCCTACCACACGGTGGGCATCGAATTGCTGTCGCACGGCACGCTGCCCGGGGAGAACGCGGTGAGCGCCATCTACCGGCGCGCCCAGCGCGCGGGGGCCCTGCACCCGCGCAACCCGAGCCCCGGAGATGTCCTCTTCTTCCGCGAGACGTACGACCGCAACCGCGACGGCCTGCGCAACGACGGGCTGACGCACGTGGGCGTCATCGAGGCCGTGGGGCGCGACGGCACCGTCGTCTTCGTGCACCGCGGCGGCGGCGGGGTGAAGCGCTCGCGGATGAACCTGCGCTTCGCCGCGCAGCACCGGGACAAGGGCGGGCGCGTGCTCAACGACTACCTCCGCCGGGCCGAGGGCGGAGAGGACGCCCGCCTCTCCAGCGAGCTCTTCGTCGGGTACGCCTCGGCCTCCCGCCTGTAGGGCCGCTCGCTTCCTCGCCTCACGGGCGTGCATCCCTGTGCCCGTGTCCCGCTCCTGGGTAGGAGGACCCGGGGCGCGGGGTGCATTTGGGCCACCTCGTGGGAACACTCCTTGTCGGGGTTCCCATGGTCATCGAGACGCAGCCGCAACTGGCGGGACAGTCGGTGGAGCGACTCCTGCGGCTCCAGCGGGTGACGAGTGGGCTGGCGCAGGCGCTCACGCCGGCCCAGGTGGCCAGCGTCATCGTCCTGCAGGCCGGGCCAGCGCTGGGCGCCGCCGAGTGCTGCGTCTTCCTCCTGGGGGAGCCGGGGGTGCTCCGGCTCGTCGAGGCGGCGGGGATGCCCGAGGTGGACTCCGAGCCCTGGCGGAGCTTTCCGGTGGACCTGCCCGTCCCCATCGCCGAGGCGGCGCGGGAGGCCGAGCCGGTGTGGGTGGAGTCGCTGGAGGCGCTGCGGCGGCGCTACCCCTTCATGAAGGACGTGCCGCTGGGCCGCCAGCGGGCCTGGGCCTTCCTGCCGTTGGAGCTCGCGGGGCGGGTGCTGGGGGTGCTGACGCTCGGCTTCGCGCGCGAGCAGGGCTTCGCGCGGGAGGACAAGGACTTCGCCTGCCTGGTGGCCCGGCACTGCGCGCAGGCCCTGGAGCACGCCCGCCTGTACGCGCGCGAGCGCGAGCTGCGCGAGGAGGCCGAGCGCGCGCGGGCCGAGGCCGAGGCGAGCCGCCGGGAGCTGGAGCAGGAGCACCGCCGCCTCCAGGCCGTGCTCCAGCAGATGCCCCAGGGTGTCCTCCTCGTCGAGGCCCCGAGCGGCCGGATGCTGATGGCCAATGAGCAGGCGGCGCGCATCGGCCGGAGGCCCGCGGTGCCCTCCGCGTGGCGCCCGGAGGAGTACACGGCCGTCCCCGGGTTCCACCCGGACGGGCGGCCCTATCTCCCCCACGAGTGGCCCCTGGTGCGCGCCCTCACCACCGGGGAGGTGGTGCGAGGCGAGGTGGCGGACATCCAGTGCGAAGACGGCAGCCGCGCCACCATCGAGTTGAGCGCCGGGCCGGTGAAGGACGCCGAGGGCCGGGTGGCGGCCGCCGTGGCCATCATCGAGGACATCACCGCGCGCCTGCGCACGGAGCGGGCCCTGCGCGAGGGGGAGGCGGTGTTCCGCCGCATCATGGAGTCCGACATGATGGGGCTGTCCTTCTCCAACGACGAGGGCCTCATCCTCGAGGCCAATGATGCCTTCCTCTCCATCGTCGGCCACCACCGCGAGGAGGTGGCGCAGCGGCGCCTGCACTGGCGGCAGCTGGGACCGCCGGAGAAGAGCGAGGCCGGGGGCCGGGCCCTGCGCGAGCTGTGGACGCGCGGCGTGTCCACCGCCTTCGAGCTGGAGCTGGTGCGCGCGGATGGCAGCCGCGTCCCGGTGCTGACGGGCTCGGCGCGGGTGGAGGAGCAGGACCGCGTCCTCTCCTTCGTGTTGGACCTGTCGGACCTCAAGCGCGCCGAGGGGGCGCTGCGCTTCCTCGCCACGGCCAGCCGCATCCTGGGCCAGTCGCTGGAGCTCTCGGACGCCACGCTCCAGCACGTGGCGTGCCTGGCGAGCGTGTCGGTGGCCTCCTGGTGCATCATCGACCTGGTGGAGCCCGAGGGGCACCTGCGCCGGGCGGCCGCGGCCCACCGGGACGAGGAGCAGGAGGCGTGGCTGGGGCGGGTGTGGCCCCTGCCCTCGCCGCACGACACGGGTGGCCCGCTGCTGGACGCGGTGCACTCGGGCGAGCCGCTGCTCTTCCCGGACTTCGGCGCGGAGACGTGGCGGCACCTGACGGCGGGCGCCACGCCCCCGGAGCACCTGGAGGACTGGTTGGCGTGCTCGGTGATGGTGGTGCCGCTGCGCTCGCGCGAGCGGGGCGTGGGCCTGCTCACGCTGGGCTCCCGCGCGCCGCAGCGGCGCCATGGCCCGGAGGACCTCGCCATGGCGCAGGAGCTGGCGCTCCGGGTGGCGGCCACGCTGGAGAGCGCGCAGCTCTTCCTGGAGTCGCAGCGGGCGGTGCGCCTGCGTGACGAGTTCCTCGCGGTGGCCTCGCACGAGCTGAAGACGCCGCTCACGCCGCTGCGGCTGCTGCTCCAGGGGCTGCGGCGGGTGGTGGAGTCGCGGCCGGGGCAGCCCGTGGAGCCCGAGCGCGTGCTGCGCGCGGTGGAGGGGGGCGAGGCCCAGGTGCGCAAGCTGGCGGGGCTGGTGAATGACCTGCTGGACGTCTCGCGGCTGGCGCAGGGGCGGCTACCGCTGCACCTGGAGTGGGTGGACCTGGTGGCCCTCACGCGCGACGTCGTCGAGCAGTTCGCCGCCGAGGCCACGCGCGCCGGCTGCCGGGTGGAGCTGCTGGACGGCTCGCCCGTGGTGGGCCGGTGGGACCGGGTGCGGCTGGAGCAGGTGGTGACGAACCTGCTCACCAACGCCCTCAAGTATGGCAAGGGCCGGCCCATCGCGTTGCGCGTGTGGGGGGAGGGCGGCGTGGCGCGGCTGCGGGTGTGCGACGAGGGGATTGGGATTGCCCCGGAGCACCGCGCCCGCATCTTCGGCAAGTTCGAGCGCGCGGTGTCGGACAGGCACTACGGCGGGTTGGGCCTGGGGCTCCACATCACCCAGCGGATCGTCCAGGCGCTGGGGGGCACCATCCTCGTGGAGAGCGAGGAGGGCCGGGGCTCGACCTTCACGGTGGAGCTGCCGCTCGAGGCCGTGCGGCGCGTGGACGAGGCGGCGCAGGAGGAGCGGCTCCCCTAGGCGCCGGGCACGCTATGCTCTCGCGCCCATGAGCCTGCCCTCCCAGCGTCACCTCTTCGAGCTGCCCGACGATGTCACGTGGATCAACTGCGCCTACATGGCGCCGCAGCTGCGCGCGGTGACGGAGGCGGGGCGGGAGGCGGTGGGGCGCAAGGCGAGGCCGTGGCTCATCCGGCCCGAGGACTTCTTCACGGACTCGGAGGCGCTGCGGGGCCTCGTCGCGGAGCTGGTGGGAGGGGACGCGGAGGGCGTGGCGCTGGTGCCCTCGGTGAGCTACGGGCTGGCGGTGGCGGCGGCGAACGTGCCGGTGCGGGTGGGCCAGCGGCTGCTGGTGCTGGCCGAGGAGTTTCCCTCCAACGTGTACCCGTGGCGCGAGCTGGCCGAGCGCGCCGGAGGGCAGGTGGTGGCGGTGGGCCGGCCCGAGGACGGGGACTGGACGCGCGCGCTGCTGGCGGAGCTGGACGAGCGCACGGCGCTGGTGGCGGTGCCGCACTGCCACTGGACGGATGGGAGCCGGGTGGACCTGGTGCGGCTGGGGGAGCGGGCGCGCGAGGTGGGGGCGGCGCTGGCGGTGGACGCGACGCAGTCGCTCGGCGCGCTGCCGCTGGACGTGGCGGAGGTGCGGCCGGACTTCCTGGTGGCGGCGGGGTACAAGTGGATGATGGGGCCCTACAGCCTGGGCTTCCTCTACGTGGCGCCGCGCTTCCGCCAGGGCCGCCCCATCGAGCACAACTGGCTGTTGCGCGGAGGCAGCGAGGACTTCGCGCGGCTGGTGGACTACCGGGACGACTTCCAGCCGGGCGCGCGGCGCTTCGACGTGGGCGAGCGCAGCAACTTCGTGCTGGTGCCCATGGCGCTGGCGGCGCTGCGGCAACTGCTCGCGTGGGGCGTGCACGAGACCCAGGAGACGCTGCGCGAGCTGACGGCGCGGGTGGAGCAGGGGGCGCGGGCGCTCGGGCTGGAGGTGCCGCCCGAGTCCCAGCGGGCGGGGCACCTGGTGGGGCTCAAGCGGCGGGGCGGCTACGCGCCGGACGTGGCGGCGAAGCTGGCCGCGCGCCAGGTGTACGTGAGCGTGCGCGGGGACAGCATCCGCGTGTCCCCGCACCTCTACAACACGGCGGCGGACGTGGACCGCCTGCTGGAGCTGCTCGCCCCGCTCGTGTGAAGCGCGCGTGCGGCGAATGAGGCCTACCGGATGGATGGCCAGTGAGCCACGCCCTGGCGGAGTGGCTTCAATCGCTTGTACTCGGCGGGATACTCGCCACTGCTGAGCTGCTGCTCGGCCTGGAGGAAGGCGGCATCGAGCTCGGCGATGCTCGGAGAGAAACGAGTCTCGTAGCCGGGCAGCTCGGTGCTGCACCAAGCCCTGAAGAGCTCGATGAGGAAGGGTGAGCAGGGGGGATCCGCCTGCACCAGATAGCGCTGGTCCTCCGCGCAGGAAGCCAGCACGACCCGCTCGTTGCGCGCCAGCGGTAGGAAGATGCCCGCATGGCAGGTGGCGAACACGAGCACCTGGGTACCGGGCACGTCATCCAGGCACCGACGAAGCACCTCCGGTGTGAGCAACCGGGGCCCCTCATCGTCGCTGGCGAACTCATCCACGGGCGCCGAAGTCAGCAGGCCGTGATGCTCGCCGTGGTTGGTGGCGATGAAGAGAAGCGCATCGTCCGCGTTCGCGCCTCGCGCCAGTCCCTTCACTGCTCGCTCCAGCGCCTCGACCGTGGCCGGGTATTGGGACACGGCCAGCCCTGGATGCAGCAGATCCTCATGGCCGAGGAAGGCATGGATATCCTCGTCCCGGACGCCCAGGGCTCGCGCGGCGCGGAGAGACAGCTCCAGGTCTCGTACGGAGGCTGGAAAATCGAACTTGCGAGCGGGATTCGCCCACCCGCACCACAGCAGCGCGCGGCGGGTCACGGGGTCGGCTCCGCCACGGGCAACAGACGAACGGAGCCGGACTGGTTCTCGGGCAGTTCCGTGTCGCGCAGGACGGGCGGTCCATCTCCTTCCACGGGGATGAAGGCCCACCAGGCGGGGTGGGCCCAGCGAGTGGTCGGTGAGGGATCCAGCAGGGCCACGTAGCAGCGGTCGTAGGCCTTGTCCTCGGGAAATGGCACTCGGGCCCCTGCCGCATC
>NZ_DASVSO010000813.1:0-10416 GCF_036388035.1 Archangium sp.
CTGGGCGTGACGTCAAGTACACGCTGGGTTTTCTGGCCGCGGGCACGCCCGTGGGCGCGGCGCGCGACCTGGCGGACCGGGTGGAGTTCAGGACGGGGGGAGCGGGGGCACTCGGCCAGGGGGGCTCACGCGGGGGAGCCACTCGCGCTGGCGACAACGGACCCGGGGACGGCGCCGGGGAGGACGCTCCACCGGGTTGAAGCGGGGGTGGGGCAAGGCCCTCACCCCGTCCCTCCCCCGAGTGGGAGAGGGGTGTTGCCTCGGGGACGGGACTTCAGCGCAGACCGGCGGCGCTCATGCGCGCCGTCTCGCGGCGCACCGTCGCCTGCTCGATGTCGAAGCGCACGTCATCCGACGACATGCCGCGCAGGCGCTCCGCCGCCTCCTGCATCCGCCGGCGCGCGGCCTCCACGTCGATGCCCGTCACCGCCTCGGCGACGTCGGCGAGCACCAGCACCTTGTCGTTGCTCACCTCGGCGAAGCCGCCGGCCACGAAGTAGTACTCGCGCCGCCCGCCGTCGATGATCGTCAGCGGCCCCGGCTCCATCAGCGACAGGAACGGGGTGTGGCCCGGCCGCACGCCGAACAGGCCCTTGCCACCGGGGACGATCGCCTCGTCCGCCTGCACCGACAGGATGCGCTTCTCGGGGGTCACAATCTCGACCGTCAGCTTGGCCATGGGCTTTCGTGCTCCCTGCGTACCGCTTCAGAAGATCAGCTGGTGGGACTTGCCGCCCACCGTCTCGAACTCGATGCGCCCGGCGTCCGTCAGGCGCGGGCCCTTGCCCGGAACCCCGAGCACGCCCTCCAACCACTTGAGGTGCTGCGCCAGCTGCCGCACCTCGGGAAGCTCCCGCTGGCCCACGAAGTCCAGCAGTCGCTTGTCCTGCACCTGCCCGCCCTGGCGGTCATACTCCACCGCCACCACCGTGTTGGCCCAGGCGGGCACCTTCTTGAACTGCTTGCCGGCCAGCTTCTTCGTCCCCTTGGGCGCCAGCGGGAACATCACCCACACCCGCTGGCCGTCATTGGAGACGAAGTAGAGGTCATCCACTCCGCCCACGCACTGGTCCAGCGTCCAGAAGGGGCCGCTCTCCTTGGACACCTCCAGGGTGCACTGGCCCGGCGCACGCTCCACCAGGCGCACACTGAAGGAGCCGTTGACGCTCACGCGCGGACGGCTGGAGCGCTCCGCGGAGGCCGGGAGCGCCAGCAACAGCACCAGGAAGACGACAACGGAGCGAAGCACGTGCAGCGACCTCCTGGTGCGCGGGGGCGACTAGGCCGCCGCCATCTTGCGGGCCTTCTCCAGCGCCTCGTCGATGCCGCCGACCATGTAGAAGGCCGACTCGGGGATGTCGTCGTGCTTGCCGTCGGCGATCTCCTTGAAGCCCTGGATGGTGTCCTGGAGCTTCACGTACTTGCCGGGCGCGCCGGTGAACACCTGCGCCACGAAGAAGGGCTGGGAGAGGAAGCGCTGAATCTTGCGGGCGCGCGCCACCACCAGCTTGTCGTCCTCGCTCAGCTCGTCCATGCCGAGGATGGCGATGATGTCCTGCAGCTCCTTGTAGCGCTGGAGGATGCCCTGGACGCGGCGAGCCACCGCGTAGTGCTCCGCGCCCACGACGTCCGGCGAGAGGATGCGGCTGGTGGAGTCGAGCGGATCCACGGCCGGGTAGATGCCCAGCTCGGAGATGGCGCGGTTGAGCACCGTGGTCGCGTCCAGGTGGGCGAACGTGGTGGCCGGGGCCGGGTCGGTGAGGTCGTCGGCGGGCACGTAGATGGCCTGCACCGAGGTGACCGAGCCCTTGGTGGTGGAGGTGATGCGCTCCTGAAGACCGCCCATCTCCGTGGCCAGCGTGGGCTGGTAACCCACGGCGCTCGGGATGCGGCCCAGGAGGGCGGACACCTCGGAACCGGCCTGGGTGAAGCGGAAGATGTTGTCGATGAAGAGGAGCACGTCGCGCCCCTCGATGTCGCGGAAGTACTCGGCGATGGTCAGCGCCGTGAGGGCCACGCGGGCGCGGGCACCGGGCGGCTCGTTCATCTGGCCGTACACCAGCACCACCTGGCTCTCCTCCAGGTTGTCGATCTTGATGACCTTGGAGTCCTGCATCTCGTGGTACAGGTCGTTGCCCTCGCGGGTGCGCTCCCCCACGCCGGCGAACACCGAGAAGCCACCGCGCTCCACGGCCACGTTGCGGATGAGCTCCTGCAGGAGCACCGTCTTGCCCACGCCGGCGCCGCCGAACAGGCCGATCTTGCCGCCACGGGTGTAGGGGGCGAGCAGGTCGATGACCTTGATGCCCGTCTCGAACATCTGCACGCGCACGTCCTGCTCGACGAACTGGGGAGGGGCGCGGTGGATGGGCCAGGACTCCTTGGCGGCCACGGGGCCCTTCTCGTCCACCGGATCACCAGTGACGTTGAGGATGCGGCCCAGGGTGGCCTTGCCCACCGGCGCCTGGATGGGGGCGCCCGTGTTCGTCACCGGCTGGCCGCGACCCAGACCCTCGGTGGAGTCCATGGAGATGCAGCGCACGGTGTTCTCGCCCAGGTGCTGCGCCACCTCGAGCGTCAGGTTGTTGGTGGCCGAGCTGATGCTGGGGTTGGTCACCTTGAGGGCGGTGTACACCTCGGGCAGACCACCGGGCGGGAACTCCACGTCGACCACAGGACCGAGAACCTGGGTCACCTTGCCTACCGTCGTAACTTGAGCGCTCATGGAATGTCTTCCGTCCCTCGTCGAAAGTGTGGCCCGGGGGATGGGCGGGCCCCCTGTACAGGTGGGCTCCCCCCGGGGTCAAGCCTCAGGGCCTGTCGGCCAGAAGCGGAACTTCTTACTTCAGCGCCTCGGCGCCGGACACGATCTCCATCAGCTCGTTCGTGATGACGGCCTGGCGCGTGCGGTTGTACGTCAGCGACAGGCTGGCGATCATGTCCGTGGCGTTGCTGGTGGCGTTATCCATAGCGCTCATGCGCGCGCCATGCTCGCTGGCGACGCTCTCCAGGAGGGAGCGGTACAGCTTGATGGACACCGCCTGGGGCACCAGCCGGTCGAGCACGTCCTGGCGACCCGGCTCGTACTTGAAGTCCACCAGCGCCGGGGTGGGCGCCACGTCCGGCGGAGGCATCTGGCCCGCCTGGGCGGCCGTCGCGGTGCCCACCGACAGCGTCTGCAGCGGCAGCAGCTGGGCCAGGGTCACCTTCTGGTTGATGGCGGAAATGAACTCGTTGTAGACGACGTAGACGGCGTCCACCTCGCCCTTGAGGAAGCGGGCACTCAGCTCCTCGGCGACCTGCGAGGCGTGGGGATAGTCCAGCCGCTGGTAGAGCTGGCCGAAGTCCTTGCGCATCTTCTGGCCGCGCTGGCGGAAGAAGTCGTTGCCCTTGCGGCCCACGGTGGAGATCTCCACCTCCAGGCCGCTGTTCTCGTAGACGAAGCGGCTGGCGCGCCGGATGACGTTGGAGTTGAAGCCGCCGGCCAGACCGCGGTCCGACGTGAGCACCACCAGTTCCACCTTGCGCACCGGGCGGGACGTCAGCAGCGGGTGGGCCAGCTCCTCGCCCCCCGAGCGCGTCACCAGGTCGGAGATGATCTGGTCCAGCATCGACGCGTAGGGGCGGGCGGCGATGATGGCGTCCTGCGCCTTGCGCAGCTTCGCGGCGGCCACCATCTTCATCGCCTTGGTGATCTGCCGCGTGTTCTTCACCGAGCGGATGCGCTTGCGAATGTCGCGAAGGGACGCCATGGGGCCACCAACTCCTCTGGAAACGCGGGCTTGCTCGCCCCTCCAGGGAGGGGGGAGAGCCTGGACGCGGCCCCCTATATAGGCGGTATGGCGGCCGGTCAACCGTGGCCTTCCAACAAGTGCGGGGGAGGCCCGGGATCCGGGCCCGGCATCCAGGCGGACACGCTCCCCCCACCCCGGGATGCACACCTGGACGCCGGGTCATAGCCTTCCAGGGCAGGTCCCACCTCGGGGCGGAGGTCCTGACATGTCCCTGTTGCGCGGCCCGGTTCTCATCGTGGAAGACGACCCGGATATCCGCGAGTCGCTGCAGCACTTCCTGGAAATCCACGGACACCTGGTGCGGGCGGCGAGCCACGGCAAGGAGGCCCTGGAGGTGATGGGGCGCTCGCCCCGGCCCGCGGTGGTGGTCCTGGACATGTCCCTGCCAGTGATGGACGGCCACCGACTGCTCACCGCCCGCAGGACGGACGAGGCCCTGCGCGCCATCCCCATCATCATCCTCTCGGCGGGCCTGGCGGGGATGAGCCCGAGGGACCGGGCCCTGTACGCGTCCACCTATGGGGTGGCCGCCTTCCTGGCCAAGCCCGTGGAGCCGATGCGCCTCCTGGAGACGGTGGAGCGGCATGCGGTGAGGGCCGAGGCGCCCACCGCTGGTGTCCCCGTGTGAGCACCAGGCGAGGGAGCACCTTCCCTTCGGGGTCCAAGGGAGGAGAATGGGCCTCCCGGTGGTTGGGCCGGGGACCATGGGGAGAGGCGGCAACAAGGCACGCCAGGTGCGCAGGTGGGTCCTGGCGCTGCTGGCCACGGGGCTGGCGGCGGTGCTGGGCGTGTGGGCCGTCTCCCTCTACGTGGAGAAGCGCTACGAGGATCGGATCCTCCCGCGCACCCAGGCGCCGCGAAAGCCGGTGGCGCTGGTGTACGGGGCGGGCCTGGCGCCCGGAGGGGTGCCCTCGCCCGTGCTGGCCCAGCGGCTGGACGCCGCCATCGCCCTCTACCAGGAGGGGCAGGTGGACGCGCTGCTGCTCAGCGGGGACAACTCGGACCCCTTCCACGACGAGACGCGGGCCATGGCGCGGTACGTGCTGGACCGGGGCGTGCCCGAATCCGACGTGGAGGAGGACGACGCGGGCCTGTCCACCTATGACAGCTCCGTGCGGGCCCACACCGTCTTTGGAGTGCGCGAGGCGGTGCTCGTCACCCAGCGCTTCCACCTGACGCGGGCCCTCTACATCGCCAACTCGGTGGGCATCGACGCCTGGGGCGTGGCCGCGGACGAGGGCCGCCCCCGCACCCGCCGCTACGCCCTGCGCGAGACGCTCTCCCGGGTGCTCGCCCTGGGGATGGTGATGGCGGAGGCCCAGCCGCGCTACCCCTCGGGCCGCACGCTCGCCTCCCCGCGCTGAGCCGCGCCACGGGGCGAGCGGGCAGCCGGGGTTTGTTGCGTGGAATCCAATGGGTTCGCACCGTTGGCTCGGAGCAGCCAACCCGGCGTGCCCGGAGGACACACCATGCGATTCAAGGACCTCGGCAGCGAGGACGTGGGCGAATCGGAATCCCTGCGGAACCGGGACCCCGTCACCGGCCAGGAGCACATCAACTTCACCGACCAGGAGCTGTCCGCGACGCCTCCCCTGGAGGACTCGCCGGACTACCGGGACATCCTCCCGGACCAGATTCATGAGTTCCGGCGGGACGACGAGGAGGAGGGCGAGGAGAAGGAGCTCACCGCCCGGCCCAACGAGCCATTCCGTCCCCTGCCGCCGAACGACCTCCCCGAAGGGTAGGCGAGGCCCCACGCCTTGGCGCCCCTCACGCGACCGCGCTCCCAGGTGACGCCCCGCACGGTGTGGACCGTGGCGTTGAACGTGCTGGCGCTGGTGGCCCTGCTGTGGCTGGTGGCCACCGCGTGGACGGTGCTCTCCTGGGTGCTGGTCGCCCTCTTCCTGGCGCTGGCGGCCTGGCCGCTGGTGCGCGGGTTGGAGCGGGCGCGGCTCCCCCGCGGCGTGGCCGTGCTGGGGGTGTTCCTGCTCGGGCTCGGCCTGCTGGCGGCGCTGGTGATGACGCTGGTGCCCATGCTCATCGAGCAGGGCCAGGCCCTCATCCGGGCGGCGCCGGACTACATCGAGCAGCTGAAGCACCGCCCCTGGGTGGAGAAGCTGGACGAGCGCTACGATCTCATCGAGCAGGTGTCCGCGGAGTTGCGTCGGCGCATCCCCATGGCGCCAGGGCCGGTGCTCGGCGTGGTGACGGACCTCTTGCGCAACCTGGCCGCCGCGATGACCATCGCCGTGCTGACGGCCTTCTTCCTGCTGTTCGGCGGGGACCTGTTCGACAAGTCCCTGCTCTGGGTAGCGCCCTCGCGCCGCGAGCACTGGCGGACGCTGGGGCACCAGATGCACCGCACGGTGGGCGGCTACGTGGCCGGGGCGTTCCTCATCTCGTTCATCGGTGGGGTGGTGACGGCGCTATCGACGTGGCTGCTGGGCGTGCCCTACTTCCTGGCCCTGGGACTCGCCATGGCGGTTCTGGGGCTCATTCCATTCGTGGGCTCGTTCCTGGGTGCCCTCCTGGTGGCGGGGACGACCTGGGCCTCGGTGGGGACGAAGGCGGGCCTCATCGCGCTGGGGGTGTTCCTCGTCTACCAGCAGATCGAGGGCAACCTGCTCCAGCCCCTCATCCAGCGCCGGACACTGAATATGAACCCGCTGCTCATCGCCCTGGTGATGCTGTTGGGCACGGCGCTGGCGGGGCTCATCGGCGCGCTGCTGGCGCTCCCCATCGCGGGGGCGGTGCAGGTGCTGGTGGAAGACCGGATGGCGCGACTGCACGAGCGGTGGAGCACGGACACGGACGGGGCGACGCGCGTCATCCTGGCCCCCGAGGACGCGACGCCTCGGGAGAAGCCCCCCGCCGACCCCCCGCTGTTACAGCACTGAGCCTCCGCCCCCGGGCGGCGACGGGGGAGGAGACTCCGAGGATTCGGGCCCGACCCCCTCCCGGAGAAGAGGGTCGGAGAGCCACGGCTCAGCGACGGCCGCGCGCGGGAGCCTTCTTCGCACCCGCCGCCTTCTTCGCCGGAGCCTTCTTCGCGGCCGCCTTCTGGGCCGGAGCAGCCGTCTTCTTCGCGGCCGCCTTCTGGGCCGGGGCAGCCGTCTTCTTCATCGGCGCGGGCGCCGGAGTCTTCGCGGGGGTGGCGGCGCCACGGGTCGGGGTCTTCGTGGCGGTCGCGCCACCCCGATCCGAAGTGCCCGCAACGGTCCTCGCCACGGCGGCGGCGGTATTCGCCACGGCGGCGGTGGTATTCGCCACGGAGGCAGCCGTCTTCGCCGCGCTCTCCACCACGGAAGCGGCCTTCTTCACCGCGCTCCTGGCCCCATCGGCGGTCTTCTGCGCCACCCCTTGAGGACGCACGGGCTCGGCCTGCTCCTGGGTGGCCGGCTTCCGGAGCTGCTCCACACGGCGCGCGGCGGCGGCGATCACGGGCTGCCGCAGCTGTTTCGCGGTGGCTCTGGATGCCTCCGTGTCCTCTTCCTTCTCCTCGGGCTCCTCTTCCTCGCCCTCGTCCTCCTCGCTCTCTTCCTCTTCCTCCCCAGCCTCCTCCTCCTCGCCCTCGTCGGCCTCTTCCTCCTCCTCGCCCTCGTCCTCCTCGGCCTCGTCCTCTGCCTCCTCGGCCGCGGCTTTCGGGGTCTCGCCCTCCTCGTACTCCACCGAGAGGTCGGTCAGCGCGCCCTGCACCGCCGAGAGGGCCCGGGCGAAGGTCCTGTCACCGAACTCCTCCACCTCGGCGGGGGGCACTAGCACCTCGAGCATGCTCTGCAGCGAGCGGTACAGCCGCAGCTCGCGCGCCTCCGTCTCCCAGGTGCCGTAGATCCAATCATCGTCCGAGAGCGACTCCGCCCAGCCTGGCAGGGGGCTGTCGGCCTGCTCCACCATCGCGGACTTGCGCGCGGCGAAGAGCTGGCGGTGCGGGCCCTTCACCCCGATGCGCCAGACGCCAGCGGCCGGGAGGCTCTCCAGCTTCAGCCGCGTCTTCTCCAGCACGCTGGGCGCGCCCTCGGGGCCATGCAGCGGGAAGAGGGACACGTCCCCCAGGAAGTCACCGCCGTCGGACGTCCGGTACAACGCGCCGAGCTCCTCGGGGAAGGGCACCCCGCACTCGGTCTCCGCTCGCCGGATGTCCTCGGTGCCCACTCCGGCCACCATCCGCTTCGCCGACTTCTGAAGTCCCTCCAGCCACTCGTGCATGTCCCCTCCCGTCGAAGGGCCCCAACTTACGGCGCCTGGGGCCTGCTGCGCAGTGCGCCTCATCGGATATTGTGCACGGCACCGGCTCCCGCGGGCATTCTTTCGCACCCGGAAGCCGCCCGTCCCGTGTTGTGTCAACCCACGGGCCTCCCCCGCTACCTCTCCTTTCGGAGCCCTCATGCGATTCCTGAACGCCCTCCTCCCCCTCTTCCTGATCCTGACCGCCTGCGGTCCCAGCCACGAAGGCACCGTCACCTACCGGGTGTCTCTCAAGCCCGGAGACGTGACGGTCTCCACCATCACCGAGGACGTCCGCGTGGACCCCGAGGACGCCCAGTGGAAGGCCTTCCTGTCCCAGGCCCGGGCAACCCTGGAGCAGGCCCCCACCCACTTCGAGGTGACGGACGTGCGCGTCCAACTCGACGTCACGAAGTCGAAGAACGTGAGCACGCTGCAGGACGTCGTCACCGGTGACGTGACGCTCTTCCTGCGCTCCGACGAAACCGGCCCCCAGGTGGAGATCGCCGAGGTGGAGGACCCCACGGGCAGCGCCCAGGTGTCCATGGATACGACTGGCGCCTCCCTGGAGACGCTGGAGGCGAACCTGGCCCGGGGCGACTTCCGCCTCGGGGTGCGCGCCAACACCCCCAAGACGTCCGGCAGTGACTTCGAGGCCACCCTCACCTTCACCCTGGACGTCACCGCCCGCTAGACGTCCGCGCGCCTCCGCGGTGCCCACGGTGGGGCCGTGGGTGCCCCGAGTGGGAACGCGCCTTCCCACCGTGGGCCGCGGTCCGTCCCGAGGGGGGGCCGTGGGACGAAGGAGGCATCCGCCAGCGAACACCCAGGGGGCACGCCCGCTGCACACGACCCCCGCCACGACTGGAGGTGGCATGGGGCGAGGGGCCTGGGTGATGGCGTTGGGACTGGCGGGAGTGCTGGCCTGTGCGGGCCCAGAAGACGCCCTGGTCGACGCCCCCGGCTCCCCGACCCAGCAGCAGCCCTTCCCGGAGACCAGCACCCACGCCCAGGATGGCGGGACACCCGGGCCGAGGACTCCCGACGCGGGGAGCGGCGCGTCCGACGCGGGAACGCCGCCGCCCCCGGACGCGGGGGGCTTCCCTCCGGTGCAGACGCGGGTCCCCACCTACACCCTGCACGTGACCCCGGAGGCCCTGGCGGCGCTGGACGCGAATCCGGAGTCGGACGAGCAGGTGCCCGTGGTGGTGGAGCTGGACGGGGTGCGCGCCCCGGGGCTCATGCGCTACCGCGGCGCGAGCACCCGCACGCTGCCGCAGAAGAGCTTCAAGATCAAACTCGACCCCGGCTACGAGCTGGAGGACCGCGACCACTTCGAGCTGCTCGCCTCCTGGTCCGACGGCGGCAAGCTGACGGAGAAGTTCGCGGTGGACCTGTACGCGGCGCTGGGGCTGCCCGTGCCGAGGGCCCGCTACGCCCAGGTGAGCCTCAACGGCCAGCCCAACGGGCTCTACCTGGACGTCGAGCACGTGGGGAAGGACTTCCTCAAGCACCACGGCATGGAGCGCAAGGCGTCCATCTACCGGTGCGGCGGTCGCAACTGCGAGCTGACGCTCCAGCCCGGCTCCTACCAGGACGACTTCGAGAAGAAGACGAACGAGGACACCGGCTGGGAGGACCTGGCGGCGCTCCTGGCCGTGGTGAACCGGAGCGACGACTCGGAGCTGGAGGCGTGGCTGGCCGCGCACGTGGACCTGGAGGCCTACCTGGGCAACCTGGCGGCCGACGCGCTCATCTCCAACAACGTCATCGAGGACTCCCGCAGCTACTGGGTCCACGAGCCCCAGCGGGACGTGTGGACGTATGTGCCCTGGGACCTGAACAACGCGCGGATGCTGTACTGGCGCACGTGGGAGGCGGACCTGCCGCCCTACACGAAGCACGAGCCGCGGCTCTTCTCCCTCTATGACCCGACGGTGCAGAGCACGTGGCAGCAGCGGGTGGCGCAGAAGACGAGCCAGCGGCCCACGTGGAGCGTGCTCAACACGCGCCTCTGGGACCGACCGGCGCTGCGCGAGCGGCTGCTCGCGAAGCTGGAGGCGGCGATGGCGGGGCCCTTCACCGAAGAGCAAGCCGGAGCGCACATCGACGCGCTGTGGCGGGTGGTGGGGCCGGAGCTGGAGAAGGACCCCTACGTCTCGCGGGAGCACGTCTCGCGGGCGCGGAGCTTCCTCAAGGACTACGTCCGCGGGCGGCGGACGTACCTGCGGAAGCTGCTGGCCACGCTGCGAGCGCACGGCTCGGGCCCGCTGGTCCTCCGCGAGGTGTCCGCGGGGAGCCGGGGGTATATCGAGGTCCTCAACCGTGGCACCCAGCCGCTCAACCTCCAGGGCTACGGCGTGACGAACGACCTGCGCGAGCCCTCGAAGTACCGGCT
>NZ_DASVSO010000814.1:0-17606 GCF_036388035.1 Archangium sp.
GTGTCGAAGCCGCCCTCCGCGGACAGCAGCTCGGCCTCGGCGGTGGCCACGCCCTGCCGGGCGGCCTCCATCCGCGGGTGCTGCTCGCGCACGGAGTCGAGCACCTCCTCGAGCGTGAGCGGGGCCTCGGCGTGCGCGCGGGGAGACAGGCCCGTCACCCCCAGCAGGAGGAGCAGGAGGGCGGAGTGTCCGCGCGACAGGCTCAAGACTTCTCCCCCGACGCGTCGTCCTTGCCCTTGTCGTCCGACTTGCCGCCGGACTTCTCCGGCTCGCCCCAGCCCGCCTCGGACGCGGAGAGGGCAGGGGGGAAGCCGTTGAACTGGCGCCACAGCTCGTAGCCGAGGCGGACCTCATCCAGGAGGACCCACCCGTTGGCGCGCACGCCCTGGCGCAGGAAGCGGTTGGAGGGCCACTGCTCGCCCTTGTCGGGCACCACGACGATGCGGAACTTGCCACGCCCGTCATCGGCCGCGTCGACGAAGGCCACGGTGCCTCCGAAGGTGCCCACGGCCACCGAGGGCCAGCCGGCGAACTGGACGGCGGGCCAGCCCTCGAACTGGAGGCGCACGGGGCGGCCCGGAGAGATGAGCGGGGCGTCGTTGCCGTGGACGTAGAGCTCCACGGCGCTGGAGACGGTGTCGGGCACCAGGACGGCGAGGGTGTCACCGGCCTTGACCACCTCGGCGCCCTGCCGGGCCACGAGCCGGAGGATGGTGCCGGCGCGCGGGGCCCGCACCTGCTGGGTGGCCTGGCGGGCCATGGTGCTCTCCAGCTTCGCCAGCTCGATGCGCTCCTTGGCCAGATCCGCCTTGGCGTACTCGTACTTGGCGAGCCCGTCGTTGATGAGGGCGTCGGCATCGGTCTGGATGCGCTGGCGGTCGGAGCTGAGCGCCCCGAGCTCGTTCTGGGCGGCGCTCAGGCTGGCGCGAGCGCTCTCGGCGTCGGTGGTCGCCTTGGTGTGCTCGAGCTGGGCGAGCTCCAGGCTGCGGGTGGCGGTCAGGCCGTCCCGGTGCATGGCCCGCTGCCGCTCCAGGTTGAGCCGGGCCGTCTCACGCGCCACCTCGGCCGCGGCGAGGGACTGCTCGGCGGCGCGGATGCGCTCCTGCACCATGCGCACGCGCGAGCCCGCCGCGTCGATGCTCGACGCGCGCGAGGAGCGCAGGGCGTCCACGCGGGACTCGTAGGCCATCATCTGGCTCTGGGCGGCGCTCATGCGGGCCTCGATGGCGGTGCGCTGCTCCTGAAGGCGCGTCATCAGGTCCGCGTCGTTGTCGGACAGCTCGACGATCAAGTCTCCCTCCTTCACGCGCGAGCCCTCCTGGACGGCCCAGTTCGTGATGCGCCCGGCGATGGGGGCCTGGATGGACTGCTGACGCTCCAGCGGCGCGTAGGCGATGACGCGGCCCTGGCCGGTGACGTTCTGCTGCCAGGGGGCCACCAGCAGCCCGATCGCGGCGAGCAGCAGGGCGAGCAGCAGGAGCCGGGCCACCGTGCGCGCCACCCGGGTCGAGTGCCGCACGAGACGCATGGCGGGCAGCTCGGCGGGGGTACTGCCATTTCGGGAAGAGGGCATCGTCATGATCGTGGTTTCGGACTCAGGAGAGGTTGGCCACCCGCGGCTGCCGCGCGGGGTCGAGCGGGCACAGCTGGCCGTCGAGCAGCTCGTAGGCACGCGTGCAGCGCTCGAGCAGCTCGGGGTTGCGGGTGATGAGGAGCAGGGTCCAGGGCGCGTCCTCGGCCAGCAGCGTCTCGAGCACGTGCTCGCGCGCCCGTGAGTCGAGGGCGTCCAACGCCTCGTCGAGGACGAGCAGGCGCGGGCGCAGCACGAGCGCGCGCGCGAGGTGGAGCTGCGCCACCTGGCCCGAGGACAGGGGCAGGCCTCCGGTGGTGAGCTCCGTGTGGAGCCCTTCGGGGAGCCGGGCGAGCAGCTCTCCCAGGCCGACGGCCTCCAGCGCCCGGCGCACCTCGCTCAGCGGCAGCTCGGGCTGTCCCATCCGGACGTTGTCCACGAGCGTGCCGGCGAAGATCTCCGGCGCCTTGACGAGCGCCACGTCGCGGCGCAGCGAGGCGAGCGAGACATCCCGGAGGTCCAACCCGTCGAGCAGGATGCGCCCCCGCGAGGGAGCGCGCAGGCCGTAGAGGAGGTCGACGAGGGTGCTCTTGCCGCCGGCGGTGGCGCCGGTGATGGCCACCTTCTCGCCGGCCCGCACCTCGAGGCTGGCGCCGCGCAGCACGGGCGCGTCCTCGCGGTAGTGGAAGGCGAGCCCGTCGAGCCGCAGGGCCGCGGGCCCGGGGCGCGGGGGGACGCTCTCGCCGGTGTCCGGCTCCAGCGGCAGGTCCACGAGCTGGCCGAGCTTGTCCATGGACGCGAGCAGGTCGTAGTACGCCTCCAGGTGCTTGCCGAACTTGGCGATGGCGGCCACCACCGCGGTGACGATGAGCTCGGCGGCGACGAGCTGGCCCAGGGTGAGCTGGCGGTTGATGACGAGCCAGCCGCCGAGCCCGAGCAGCAGCGCGCTGGCCACCGCCTGGAGGCCGAGCGCCCCGAGGATCTGCCGGAAGAGGTACTTGAAGTGCTTGCGCCGGGCGCCGAGGTAGTCGCGGGCGAGCTCGTCGGTGCGCCGCAGGGCGTGGGCGCTCCCGCCGTGCTGGCGGAAGGCGATGGGGTGGCGCGCCAGCTCCTGGAGCCAGGCCGCCACGGCGTACTTGGCCTTGGACTCCTTGATGCCCGCCGAGGCGGCCGCGTGTCCGAACCCGAAGATGATGCCGGCGAGGGCCAGCAGGAGGAAGAAGTCGAAGGCCAGCAGCAGCGGGTGGTAGAAGGCCAGCATCAACAGGCCGATGCTCGCCTGGAGCACCACGGAGAGGCCCTCGAGCAGCAGCGTCGAGCTGGCCTTCTGGACGGTGACCACGTCGAAGAAGCGGTTGACGAGCTCGGGCCCGTGGGCGCGGTCGAAGGCCCGCGTCTGGACGCGGGGCAGCCGGTGGCTGAGATCGCTGACGACGCGGATGAAGACGCGCTGCTGGAGGAGCTCCACCACCCAGTTCTGCATGGCCCGGAGAGCCCCGGCGAACACCAGGCCGCCGAGCAGCAGGATGCTCAGCACCACCAGCGGCTGGAGCAGGGCGCCGAAGGCCACGGTGTTGACGAGCGACTGGACGGCGATGGGCGTGGTGAGGGCGAAGAGCCCGACACCCACCGCGTACATCACCACGGCCCGCACGTCCGCGGCCTCCAGGCGCACCAGCGAGCGCAGCCGGGCGAAGGGCGTGAGGGGCTGCTGAGGGGCTCCCTCCGTGGCGCGCAGGGCGTGGATGGGCTCGGACTCCTCGGCGAGCACCCAGGTGAGGGATTGCGTCGCCCAGGGGGCAAGCAGACGCGAAAGTTCCTCGCGGCTCATCCACGCCTGCCCCTCGGGCAGCAGGTTGGAGTGGACGAGCACACGCTCCGGTGCCCACTCGGCGATCAGCAGCCACGAGGCGCTCCCCTCCGAAACGCACACGGTGCCGAGTGGCCCCTGGCGGCTGCCCTGGCCGAGGAGCTCCTCAGGGGAACGCCGCACGGAGGAGAGGGTGAGGCCGAGCGCCTGCCCGGCGTGCTGGAGACGCTGGCTCCAGCTCTCGGAGAGGGGGCCGGAGCACTGCCGCGAGGCATCCAGGAGCGAGGCCTGTGCGGTGCTGGTGCTCGGCTGGATGCCCGCGGTGTGCGCCAGCTCGATGAGCAGGGGCTCGAGCAGCTGCATGGCGGGTGCATCGAGGTGCACGGGAGCGGAGGCCTGCTGGCCGCCGGTGTCAGGAGCGTCACTGCTCATGGGAGGCCCAGGGGGTGTTGCGGAGGAGGAGTCGAGGTCGCGGTCGTCCATGGAGTCGAGTGCCGGTCGCGGCGTCGTCCCCGGGCGGAGTTGCCCGAAGCGAATTCATATATGGGGCCGGAGTGCTTAAAGAAAAAACAGATAAATCAGCATGGACCCTTTGGTAAAAGCGATGGGTTATGGACGCGGTGTGTTTTTCCGGGCGTACGGTCCCGCGCCTGCTCAACTCCGTCACGGACAGGTGACGAAAGTGCAGGTCGACGCTTTGGACGGGCCTCCGAAGGTCGCGAGGAGGCAGCCGCTCACCGTCTCGAGGATGAGCCCGCGCCCGGGGCTCCCGATGAAGAGGGGTTGGGTGGCGGGGACGCGCCTCCCGTGCGTAAGGTGGGTTGACGGTTCTGACGGTCCGAGACAGGAGCTTCCGAGATGAGACCCGAGTCGAAGGGTGAGGCGACCTACGCGGATCTCGTCGCGCTCCCCGCGAACCAGCTGGGGCAGATCATCGCGGGGGAACTCATCACGTCACCCCGTCCCGCGAGTGACCACTTCAACGCCAACTTCGCATTGGGAGGGGAACTCTATGGTCCCTTCCATCGAGGGCGGGGAGGTCCTGGGGGATGGTGGATTGCCTTCGAGCCCGAGCTCCACCTGGGCAAGGACGTGCTCGTCCCGGACATCGCGGGCTGGCGGCGCACGCGCCTCCCCACCATGCCCCGGGTGCCCTACCTCACCCTCGCACCGGATTGGGTCTGTGAGGTGCTCTCCCCCTCCACGGCGGGACTCGATCGCGTGCGCAAGAAGCACATCTACGCGCGCGAAGGTGTCGAGTACGTGTGGCTGGTGGATCCCGTAGGCCGCACGCTCGAGGTCTTCCAGCTCCATGACGGGCGGTGGTTGGAGCTGGGCTCCTGGTCGGGGAACGAGCGCGTCCGGGCCGCGCCCTTCGATGCCATCGAGCTGGAGCTGGAGGTGCTCTGGCTTCCCGAGCCCCCCCCGGAATCAGGGGGAGCTGAACAGCCGTAGCACCCCGTGTCTGGCTTCAATCCCTCTCAGGTCTTCCGCGGGTGCAGCCGGGCCACCAGTCGCCGCAGGTCTTCGTTCACGAGCACGAACTCCGAGCGCCCCTTCTCCTCGGTGAGCTGCTTCTCCAGCGAGGGCAGCGCGCTCCGGGCCTGCGTCGCCGCCTCCTTCGAGTCCTCCAGCAGCCACTCCACCCCGAGGATGAGCGCCTGCCGCGCGTTCAGGTCCCGCTCCGTCATGCGTGCCAGCAGCGCCCCCACGTGCGCCGCCGACTTGCCGCGCCCCACCTCCAGCGCCGCGCGCTCCACCACGCCCTTGTCCGCGTCCTCCAGCTTCTTCGCCCAGCAGCCCGCGTCCGCCCCGCATGCCTTCGCCGCCTCCAGCCGCTTGCCGTGCCTGGCGATCGTCTCCGCCCGCGTCTTCGCCAGCGCCGCTGGGTCTCCGCAGCCCTCGCCTCCGTACTCCTGGCACTCGGCCGCCGTCCTCGCCGGCTCCGCCGCCATCAGCTTCGCCAGCGCCGGCAGCTCCCGCTCGTCCCCCAGCATCGTCAGCCCCTCGATGGAGGCCTCTCGCGCGTACCAGTCCCCCTGGCCCGCCGCCTTCTCCAGGGCCGGTAGCGCCTCGCGCCCGCCCAGCAGTCCCAGCGCATACGTGTACGCCTGTCGGACCGTGGCGTCCGGCTCGGCCGCCATCGCCGTCAGCGGCTTCACCGCCGCGGCCGAGCGCATCCGCGCCAGGGCGTCCGCCGCGCGCATCCGCACCATGGCCTGGATTCGCGCGTCCTCGTGCTTGAAGGCGAGCTGCTGCACCAGCATGGCTTCCGCCCGGTGCTCCCGCAGGTGGCCCAGCACCTCGGCCGCCTTGAAGGTGTAGCTCGCGGGGTTGATCTTGTTCTGCTGCATCCAGCGCGACAGCTCCGCGTCCTTCCCCTCCAGCGCGGGCAGCAGTGCGTCCGCCGCCGGCTTGCCCAGCTGGAAGAGCGAGAACGCGCTCTCGCCGTAGAAGGACACCCCCGGGCGCTCCTTCGTCATCATCCGCACCAGCACCGGCACCGCCCGCGCGTCCCCGATGCGCCCCAGCGCCTCGATGGCCTTCTTGTTCAGGAAGGGCTCCACCCCCTCGTCCGTGGCCATCTGGATGAGCGGCTCCACCGCCTCGGGCACGCGCATCCGCCCCAGCGCGTCCACGGCCTCGATGCGGGTGAAGTTGTCCCGGGCCTTCAACATCTTCATCAGCGCGGGCGCCGCCTTGGGGTCGCCAATCTCTCCCAGCGCCGCCGCCAGCTCCTTGTTCATCAGGGTGGCGGCCGAGTCCGTCGCCCCCAGGTCCAGCGCGTCCGACAGCGGGCCCACCGACTCGGGGCTCTTCATGTCACCGAGGACACGCGCCAGCGCCGCCCTCACCTCCGGCTTGCCCTCCTCCTTCAGCCGCTCGTGCAGCAGGGGCAGGAAGCTCGCGTTGAGATGGCCCGAGCCGCGCAGGGTCTCCAGCACCCGGATCTTGTCCTGCGCCCGCCGGGCCTTGCCCAGGCTCTTCTCCCAGTGGGCTGGCGTGGTCGGGTCTCCCTTGCACCCGGAGAGGGACAGCAGGAGCACGAGCGCGAGGCTCGACGCGGAAGGTAGGCGAGACATGTGGCCCCCCGGGGCATGACGGGTTGTACTCGCGTTCCGTCGTAAACCCGTCCTGTCGGAAGGAGCAAACCGACCCGGGAGATTGGAGTACGCTGCTCAACGCCATGTCCGTCGATACTCAACCTTCCCAGCGCCCGCATGTCGTGCGCCGGAAATATCTGATCGATGCCGGTTTCCAACTCCGGTACATCCTCCGGCTCGCCGCGCTCGGCGGAGGAGGGGTGTTGCTCGTGGGCGTGCTGGCGTACCGGACGCACCGGGCCGCGGTGGAGAGCGGTGCTTCCCCCGAGGTGCTCGCCGCCAGCAGCGAGACGCTGCTGTGGCTCATCGGGCTGGGCACGCTGGGCGTGGCGGGGCTGATGGCCCTCTTCGGGCTCATGCTCACCCACCGCGTGGCGGGCCCCATCTACGTGATGGGCCTCTACATCGCGACGCTCGCCGCCGGCCGCTACCCGCGCATGCGCCCGCTGCGCAAGAAGGACGAGTTGCGCGGCTTCTTCGACCGCCTCAGCAATGCCGTGGACCGCATCCGCGAGCGCGAGGCCGAGGAGGCGCGGCTGCTCCTGGAGGTCGTCGAGGCCCTGGAGCCACTGGCCACCACCCAGGACGCCCAGGCCGCCATCAGCATCCTCAACTCCATTCGGGCCCGCAAACGTCAGGCCATCGAAGGTCCTACCTCGGGCGCGCTGAAGTCCGTTGCCTGAGCGGCCCTGGTGCTGGAGAAGACCGAACCCATGACCCGCCCCCGCATCGTCTTCATGGGCACGCCCGAGTTCGCCGTGCCCTCCCTGGCCGCCCTCTTCGACATCGGAGACGTGGTGGCCGTCGTCACCCAGCCGGACAAGCCCAAGGGCCGAGGCCAGGCGCTCGCCATCTCCCCGGTGAAGGCGTACGCGCTCGAGCGCGGGGTGCCCGTGCTCCAGCCCCAGAAGCTGCGCACGCCTCCCTTCTCCGAGGAACTGCGCAAGCTCAACCCGGACGTCGCCGTGGTGACGGCCTACGGGAAGATTCTCCCCAAGGACCTGCTGGAGACGCCGGTGAAGGGGTGCCTCAACGTCCACGCCTCGCTGCTGCCGCGCTTCCGGGGCGCCGCCCCCATCCAGTGGGCCATCGCCCATGGGGACCAGGAGACGGGCGTGGCGCTGATGGTGATGGATGAGGGGCTCGACACCGGCCCCGTGCTGGCCGAGAAGCGCCTGCCCATCGCCCCGGACGAGACGAGTGCCAGCCTGCACGACAAGCTCTCCAAGCTGGGTGGGGAGCTGCTGCGCGAGTGCCTCCCCGCGTACCTGCGCGGCGAGCTGAAGGCGGTGGCGCAGCCCTCGGAGGGCATGGTGCTCGCCCCCATCATCCAGAAGGAAGACGGGAAGCTCGACTTCAAGCGGCCGGCGGTGGAGCTGGAGCGGCGGCTGCGCGCCTTCACGCCGTGGCCGGGGGCCTTCACCTCGTTGGAGGGCAAGCTGCTGAAGGTGCACCGGGCGAGGGTGGGGGAGGGGAGGGGCGAGCCGGGCACGGTGGTGTCCGCGGGGCCGCAGGGGCTGGAGGTGGCGTGCCAGGAGGGCTCGCTGGTGCTGGTGGAGGTGCAGCCCGAGGGCAAGCGGGTGATGACGGCGGGCGAGTTCCTCGCGGGCCGCAAGCTGGCGCCGGGAAGCCGGCCCTTCGACACGTAGGAGAGGACACGCGACATGGGCAAGAGGCTGTTGGTGCTGCACGGGCCCAACCTGAACCTGCTCGGCGAGCGGGAGGGCCGACAGGGAGGGCGGTTGGCGGACCTCGATGCCGCCCTGGGGGCCCGGGCCACGGAGCTGGGGCTGGAGCTGAAGGTGGTGCAGTCCAACCACGAGGGCGTCCTCATCGACACCCTTCACGCCGAGCGCTCACGGCTGGACGGCGTGGTGGTGAGCCCCGCGGGGCTCTTCGGCTCCTACCCGCTGAGGGAGGCGCTGGAGGCGGTGGGCGTGCCCGCCCTCGAGGTGTACCTGGAGCGGCTCGGCGAGCGGGAGTCCGTGGTGGCCGAGGCGTGCGCCGCCACCATCGAGGGCCAGGGCTTCCACTCGTACCTCGAGGCGCTGGAGCGCTTCGCGAGCGGGGACCTCGCCGGGGAGCTGACGGAAGGGGACGAGGAGGAGGGCGAGGAAGCGGCCGCCGAGGACGAGGAGGCCGAGGAGGGGCAGGGGCAGGTGAAGACGCTCGGCCGCCGGAAGCAGGAGACGCCTCGGGAGAAGTCCCCGGCGCGCACGGCGGGTGGGGCGAACAAGACGCTGGGCCGCAAGGTGGAGGCGCCGGCCGCTGCCGCCTCGCCCTCGAAGACGCTGGGCCGCAAGGTGAAGGGCGCGCAGGGGTCGCCCGCGGCGAACGTCCTCTCCCGGGCGCTGGTGCGGCAGAAGATCGCCGATCGGCTCGCGGGTCGGCTGACGCCCGCCGAGCTGGCCACCTGGGCGCGCACGCAGTGGACCGAGGTGGAGCGCGGGGCTCCGGCGGAGAGCGGCTACCGGGACTTGCTGGAGGACTGCCTTCAGCAGCTCACCCTCTCCGCCATGGCCGCGAGCAAGCTGTCGGACACGCAACTGGTGGACATGATGACCCGGTTGGAAAGGTGAGAGGGGAAGGATGAACGCGCGCGTCATCGCCATCCAGGTTCTGAGTCGTGTCCGGGCCACCGAGGCGTACCTCAACGTCGTCCTCGACACGGTGCTCTCCGAGTCGCCTCCGGCGGATCCCCGGGACACGGGGCTCGCCACCGAGCTGTCCTACGGGGCCACCCGCCGGCAGCTCGCGCTGGACTACGCCATCACCCGCTTCGCGGATCGCAAGCTGGAGGCGCTGGAGGACAAGGTCCTGGCCGCGCTGCGCATCGGGGCCTACCAGCTCTTCTACACGCGGGTGCCCGCGCGCGCGGCGGTGGCCGAGACGGTGCAGGCGCTCAAGGACGTGGGGCTCGCGCGCGCCGCGGGCTTCACCAACGCCATCCTGCGCAAGCTGTCCTCGCTGCCCTCGCAGCCGCTGCCGCCGGAGGCAGACCCCATCGAGCACCTGTCGGTGCGCGAGAGCCACCCGAAGTGGCTGGTGGAGCGCTGGGTGCGCCAGTTCGGCCGAGAGCGCGCCGAGTCGATGCTGGTGGCCAACAACCAGACGCCCCCGGTGGTGATTCGCACCAACAGCGCCAAGGGGACGCGCGACGCGCTGCTGGAGCAGTTGCGCGAGACGGGGCTGGAGGTGCGGCCCACGGCGGTGTCGCCGGTGGGCATCGTGCTACCCCCCTTGGGGCGGCTGGAGGACGTGTACGGCTACGCCGAGGGCCTGTGGCAGGTGCAGGACGAGGCGGCGCAACTGGTGGGTGTGTACGGGGACATCCCGGAGACGGCGCGGGTGCTGGATGCGTGTGCGGCTCCGGGCGGCAAGGCGTGCCACCTGGCCGAGAAGCACGAGGTGGTGGCCACGGACCTCCACGCCAACAAGCTGCGGAAGATCGAGTCCGAGGCGAAGCGGCTGGGCGTCTCCGTGCGGCTGACGGCCAAGGCGCACGATGCCTCGCAGCCCTACCCGGAGGAGTGGGGCGAGTTCCACGCGTTGCTGGTGGACGCGCCGTGCTCGGGGCTGGGGACGCTGCGCCGACACCCGGAGCTGCGCTACCGGCGCAAGCCGGAGGACATCGGGCGGCTGGCGGTGTTGCAGCGGCGCATCCTGGAGAACTGCCAGGAGTCGGTGCCACCCGGAGGGCTGCTGGTGTACGCGGTGTGCACGTCCGAGCCGCAGGAGGGGCAGGATCAGGTGGAGATGTTCCTGCGCAGCCACCCGGAGTGGACGGCGGAGCCGCCGGTGCTGCACGAGGCGGTGAAGCTGCCGCTCCAGCAGGCGTACCTGCGCACGCTGCCGGGCCCCGAGGCCTGGGACGGCTTCTTCGCCGCGCGCCTGCGCAAGATGTACTGAGCGTCAGTCCTGCGCGGTGGGCGGTTTGGGGGAGACACCGCTCAGGCGTGGAACCAGCGACTCTGCGGCTTCGTCGAGGAACGCGGTCAGTCCGCTGTGCATGCCGCGAGCGCGCAGTCGCACGAGGGGCGCTTCCGTCCAGCAACGGACCTCTCGCTCGTGCTCGCCGGCTGTGTCGTGCTCGCTGGCTGTAAGTGCTTTGAGCACGCGCTTGGGGCTCCGTTTGGCATCCTTCTTCGCATCGAGCTGGTGTGCCTTGTCACAGGGGTTGAATCCAAGCTCCTGGCGCATGGCGGCGAGGCGAGCTCGCTCGGCATCCGTTTCGGGCTCGAATCCGGCGAGCACCCAGGCCTCCCGCATCGGGTCGGAACAGCCGATGACGATGTCGAAGTCGATGTCGTCCAGGGAACGAGCGTAGGTGCTGGCTTGGGCCAGTCCCATGCGTCTGTCCTTTCCCTGGTCATCCATGTCCCAGACGAGGAGGACCGCATCGAGTTCCGTGCCGCTCAGTGCGAGCTCGCGGGCTACGTGGAAGGCCGTGCGTCCCATGAGGGCTCCGGCTGCTCCCGGCTGCCCCGAGAAGTGCCCTTGGGGCACACGGAGCTTGAGACGGCTCGCATAGGCCGACACCTGGTGGAGATCGAAATAGTTCCGGCCTTCACCATCGGGCACCCAATCCCGGAACCCTGTCTTGGCCTCTTCTGAAGGGCCTTCGAGAAGCTCCCGGACCCAATCGGGACCGCGTTCCCGGAGGACACGATCGACCAGCCCCTTGACGGTTTCGAAGTCGGCGGGGGACTCACAGAAGACGAGGAGCCTCGCCATTTCACGTCTCCCCCGCGACCCAGCGCCACTCCGGGTCGAGACTCCAGAGCTGGCCCGCGGTGAGGACTCCGCGCATCTTCTCCGCCTGCGGATGCTCCGACAGGCTTCGGCAGGCGACCGAGCCATCCTTGCGCGGGGCGAACACACGGACGTCGGAAGGCTCGAGTGCGTCGAGGATGTAGGGGGAATGCGTCGTGGCGACGAGCTGGACGTCCGGGAAGCCCTCGAGCAGGCGCTTCAACTCTCCCATCAGCTCCATCTGTGCCTGGGGATGGAGGGATTGATCGATGTCGTCGAGCAGCAGGATGCGCGGGCGGTTCGGGCTGCAGAGCGCGGTCAGGAGCGCGAGGCTGATGAGCGTGCCTTCGCTGGCGCCATGGGCTGGGATGTCGGTGGCACCTTGGAAGTCGATGAAGACCTTGTTGCCGATCCGCTCCTCAGTATTCAGCATGAGGCCCTGGGGCATCTTGATCCGCCGGACGCGAATCCGCTGAACGCTCGGGACGACTCTTCGAAGCTCCGACTCGATCTGCTCGAAGACCTCTTCACGCTCGAGCTTCAGGGCCGCGAGGACGACCGCAGTGTTGCCGCCGTCCGCTTCGAGGGCTGGGTTCTCCTCGGAGCTATAGGCGGCTGCGGCAATTCGACGGGCGTCGAAATGGTAGAGCACTGCCGGGCTGACGAGCGATGCGAGTCTGACTTTCTCTGCTTCTAGCTCAGGCACCTCGCTAGCGAGGGGAACTGAGATCGTGTCCTCGTACCCGTTCTGCGCTCCATACGACCAGTCAACCCTCATTCCTTGGTGATGGCCAGGAAGTGGTTGAGAGAGCTGTATGGCGAGCTTCCAGGGCAGCGCGTTGTCCGTCCCCTCCACGGCGAGAGTAATCGGCCCCTGTTCCGAACGGCGCAGGAGATCCTGAGGGCTCATGTCGTCGCGAAGAACCTTCGCGGGCTTGTCGTCCACCAGCTTGGCCAACAGGCTGAGCGCCTGGAGCACACTGGTCTTTCCCGTGCCGTTCGGGCCCACGAGCACGGTCAGGCGTCCCAGGGGGACGGTGGTGTCGCGGTGGCCCTTGAAGCTCCGGAGTTGAATGGACGTGATCATCCAGGGGGTTCCTTCAGCCGTTCCTGGCGGGGCACCCTAGCAAGGACACGTCACAGGAGGTGGCGCATAACTAGTCGCGCGGGGGACCGCCGGGCTCGTAGTTCGACGGCGGGGCCACGAAGGGATCCGGCAGCGACTTCAGCACCGGCACCAGGGCCCGCACAGCGTCGGGGATGGAGCCGAAGCGCTCGTGGGGATTGGGGGCGGTGGTGCGCTGCACCCAATGCTCCCAGCGCCCCTTCCACGCTCCATCCCGCCGGGTGGCCAGCAGGTCCCGCACGATGAGCCCGAAGGAGAAGACATCCGCGGAGGGGCGCACGGGGCCCGAGTGCTCCAGCTCGGGCGCCAGGTAGGCCGCGCCCACCCGGGGCGCCCTCAGCCGCTCCTGCCCGTCCTCTCGACGGAAGGACTCCAGCCCCAGGTCGAGCACGGAGAGGCGCACGCCCCGGCTCGTCTGCGTGACGAGCAGCCGAGAGGGCCGCAGCCGACCATGGGCCACGCCCACCCCGTGGGCCGCGGCGAGCGCCTCCGCCAGTTGCTCCGTGAGGGAGCGGAGGATGGGGAGATCCAACCCAATCGGGTGCAGCCCTCCCAACGCCGAGGGCAGGGACTCTCCATTCCGCCACTCGCGCACCATCCAGAGCGCCTCACGGGCCGTGTCGTAGCCCACGTCCTCCACGGGGAGGAACGCGGGGTTGCCCGTCCGCTCGCCCGTGCGCACGACGTCCCCGAAATGCGCCAGCTCGGCGGAGGCGGGTGCCCGGAGCGTCCGCCACAGCGAGAGCCGCCGGGGTGTTCCTCCTCCAGTGGGTTCGACCCGGAACTCCGAGCCGGGCTCGTCGCCGAAGGCCGGACGGACGATGCGCCACTTTCCTCCGATGACGTCACCTGCGGTCGGTGCGCTCATGCCCTAAAGTGTAGACCGGACGGATCATGGGCAACGGCGGGAAGCGCCCCCAGGTGCCGCCATCCTTCCACTACGTGACGGGTCCCGTGCTGGCGGTACACCCTCATTTATTCCTTACATCGAGAGTGCATCCCCCGAGGCGCGAGTGGGACGAAGTCCCAGGTTGCTCCCCGTCGCGTTTTGACGGGGCGTCCGTGTGCTGAGTACACGTACTCCGACGAATGCCCGCCCGGACACCAGGAAGGTTCCAGGCGCGGGCAGAAGCCGCGCACGGGCGGTGTTCCGACCGCGTTCGCGAGGAGTCCGCATGCGTCGAGTGGTCGAGCTGACGGAAACAGGTCGAGGCCCGGGGCCCCGGGTGCTTCTGCTGCCCGGGTTGGGGGCGAGGGGAGCGGGCTTCCAGGCGCTCGCCGAACACCTCTCCGCCGTGGCCCGGCCCGTGCTCGTCGAATACCCCGAGGGGACGCTCGCGGCCCGTGGCGCGGGGGAGCTCGCGCGCCAGGTGCTGGCGGCGGCGGGCCCGGTGGATGCGGTGGTGGCCAGCTCCTACGGGGGCATGGTGGCCGCGCACCTGGCCGCGGCGGGCGCGGCGCGAGGGGTGGCCTTCCTCGGCTCCTTCACCCGGCCCGAGCACCTGGGGTTGAGGGGCCACCTCATCCCCTTGATGGGGCCCATCGCCGTCCTCGGGCGCCCGGGTCCGCTGACGGCGGCCCTGGCCTCGTGGAAGCGGATCCCGGCCGAGCGCGTGCCCGAGGTGGTGCCCACCACGTCCCTGGAGCGGATGACGACGCTCCACCGCGCCTTCGCCGTCCGCGGCGAGCTGCCCGCGCCGGAGCTGCGCAAGCTGCCCGTCTCGTGCGTGTGCATCCAGGGGGACCGCGACGTGCTGGTGCCTTCCTCCACGATGGCGCGACTGGCGGCCTCACTGCCGCCAGGCACGCCCCAGCACCTGCTGCGCGGCGTTGGCCACGTCCCGTACTTCACCCACCCCGAGGAGTGCGCCCGACTGCTGGCGCCGTGGCTGGCGGCACTGGCGCCCGCCACGGGGGTCGAGACGGCCGCCTGAGCGCGACGCGCTAGTGCTCGTCGATCGTCGCCTCGGCGAGCTTGAAGGCCTCGAGCACCGCGGCCGAGGCGCGGTCCAGGTACTTGCCCTTGCGGATGAGCAGGCCGATGGGACGGGACACCGGGCCCTCGGCGAAGGGCTTGGCCACCAGCGAGTTCTGCGCCACCTCGGCCGCCACCGTGGACGAGGGGAGGATGGCCACGCCGATGCCCATCTCCACCGCGCGCTTGATGGTCTCGACGTTGTCGATCTCCATCACCGGGTTGAGGTCCAGGTTCTTCTCGCGGAAGAGCCGGTCCAGCGCCTTGCGCGTGGGGGCCTCGCGGTCGAAGGCGATGAAGGGCACGCCCGAGAGCGCCGTGAGGCTCACCTTCGCCTTGGTGGCGAACGGGTGGTTGGGCGCGCACACCACCGCCAACCGGTCATCGCGGAACGGGTGGATGTCCACGCCCGCGCGCGGCTGCGGGTAGGCGACGATGCCAATCTCCGCCGCCCCGAGGATGACGTCGTCGTACACCTGGTCGTTGCGCCGGTAGTTCAGGCGCATGTTCACCTTGGGGTGCGTCTTCAGGAGCTGCTTCTGCACGTTGCGCAGCTCGTGCAGGCCCACCGAGTAGATGGTGGACACCGTCGTGGTGCCCTGCACCTCGCTCGACTGCTCGCGGATCTCCTGCTCCACCTCGGAGAAGCGGGCGAGGATCTCCTTGCACCCCCGGAACAGGCGCTCGCCAGCCGGCGTCGGCGTCACCTGGCGCGCGCTGCGCGACAGGAGCTTCTGCTCGTACCGGTTCTCCAGGGCGCGGATCTGCTGGCTCACCGCGGACTGCGTCACGTGGTTGAGCTGCGCGGCCCGCGAGAAGGAGCCCGTTTCCACCACGTCACAAAACATCTTCAAGGATTCAAGCTGCATAAGAGGGCGCCTCTCCTAACCGAAGCCTTATATAGAGGCCAGAGGTAATTAGCCGGTCTACGTCTCGTCGGCAAAACCCCTTACACCGCTCGTCCGTCCGGCTGCTTGACGCGGAGTGCGGTGGAGCGCGGCGCCCTCTCGGCTGGCTGGTGCTATGCGGAGGCCGAGCGCCCGCGCGAGCGCACCAGCACCACCACGGAGGCCCCGAGCGCCAGCAGGGCGGCCCCCGCCACGGTCTGCATGCGGCCTACCTCCAGGGCGGTCTCCTGCAGGAAGCCGCACTCCAGCTCGGACAGGTCCTGGCAGTCCACCGGGCTCAGCCGCGTGCGCAGGCCCTGCACCAGCAGGAAGAGGCCGCCCAGCAGCATTCCGCCGCACAGTCCCAGAATCGCCGCCCGGCCCACTCCCGCCAGGCTTCCCTCTGTCTTGGCGCGCGTCACGTCTTGCATGGGCGCCACGCTACCGCTGTGGGGGTCCCCCGCGCCACATCCCGCGTTATGCTGCCGCCCCATGCGAATCCTCTACGGTGTCGTTGGCGAAGGCATGGGGCACGCCACCCGCTCCCGCGTGCTGCTCGAGGAGCTCCGCAAGGAGCACGAGGTCCACATCGTCGTCTCGGGGCGCGCCAAGGACTACCTGGCCAAGCGCTTCGAGAACGTGCACGGCATCTGGGGCTTCACCCTCGCCTATGAAGGCAACTCGGTGAAGAAGTGGCAGACGGTGCTGCAGAACGTCTCCGGGGCCGTGAAGGGCTGGCCGCAGAACATCCGCCAGTACTTCGAGCTGGTGGAGGAGTTCAAACCCGACGTCGTGGTGAGCGACTTCGAGAGCTTCAGCTACCTCTTCGCCCGCAACCACCGGCTGCCCGTCATCAGCGTGGACAACATGCAGGTCATCAACCGGTGCAAGCATGACCCGGCGCTGCTCGCCGGTTGGGAGGACGACTTCGAGGGCACGCGCGCCATCGTGAAGTCCAAGCTGCCCGGGGCCTTCCACTACCTCGTCACCACCTTCTTCTACCCGCCCGTCCGCAAGGAGCGCACCACGCTCCTGCCCTCCATCCTCCGGCCCGAAATCCTGGAGGCGAAGTCCGAGCCCGGCGAGCACCTGCTCGTCTACCAGACCTCCACCACCAACACGGCCCTGCCCGACATCCTCAAGCAGAGCGGCCTGCCGTGCCACATCTACGGCCTGCGCCGCGACCTCACCGAGGACGTGCGCGACGGCAACCTCCTCTACCGCCCCTTCAGCGAGAAGGGCTTCATCGACGATCTGCGCACCGCTCGCGCCGTGGTGGCCGGCGGGGGCTACACGCTCATGAGCGAGGCCGTCTACCTGCACAAGCCCATGCTCTCGCTGCCCGTGGGCGGCCAGTTCGAGCAGGTGCTCAACGCGCTCTACCTGGAGCGGCTGGGCTACGGCATGTACGCCCCCGAGCTCACGCTCGAGCGGCTGCGCGACTTCCTCCAGCGCGTGCCCAGGTGCCAGGAGGCCCTCGAGGGCTACGTGCAGGAGGGGAACACGAAGATGATCGAAGCCCTGCGCGAGCAGATCGCCCGCGCCGCCGAGTACAAGGGCCGCTGGTGGGAAGAAGTCGAGGGCGAGACCACGAAGGGCTGAGCCCATCCGCGCGCGGAGCGCTGGGCGAGGGATTTGCCTGGATTAGATGATTTATGGCGGCTCTGTGTTTACTGAAATAGTCTTATGAGCTGTTGAAGTGTTCACTCCTGAAAAAGTATAGCGTTCGCCGTCGAACATGACGTGGAGGCAGTAATGTACGCAGTAGCAACGAGGAAGTTCGCGAAGGGCTTGCTGGCCGTGGCGCTGCTGGTGACGGCCGGGTGCCCGGGGGGAGAGGATCCGACGCCTCCTCCTCCCACGCCCGTGACGTCTGATACCCGGACCGTGACGGTCGAGGGCGGCACGCTGTCGCTGTCGAACGGGGCTACGCTGCGGATTCCGGCCGAGGCGCTCGACTCCAACGTGCAGGTGACGATGACGGTGGCGGAAGAGGCGCCCCCCGCGGAGCTGAAGCCGGCCTCGGCGCTCTTCCGCTTCGAGCCCTCGGGTACCGTCTTCGCGCGGCCGGTGAAGGTGTCCATCCCCTTCAGCGGCAACGTGGCGCGCCCGACCCTCTACTGGTCCAAGGCGGACGGCTCTGGCTACGAGCCCGTGGGCGGAGTGGTGGAGAATGGCGCCATCGTCGCCGAGGTGCTCCACTTCAGCGACGGTTTCGTCGCCGAGGGCACGGGCACCCGCACGGTGGGCGGCGTGAACAATGACACCTGGGTCATCGAGACCGGGGTGAAGAACGTGCCGCGCGATTACACGAAGGAGACGGTGAGTGCTTTCGTGGTGGGCGCGGATGGGAAGTTCACCGAGTACAAGGGGACCGGCTAC
>NZ_DASVSO010000815.1:0-2187 GCF_036388035.1 Archangium sp.
GGGGGTGAGGTCTCCGAAGGGAGTGGGCGTGCCCGGGAGCGTCGTCTCGATGGGGGCGAGCTCCTCGAACTCGTCATTGCCCACCACGTCGTCCACCATGCTGCCCACCCTGTCGTCGCGCCGCACGGACGAGGCGAAGAAGCGGAAGCTGGTGGGCTCACCGGTGACGAGGCCGAACTCCTGGGGAGGCACGTCCGCCTGGGTGCCCTCTTCCATGCCGAAGGGGGCCACGCACAGGGCCTTCACCGGGGGCTCCATGCCGGGCACCGCCAGCATCGCCGTCTCCACGCCCACGTAGTAGGCGCGGGCCGTGCCGCCGCGGATGCGCAGGCCGTGGCCCTGGCGCACCCAGCCGTAGTACGCCGCGCCGCGCGCCACCGAGAGGTCCAGGTCCGCGCCCGCGAGCTCCTGGGCTGGCTGGCCCCCGTCGGCGGTGAGCCACGAGTTGATGACCTCCATCACCCGGGCCTTGAGCGGGCCGGCCTTGAAGACGCCACCGTTGAAGAGGACGGCGGTGGGGTGGATGAAGGACTTGCCGCCCACGTTCACCGGCGAGTCCGGCGAGTTGGCCAGCGCCTGGGCCTGTCGGGTGAGGAAGGCGGCCAGGTGCCGCGTCACCGCCGGGTCCTGCGCGTACGGCAGCGCCATCTGCGCGAGGCCCGTGCGCCGGGCCACGCGCGGCATCTCCGCGACGGGGGAGGGCGGGAAGAAGCCATCGGTGAGGACGCGGTCGAGGTCCTCGCGGGCCAGCTCCGTGCGCAGCGTGCCGCCGATGAGGGACGAGCCCCGGCCCGGAATCGCGATGGGCGCCTTGGCGAGGCTCGGGTCCCCGTACAGGGTCTCCTTGGCCATGCGGCAGCCGTAGGTGAGGGCGTTGAACTGCCACGCGTCGAGCTTCTTGCCCTCGGCGGTGAGGCGCTGGTTGAGCGTATGCGCCAGCGCGAGGTCCATGTTGTCGCCCCCCAGGAGGATGTGGTCGCCCACGGCCACGCGGGTGAGCTCCAGGTCGCCTCCGCGGTCGCGCACGGTGATGAGCGAGAAGTCCGAGGTGCCGCCGCCCACGTCCACCACGAGGATGACCTCGCCCACCTTCATCTTCTTGCGGAAGGACTCCCCCTGCGCCTCCAGCCACGCGTAGAGCGCCGCCTGGGGCTCCTCCAGGAGGATGATGTTCTCCAGGCCCGCGGCCCGGGCGGCCTCGAGCGTCAGGTCCCGCGCGGCGGCGTCGAAGGAGGCCGGGACGGTGATGATGACGTCCTGGGCGGCCATGGCGCTGGCGGCGTCCTCCTTCGCCCGGGCGAAGGTGTGGTCCCACGCCTCGCGCAGGTGGCGCAGGTAGCGGGTGGAGGCCTCGACGGGGGAGATGCGCTGCACCTCCTCGGGGGCCTGCCAGGGGAGCAGCGAGGCGTGCCGGTCCACGCCCGGGTGGCTCAGCCAGCTCTTCGCCGAGGACACCAGCCGGGTGGGCACCTTGGCCCCGTGGGTGCGGGCGAACTCACCCGCGATGCTGCCGGGGGTCGGGTTCCATGGGAGCCCGAGGCTGCCGGGGGGGAACTCCTGGCCGCTCGGCAGGTAGAGAAAGGAGGGGAGGAGCGTGCGGGCCTCCACGGTGCCCGGCGCCGTGAGCTGCGGGATGGGCAGCATCGACTGCGCGGGACCGCGGGGCTTGCCCTCCTCCAGGTTGAAGTAGGAGACCGCGGAGTGCGTGGTGCCGAGATCGATTCCAATCGCGTAGCGGGCCATATGGGCTCAATCTGGTGTCAGGAGAGCTCGACTTCAGCGGGCGCGAGCACTCGTGGGTCGAGCGCTGGGCTGGTGGACGGGAATTTCACGGCCGTGGTCACCCAGCCGTGGTGCTTGAGCGCGCCGGTATAAGGAGGCTGACCGGCCACGTTGCCGGTGAGGCGGATGCGCTGGGCGTCGAAGCCCGTGGGCACATTCACCGCGTCCCCCTCGGACTGGGCCAGCACCGGCTCCAGGGCGAGGTACTGGCGCATCACCTTGCGGCACCCCTCGTGGACGATGCGCGCGGCCACGCCCACATCCGCGTCCGGGAAGGCGGCCACGTCCTCCTGGAGGAAGTCGACGAAGCGCCCCTCGCGCTGCAGCATGGAGAGCAACTGGAGGGCCGAGGCGTGCTCCCGCTCGGGGGGCGGGGGAGGAGGGGCCGGCTTCTCCTCCACCTTG
>NZ_DASVSO010000816.1:0-21102 GCF_036388035.1 Archangium sp.
TTCCTCTACATCGGCGCCACGGACCTGCTGCCGGAGCTGCGCCACAGTCGGACCCCGAGCGAGCGGCGCGGCCGGATGGTGGGCTTCCTGCTCGGCCTGACGCTGGTGGCCGTGGCGGGAGCGGTGGAGCGGCACGTGCTCGGCACGCACGGCTGACGCGCGGCCAGCGCCCGTCACATCCCGGGAGTGACATCTCCATCACCCATGGCAGCCACCTCCGGCTGCCCCCAATGAGGGATTGACCCCCCAGAGGACCCCCATGGAATCGGCATTCATGCAACCCGCGACCCACCGCTCCGAGCCGCTCGTCCCCAATCAGTACGAGTTACTGGGCAGCGGCGTCTCCATCAACTTCTCGACGACCAGCCTCACCGGCGATCCGCTGCTCCACTACCAGGATGCCTGCCGGGAGGTGAACGCGCGCGGAGATGAGATCCGCCAGGAGGAGACGGAGCTTGGAACGTTGGTGACCATCACGCTCAAGCCGGATGCCGACGCGGGCTCGCTGCTCTTCACCGTGGTGATTCCGAGGGCGACCCTCCCGGAGATCGGCGGCGAGCTGCGCATCATCACGCAGGGCATCATGACCCGCAGCCGGTTCGCGCGAGGCCCCGCCGCCGAGGCGCAGCTCCAGGAGTACCGGGCCGTGACGCTCCGGGGCGAGGCGACCTTCGTCATCTCCTGACGCTCCGCCCGGCGAGGGAGCGGCCAACGGGGCGCAGGCAGCCCCGAGCGCCCATCGCCGGGCAGCGCTCGCATGGCCAGGGTTCCAGGCATGCAGCTCGGTTCCAAGCGCATGCTCGGAGAGATCCTGATGGAGATGGGGCTGATCGACCGCGCCCAGCTCCGCCTGGGACTGGTGCACCACCATGAGACCCGTGTGCCGCTCGGCCGGGCGCTCGTCCGGGAGGGGGTCTGCACCGAGTCCGACATCCTGCGCGCGCTCTCCCAGCAGCTCGGCATCGAGGCCATCGAGCTGGAGCGCCAGCCGCTGGAGCGGAAGCTCACCAAACTGGTGCCCACGCGCATCGCCCGGCGGCACCGGGTCGTCCCGCTCCGGCTCGAGAAGGGAGAGCGCGAGGTGCTGCACATCGCCCTCCCCGCTCCGGCCTCGCTCGAGGCGCTGGACGCGGTGCGCGCCGTCTCCGGCAAGCCCCGTATCGAGCCGCACCTCGCCTCGGACACGGCGCTCGCCCAGGCGCTCACCGCGCTCTACGGCATCCAGGAGGACACCCGCGAGCCCGCCTTCGAGCCCACGCCCTCCTCGGGACCGGGCGCGCCCATCCTCCTCTACGCGTGGCCTCCCGTCACCGCCACCCTCATCTCGCGAGCACTCGGGCGGCACGGCATCCCGACGAAGGTCGCCTCCCCGCTGGAGGTGATGCACACGGGGCCCGCGGACCTCGTGTTCGCCCCCGTCCAGGCCATGGAGGGGCTGCTCGCGGGAGAGGCCCGCATCGGCGCCGCCCTGCTGCTCTCCGGCGGCTCGGATGACGAGGACCTCGAGCGGGCCCACCGGATTGGAGCCAAGGGCTACGTCTCCAACCCGCTCGACGGCGAGATGCTGCTGCGCGCCGTCCGCCGGCTCCGCCCCTCCTCCGACGACTCGTCCCTGTCGGGACCGAACGGCTGAGCCCTACTCGTTGCTGAAGAACATCCCGGCGACACCGCCGCGCGACGAGTACTCCAGCATCGGGAAGTCGTCGGTCGCCACGGATGGGTCGTTGAAGAGGTTCGGGACGTCCTCGGGCGTGAGGCCCTTCGAGAAGACCGCGCCCGCGTGGAGGGGCTCGATGAGCCCGATGCCCCGCAGCGCCTCGCGCACGGAGGGAGTCTTCGCCAGCGCGTCGATCTTCGCCGGGTCCGCCTCGAGCGGCCGGTCCGAGGCGATCACGTTGTAGCCATTCTGGTACGCGGGGAACAACCGGACGTACTTGAACGAGCGCCCCAGCGTGGAGAGCACCAGGCGCGTCTCCGTCCCGAAGGCGTGCTGGATGACCACGCCGTCCTCGGTGAGGTGCTGCTTCACGATGTCGTAGAAGTCGGTGTGGAAGAGGCTCGAACCGCCGGGCAGCCGCGGGTCCGAGACGTTGATGGACACGATGTCGAACTTGTCCTTCAACCGGGTGAGGTAGTGCCTGCCGTCGTCCACCACCACGCGCACGCGCGGGTTGCGGTGGTAGCCGAAGTTGTGGGGCATGAACATGTCGGCCACCTCCACCATGGCGGGGAGGATCTCCACCGCGTCCACCCGCTCCAACTGCGGATACAGCCCGAGCGCGCCCGCGGTGATGCCGTAGCCACTGCCGAGCACCACCGCCGTCTTCGCCTCGGGGTGGAAGAACATGCCCAGGTGGCCCTGCATCTGCTGCACGTACGCGGTGCTCGCCGCCCCGAGGTAGTGGATGAGCTTGGTGTGGTTGTTGGTGACGTTGATGAGCCCGCCCGGCAGCGCGTTCACCTGGAACACGCCGTAGCGATCCTCATCGCGGTACACCATCTCCTCGTGCGCGCCGAGCGTGACGAGCTCCTCGGGCATGGACATCGGCACGAGCGTCACCACCAGCGTCACCGCGCCCAGGCCCACCAGCTTCGGCAGGCGCTCGCGCACGCCGAGCAGGAAGACGCCCGCGGCCACGAGGCAGGCGAAGGCCACCAGGATGCCGATGGTGCGGTACACGCCCACCGAGGGCAGCGCCCAGAAGCCCACGAGCAGGGAGCCCGCCACCGAGCCCACCGTGTTCACCAGGTAGAACAGGCCCGCCGCCAGACCCGAGCGCTCCTGGGTGAGGCGCGAGGCCGTGAGGCTGAGCGGGAACAGGCAGCCCATGGCCAGCATCATCGGGGCCAACAGCACCAGGATCTGCAGGATGCGCGCGACGAGGAACACGCCACTGCTGGCCGGCAGCGCGCGCTCGAGCTCGGCCTGGTGATGAATCCACCACTCCGACATCGCCGCGCAGGCCAGGGTGAGGCCGGCGGAGACCGCGAGCACTCCACCCATCACCTCCGGGATGCGGCGGCTGAAGCGGCGCATCAGGCGCTCGGCCAGCCACGAGCCCGCCGCGAGCGCGCTGAGGACGCACGCCATCAGCATGCTGAAGGCATACACGCGATTGCCCAGGAAGTAGCTGGACAGCCGCATCCACGCCACCTCCACGCCCAGCGTGAGCAGGCCGCTGGTCGTCGCCACCGTCAGCAGCATCCACTGGGGCAGCGAGGGGGACTCCGACGCGGGCTCGGAAGCCGGGGCCGGCTCCGGGGTGGGCTCGGAAGCCGGAGCCGGAGCCGGAGCCGCTTCGGGCGTGGAACGCGCGAGCAGCGCCGGAAGGCAGACGGCGGCCGCGAGCAGGTTGAGCAGGGCCCCCGCGCCCACCGAGCCCCGCACCCCGAGGGTGGGCAGCATGAGGAAGCCGCAGACGATGGTGCCCAGCGAGGCGCCCAGGGTGTTGAGCGCATAGAGGACGTTCACCCCGCTCACCTGGGCTCCCGAGCGGCGGGCCGCCGCCACCATCAGCGGGAAGGTGGCGCCCATCAGCAGCGTGGGCAGCAGCACCAGCGCGAGCACGAAGAAGAAGATGAGGCCCACGCGCGCCAGCCCCTGCACGTCTCCGCCGATGATGAGCGTGTCACGCACCAGGAACAGCACGAGTCCAGCCGCACCCGCGGTGAACGCGATGGCCACCTCCACCAGGGCATACGCGCGCAACGGCAGGTGCAGCAGGTCCGCCTTGCGGCCCGCCAGCCACGCCCCGAGCGCCAGTCCCACCAGGAAGGCCGCGAAGGTGGTCGAGGCCGCCTCCACCGTGGAGCCCACCATGTTGGAGAGCGAGCGGACCCACAGGGTCTCGGCGATCAACGCGGCGGCGCCCGAGAGCACCGTCGCGACCTTCAATCCCAACCACGCACGATTCTGGGTGCCGCTCACGGCGCGTTACCTCCCGCCAGCTTCTGACGCAGCGCCTGGCGCAGCGCCTGGTCTTCAGGGCTCATCGGCCCCAGCTTCCCGAGGAACTCCAGGTGGGCGAGGGCCTCCACGTTCAGCCCGCGCTGGGCCGCGACCCGCGCGAGGATGCGGCGCACGCCAGGGACCAGGGGCCCTCCTTCATAGAGGCGCAGGAGCGCCTCGTCCGACACCTCGCGGCCGAGCTGGAGCATCAAGCCGAGCCGCATCTCCTGGTAGCGCAGGTCGCCTCCGAGCGACTTCTCCAGCCCATCGAGGACGGCCAGGGCCCGCTCCGACTGGCCGTTGTCCACCAGGCTCGCGGCCATGGCCATGCGGGTGCGCGGCGCATCGTCCTCGTCCCCGCGGGCGAGCATGCGCTCCACGTAGGAGAGCGGCAGCGGCTTGCGCCCGCCCTCGGTGAGGAGCTGCCTGCACATGGGATCGAGCGAGCGACTCACCGCGTGGAGGGCGAAGCAGCGGGTGCCCAGGGTGTCGCGCGTGAGCGGCTCGCCGGAGAGGCCAGGGACGGTCAGGTTCACCTGCGCGAGCATCAGCGGAGACCAGGGCTTCGCCTGCTGCTGCTGGGTGAGCGAGGCCGAGGCCATCACGAACTCCAGCTCCGGCTGGTCGAAGGTGTTGAGGGAGGCCTCCCAGTCCGTCTCGAAGAGCTGGTGCTCGCGGAGGATGAGGTGGGAGAACAGCTCGTTCATGCCCATGCCGAGCTGGTGCGCCTCGTAGAGGGCCACGAGGTCCTTCGGCCATGCCTCCTCGGGCAGCGGACGCGGGGTGAGTGGCTGCTTGCCGCACACCATCTGCGTGTACACGGAGGTGAGGAACACGAAGTGACAGTCCGCGAAGCTCTGGCGCAGCGTCTCGAAGACGATGCGCGCGCCCTCGGGCTGCACGCGCGAGTCGAACCACATCGAGTACACCCCACCGTCGGTGAGGCGGCTCTTCACCAGCTCGAAGAACTCGCGCGTGTAGAGCTTGCTCGACGAGAAGTAGAGCGGGCTGGTGACGGTGTTGACGATGGCGTCATAGCGCTGCTCGGTGCGGGCGAGCGCGGTGAGCCCGTCCTCCAGGAGGAGCTGGAAGCCGGGCCGCTGCGCCAACCCGAGGTTGTTGGCCGAGAAGCGCGGGAGCGCCGCCGCCACGGCCGGGTTGATCTCCACGCCGTCCGTGTGCGCGAAGAGGCTGGCGGTGGCGCCCGCGGTGATGCCGGTGCCCACCCCGAGCACCAGCGCCCGCTCCCGCCTGGGCGCGTAGAGCGCGGGCGAGGTGCCGACGATGAGCTCGCTGATGTTGGTGTGGCCCGAGCGCGAGGAGACCAGCGACCGGTAGCCGTTGATGATGACGGACTGCTCGCCCTGGGCGTCCCGCACGAGGCTGAGCGCGCTGTCGAAGCGCTTGAGGAGCTCCGTCTCACGCACGCCGGACAGGGTGCGCTTGAGGGTGTCGGCGGAGACGAAGTCCCGGTAGGAGAGCTGCAACAGCGTCTCGGACCACGTCAGCCCGAGCAGCACGAGGAGCGGCGCCGGCAGCAGCCGCGCCACCAGACGGGGCGTCCACGAGCCCTCGCGAGCGAGGAGCCCCAGCAGCCACAACCCGGCGGGGAAGAGCAACGCCAGGGTGAGGAACGAGAGGTGTTCGTAGAGGACGACGACGGACAGGACGTAGCCCAGGCAGTTGCCGAAGCTGGACACCGCGAGCATGCGCCCCGCCGTGGTGCGCGCGCCCTTGAGCTGCCCGAGCAGCGCCGGCACCGTGGCGCCGAACACCGTCAGCGGCACCAACCCCATCGCCGTGAGCACCAGCGCCTTGCACAGCGAGCTGAGCAGCGGCGTCACGCCGAACGCCACGTTGAGGTGGCCCCAGAAGTGGATGAGCGGCTGTAGCAACACCATGCTCGCCCCCACGGCCGCGGCGCCCACCAGCAGCAGCGTCTCGAAGCGCAGCCCCCACCGGTACACGCGCCAGGTGCCGAGCGCGATGCCCGCCAGCGCCATCGCCAGCACCAGGGCGAAGTTCTCGTGGAAGGGCCCGAAGACGATCTCGGTGATCTTCAGCAGGAAGAGCTGGTAGAGGCCGCTCAGCGCGCTGGCCACGAAGAGCGCGGCCACCCACCGGAAGGGCACGGGCTCGTGCTCGTCCTGCTGGGCCTCGCGGGGAGGCGCCTCCAGCTTGCGGAGCACCAGCGCGCTCACCAGGTTGAGCAGTGCCAGCAGCAGCAGCGTCTGCTTCACGCCCAGGGCGCGCAGCAGGACGTACTCCATGGCCAGCACGCAGGCGGCGCCACCCAGGTTATAGATCCAATAGACGGCGTTGAAGGCGTCCGAGTGCTGGACGTTGCCCAGGTGGTGCCGGGCATACATCGAGAAGAGCGGCACCGAGAAGCCGATGAGCAGCGCCGGCATGAACGCGAACACGAAGGCGGTGAACGCCACCGTCCACCGGCCGTGTCCCAAGGCTGGCAGCAGGTGCTCGAGCACGACCTGGGGCTCACTGGCGAATGTCAGCGCGACCAGCAGCGCGTACACGCCGATGCCCAGCTCGACGAGCCACAACCAGCGCACGAACCGGTGCGCCACCCACGAGCCCAGGCCGATGCCCAGCAGGAAGCTCGTCAGGATGGCGGCGTTGACCTGGAACATATCGCCCAGGTGGGTGGTCAGCAGCCGTGAGTAGAGCAACTCATAGGCGATGCCGCACCAGCCCGACAGCAACGCAACGATGGGAAGAAGCCGGCGGATGGACATGGGATTCAGGGTCGCGGAGCGTAACAAAGGCACACGCCCCGTCGAGCTTCACCGTGTCTCCGCCAGAGCGGCGGTCCTCTGCCCGGTCGGGCTGCGGAGGACCCCCGTGACGGGTTTTCCCTTGCATCGGCGCCCCACTCCCGGCCTGTTGAGCGAGCAGCCGGGCGGGGCACTTTTCTCTCCGGGGCGCCGGGGAATTTTCCACGGCCCCCATGTCCGAGCAGCCGAGCCTTGTCCGTCCCCCGGAAGGTGAAGACCGTTCCAGGAGCGGTCCGGCCCCGACCCGGGCTGCGGGAGACGGAACATGCTGAAACTCCGCGCGCTGTACGCATTCCTGTGGTCGCTCTTCCTCACCCCCGCGCTGGCGCTCGCCCAGTCCGGCGAGCCCATAGAGCCCTATGCGCCCTACGACACCACCCGCTGGGGGCTGAGCTGGCTCTGGGTGGCGATGCTCGCCATCATCCTCGTCGCCCTCATGGCCTGGGGCCTGTCCCGGGACAGGTATCGGCGGGGACCCCCGCTGACACCTTGAGCGAGCCTCCGCCGAGCGGAACGTGTCACGGCGCGGTGAAGGTGCACCGCGTGATGGGGACGATGATGTCCGCGAGCACGTAGAGGTAATACGACTTGCCGCTCGTCAACGCCGCGGGCGGGCCGGACTCGGGGAAGCGCTGCGACATGCCGGTGGGCACGACGCCGTACCGCACCGTACCGCTCTCCACGGGAGACCCCGCCGCGGGCACGTCGAGGCGCCAGAGCGTCCCCTCGGGCAGGTCCAGGTTCGGCGGCACCGTCGGCGACGTGGCCTCCTGCTCCAGCACGTACACATAGCGCGCCTTGCCGCCCTTCCAGGTGAGGGTGCCATCGGCGCCGACGCCCTCGCCCCGCTCGCACGCCGTCGGCCGATAGAAGCGCTGCTCATCCAGTGGGCCCGCGCCATACGTCTGGCCGGCGAAGTCCTCGCGCGTGTAGCCACGCTGGGCGAGCTCGGCCTCGAAGAAGCGGGCGATCCGCGCCGCATCCGTCGTGACGAAGATGGGGTCATTCGGGCGCTCGGGGGACGCGCGCGAGAAGCCGTTGTTGTGCTCGGGCCGGTAGGCGCCAAAGCCGACGGTGTTGATCCACCCGGCGCCCATGGCCAGGCCGCGTGGGTAGAAGGAGTTGACGAAGTTCCCGGGCGACTCGACGTACCAGTTGGACGGGCCTCGGGGCGCGCGCGTCGAGTGACAGCAGATGCAGGCCGTCGACTCGATCTGCGACCTCACCCAGTTGAGCTCCGCCACGTACGTCGGATCCTTCAGGCGAGCATCCTCCCGGGTGGCATCCTCGGCGGGAGGCACCGGGTAGTACGGGCGCTGCGTGCGCACGCGATCGCAGCTCGCGTAGTCCATGAAGCTGCGGCCAGGCTCGGTGGCGCCGGAGATCATCTCCCACGTGCAGACCTGACCACCCGGCGACCTCCCCGACGGCTCCCCGGGCTTGGGCTCCCTACACGTGAGCACCGGCTGCTGGAACGTCGGGAGCCCCGTCCCGCCTCCCGAGTCCTCCACCTTCCCGCCACAGAGGGGCGCCGGGTCGAACACCCCGCCGCCAAAGAGCTCACACCCGCGCTTCATGGAGCCACACTGCTCCGCGTCCACACCGGGGAAGGAAATGCGCGTCCACCGCTCGTCCTCTCCACCCAGGAAGCAATAGCCCAACCGCTGCTCCAGCTCGCATGCCGAGCCCAGCACGACCGTTGAGCCCTGGTCCTCGCAGTCCTCCGTCGCGGCCGTCTCGCTCCACTCCCCGACGTAGTCGCGGCACTCCTCCATTGAACTGAACCTGTTCGTATAGACGCAGTGGCCCACCACCTTCTCCGGCACGGTGGGAACATCCCCTCCCCCACGGCAGCCCACGAGGACGGACACCAGGACACACGTCGACAACAACCGCGATGAAGTCATCACGGACTCCCGATTGAACTGAAGTTGAACTGACGTTGGACTACTTCGCGTAACCCTTCAGGAAGCCCTCGAGGTGCGCCTCGACGAAGTCTGGCAGCACCAGCGGACGGCAGCGGCGACCCTGGAGCTGGTGCTGGTGGAAGAGTGCCAGCAGCACCGGTGACATCAGCGCGAGCGCCGCCACGCGCGCGTTCGGCACCGACAGCTCGCCCCGCGTGTGGAAGATGATCAGCAGCTCCTCGACGGCGCTGAGCGTGGGCTCGAGGATGGAGGAGACGTAGATCTGCCCGAGTCCCGCGTCGGCCATGCCCTCCGCGAAGCCCGCGGCGTGCATGCCGCCCAGGGCCCCCGACCACGCGGTGGAGATCTGCTCCAACAACTGCTTGAAGGCCTCTCTCGCCGGCCGCTCCGCCAGGGACCTCGCCCAGGCCTGGCGCTCCTGGCCGAACTTCAGCAGGTACTCGAACGCGGCCTGCACCACGCCTCGGCGATCGCCGAAGTAATGCCGCAGCGTGCCAGGGTCCACCCCGGCGCCCTCCGCCAGTATCCGCAGGCTCGGGTGCGTGCCACCCGAGGCGAGCAACTGCTGGGCGATCGTCTGCACCAGCCGCGCACGCGTCTCGTCATGATCCCGGTTGCGGGCTCCCGATATCCTTCCCATGCCCGGGATTGATACGAGCCTGCTCCTCTCGATGCAACCCGACATCAGGTTTTTCTTATCCTTCCACGTTGAGGAGATTTATCGGGGTTGGCGTGGAGAAATGTCAGGGAGCCGTGTTACCTGTTTTGTATGACAACCTTGAAGAGACGTACGGGGGTGGGTCTGTTCGCGGGCCTGTGCATCCTGGCGGGACCGGGGTGCCAGACATCCGCGGGACCCGAGCAGCAGGAGGCAGCCGGAGTGGTGGAGCGGCTGCGCTCGCATCGGATGAACGTGAAGCAGGAGGGAGCCGAGCCGCGTGCCGTGCTCCCGCCCGCAGGCAAGGCGCGGGTGGAGCGCGTGGAGGGGGGGCTCTCGGTGAAAGTGGAGAAGCCCTCGCGTGGGGACTCGCGGCGCCCGGCGCGTGTGGTGCTGCCCGAGGTGGCGCAGCGGCCCTTCCGCGTGAAGGACCTCGCCTCCGGGCTGACGATGGATGTGACACTCGAGGGCGCGGGCGCGGCGAAGGCCGAGGTGGTGGACGGCTACGTCGTCTACCCGGATGCGTACCCGGGAGGCGCGGACGTGGTGCACCGCTTCACGCCCGAGGGCACCGAGGACTACCTCTCCTTCGAGCGCGCCCCGTCCGTGCCGGAGGTGCGCTACGGCCTGTCGCTGGGGGCGGGCTCGGCGGGCCTGCGCCTCGTGGAGGACACCCTGGAGGTGCTGGACGGCAGCGGGGCCCCGCGCCTGCGCATGGCGCCGCCGTACCTCGTGGGGGCGGACGGCCGCGTCACCCAGGCGCACGTCTCCGTCGAGGGGTGCGCGGTGGACACCCGCGCCTCGGCCCCCTGGCAGCGACCGGTGACGGTGCCCGGCTCCCGCCAGTGCCGTGTGCGCGTGGCGTGGAACGACGAGTCGGTGAAGTACCCGGCGGTGTTGGACCCCGTCTGGAGCACCACCGGCTCGCTCTCCCTGGCGCGTGGCGACCTCACCACCACCGTCCTCGCCGACGGCCGGGTGCTGGCGGTGGCGGGCATCAACTACCAGGTGGGAATGCTCTCGAGTGCGGAGGTGTACGACCCGGCGACGGGCACCTGGGCCACGACGAGTTCCCTGGCGACAGGGCGGATGCACCACTCCGCCACCCTGCTCGACTCGGGCAAGGTGCTGGTGTCCGCGGGCTGGTCCCCGAACTATGAAACCCTTGGCACCACCGAGCTGTATGACCCCGCCACGGGTACCTGGAGCAGCGCGGGCTCCCTGAACACCGCCCGGTACAATCACTCGACCGTCCTCCTCTCCGACGGTCGTGTGCTCGCTAGCGGTGGCGGTCCTTCCCTGGTGAGCGCGGAGTTGTACGACCCGGCCACCGACATCTGGGCGCCCACTGGCTCCCTCACGACTCCACGCGAACTCCACGGCCTGCTGAGGCTCTCCAACGGGAAGGTCCTGGCTGCCGGCGGCAAGGAGAACTACACCCACGACCTCTATGATCCCGCCACGGGCACCTGGACCGCGACCGGCTCGATGGTCTCCGCGGTGTACCCCCCGCTCGTGGCCCCGCTACCCGATGGCCGCGTCCTGGTCACCGGTGGCTACGAGCCCTTGGCGGAGGTGTATGACCCCGCAACGGACTCCTCGAGCCCCACCGCTACGCCCCCGCTGGTGCGCCTCGATGCGACAGTCAGCGTGCTTCCGGATGGCCGGGTGCTGATCGCGGGCGGTGGCAACAACTCGAGCTACGACTCACAGATGGGCGTCACGCAGGTGTATGACCCCACCACGGGCACCTGGAGTCTCGGCGCCATCCTGCAGGAACCGCGATCGGGTCACTCCGCCAGCGTGCTTCAGGACGGGCGCGTGCTCGTCGTGGGCGGCAGGGGGATCAGCACCTATGGGCCCCTGGCCAGCGCGGAGGTGCTGCTGCTCGACGTCGACGACGTGACGGCGCCCCTCGTCACCGTCTCCTCGCCCTCGGAGGGCGCCTCGGTCGAGCGGGAGGTCATCCTGACCGTGAGCGCTTCGGACGACTACGGCGTGAAGCGGGTGGAGTACTTCGATGGCGACACGCTCATTGGCACCGCCACCTCCGCCCCGTTCTCCCTCTCCTGGTACACCCAGTGGTATGGGGCCAACGGTCCCCACGTGCTGACCGCCCGGGCGTACGACGCCGCGGGCAACGTGGGCACGAGCGCTCCCGTCTCCGTCATCGTGGACAACGACAAGACGGCTCCCACCGTCACCGTCACCTCGCCCGCGGCGGACAGCACGCAGCAGGGAGTCATCACCCTGTCCGCGGACGCCGTGGATGAGCGCGGAGTCGTATCGAGGGTGGAGTTCTGGGACGGCAGGAAGTACCTCGGCACTGACTTCGACGCGCCGTTCTCGATGACGTGGGACCTCGCCAACGTGCCCGGTGGCCCCCACAGCATCGTCGCCAAGGCGTTCGACCCGGACAACAACCTGGGGACGCACAGCGTCTCCATCACCGTGAGCCAGCCGGGAACGGCCACCTACGACAGCACGCTCCAGGTGCCCCGGTGCGGCATGACCGGCACGATTGGTTCCGTCTGTGACTCGGGCTCGTACCTCACCGGGCGCGGCACCGTGGAGTTCGAGCTCAACCCGCCCAATACCCTCCAGGGCTCCTGCGCGGACGGCCTGGGCTACTACGACACGTACGTCGACCGCATCCGCATCTCCACCACCGACGGGAGCGCGTTGGAGGTGGGCAAGTCGGTGAACATCGCGGTGACCGTGCGGGCCATCTATTCCTACTCGATGGAGTCCCTGGACCTCTACGCCGCGGCCGATGCCACCAACCCGGTGTGGACCCATCTCGCGACGCTGGGCCCCACGCGGTCTGGAGACCAGACCCTGTCCATCCTCCGGACGCTCCCCGCGGGAGCGGTGCAGGCGGTGCGGGCGCGCTTCCGGTATGGAGGGTCCCAGGCCCCCTGCGGCTCGGGCGACTTCGACGACCACGACGACCTGGTCTTCAGGGTGCTTCCCGATATGACGGCACCGACGGTCTCCCTCACGGCGCCGGCCACGGGAGCCACGGTGATGGGCACCACCACCCTCTCCGCCTCCGCGTACGATGCCCTGGGCGTCCTCCGGGTCGAGTTCTTCGATGGGACGACCCTGCTGGGCACCGACACCACCCCGCCGTACTCGCTCTCGTGGAACACGGCGGGCCTCTCCAACGGCAGCCACACGCTGTCGGCCAAGGCCTACGACGCGGCGGGCAACGCGGGGCAGAGCGCCTCCGTCTCCGTCACCGTGGTCAACGACGTGACGTCTCCCACGGTGTCGCTCACCTCGCCCACCTCGGGCTCCACGCTGAGCGGCGGGTGGGCCACCCTCTCCGCCTCCGCGAGCGACAACGTGGGTGTCTCCCGGGTCGAGTTCTTCGACGGGACGACCCTGCTGGGCACCGACACGAGCGCTCCGTACTCGATGACGTGGAGCACGATGGGTGTTCCCAACGGCAGCCACACGCTGTCGGCCAAGGCCTACGACGCGGCGGGCAACGCGGGGCAGAGCGCTCCCGTCACCATCACCATGGCCAACGACGTGACGCCTCCCACGGTGTCGATCACCTCGCCCACCTCGGGCTCCACGCAGGCGGGCACTACCACGATCTCCGTCTCCGCGAGCGACAACGTGGGCGTCAGCCGGGTCCAGTACTTCGACGGGGCGACGTTGCTGGGCACCAGTACCTCGTCTCCGCACTACTACTCGTGGAACCTGGCGAGCGTCGCCACCGGCAGCCACACGCTGACGGCCAAGGCCTTCGACTCGATGGGCAACTCGACCACGAGCGCCCCCGTCACCGTCACGGTGATCCGGGACACGACGGCACCCACGGTGTCCATCACCGCGCCGACGGCGGGAGCCACCGTGAGCGGCACCGTCAGCTACTCCGCCTCCGCGAGCGACAACGTGGGCGTGAGCTGGGTCCAGTTCTATGACGGGGCGAACCTGCTGCTCAGCGACACGACGGCACCGTTCTCCATCTCGTGGAACACGGTGGGCCTCCCCAACGGCACCCACACGCTGAAGGTCACCGCCCACGACGCGTCGGGCAACGTGGGGCAGAGCACCCTGGTGCAGGTGACGGTCAACAACCCCGTTGCAACGGGAATGGCGGCCTATGACTCCATGCTGGGCGCGCCCCGGTGCGGCTCCGCGGGCATCTCCTGCGACTCGGGCACCCTGCTCAACGGCCGGGCCAGCCTGGGGCCCGAGGCCAACGCGCCCAACACCGTGGACACCTGCACCGACGGGACTGGTGGCTCCTACCACTCCGACGAGTCGCTGGATCGGCTGAAGGTGTCCACGCTCGACGGCACCACGCTCGCGGCGGGGAAGACGGTGCGCATCGACGCCACGGTGTGGGGGTTCTCCAGCTACTCCTTGGACGCCCTGGACCTCTACTACGCGCCGGATGCCAACGCGCCGAGCTGGACACTCATCGGCACGGTGCCGGCCACCGGCGCCGGCTCGCACGTACTCTCCAAGACGTACACGCTGCCCTCGGGGAGCACCGCCCGCGCGGTGGTGCGCGGCGTGTTCCGCTACGGCGGCTCCGCGAGCACGTGCCCGAGCGGCAGCTCCTACACGGACGTGGATGACCTCGTCTTCAACGCGCAGTAGTGCCTGAGCCGTGAGGGAGGGCGCCAGGTGGTTGTTCCTGGCGCCCTCTTTCAGCTCGGGGAAGAGGGCTCAGCGGACGGCCCAGGTGCTCGGCGGGACGTGGACCCCGAGGTCCGGCCGGCCCACCGGCGTGAGGCTCGACGCCCCCGCCTGCAGCGAGCCCGCCAGCGTGGGCACCACCTTGAAACGGGCGTTGAAGGGCTCGGCCGCGCCTCGCGGCGGCAGCGTGAGGCTCACCGCCCCATCCTCCACCTCGTAGGCCGACACCCGCCCCTCGCGCACCAGCGCATCGAGGCTCGGACGGTCCACCTGCACGCCCGCGGGCAGACCCTGGCGCAGCGTGAGCCCCATGCCCGAGGGCGACGCCGCCTGCACCGTCAGCTCCACCGGCATGCCCACCTTCGCCTCGGCCGGGCCCTTCACCGCGAGCTCCAGCCCCCGGCCCGCCTCCTGCGCGCGCCACGGCACGTAGGCCGCCAGCGTGAGGGAGAAGCCCAGCCCGGGCACCGCCGGCTCCGCGCGCACCGTCCACGTGTGCGCCCCCGCCGAGCCGGGCACCGCCCCCTCCAGGGCGAGCACCTCGCGCAGCGCCTTCGCGTCGAGCGTCCCCTCCGTCACCACCTTGCCGTCCCGCTCCAGCACCACCCGCACCTGGGGTGGCAGCGGCTCCTTGAAGAGCGCCAGCGCCGCCCGGAGTCCCACGTGGTTGGCGCGTCCATCTCCCCACCCGCGCTCGGGCCGGTAGTCCGCGAGCAGCGAGGTGCCCAGGTCCGCCAGCGGCGCCTCCTTGTCCTCGGCGAGCGCCAGCACCGCGAGCGCGGTGGCCTCGGTCTCCGAGGGGGGGAGTCCGTCCGCGCGCACCACGTCGGCCTCCACCGGCAGGAAGGCCGAGCCGTCCGGCCGCTTCTTCAACGCCTCGCGCACCTGCTTGCGCAGCGTGTCCCGCACCGAGCCGGACACGCCGCCGCTCGCGAGGATTGCCGCCGCCGTGTAGCCATCCCTCACCCGCGACAGGTAGCGCTCGAAGGCGCCCGCCGCGCGGGCATGGAAGGCGGAGGCCCGGCGTCCCCCCTCGGTCGAGCCCGCGCCGGCCCGCACCGTCCGGGCGCAGTCCGCGGTGGCCACCAGCAGGCGCTGGAGCGTCCAGCCATCCGCGCCCTGGCAGGTGCCGTCCGGCCGCTGGGCCGAGGCCACCTGCGAGGACAGGCGCTCCCCCAGGCGCGACAGCACGGGGTTGTCCGGGTGCCCCAGCGCCGCCTCGGCCAGCAGGGCCGCGGTGGCCACGTCCGGCGCGCGGCCGGCCCGCAGCACCCGCTGCCCGGCGAGGGCCGCCATGCGCTCCAGCTCCTTCGCGTCCGCCGTGCCGCCCAGCGACTTCAGCAGCTCCGGCGCGCGGCCGGCGAGCAGCAGCGCGTAGGCGTCCTCGGCCACGCCGCCGCGCCCGGCCGCCGCGTCCAGCTCCGCGCGCAGCACGCCCAGGGCGCCCGGGTAGACGAGCAGGCGCACCCGCTCGCTGCCCGCCACCGCGTCCGCGGGGCCCGCCAGCTCCAGCGTGCGCGGCGCGGCCAGGGTGCCTCCGCGCGTCTCCGTCACCGGCCGGCCCGTGGGCCACACGTCGAAGGAGCGCGTCACCGAGTCCGTGCCGCCCAGCGAGGCCCGCACCGTCACCGGCCCCGGCTGTGCCGCCCGCACCGTCACGTACTCCACCACGCTGCCCCCCGCGGGCACCGTCACCGTGCGCGAGCCGCCCTCCACCGCCACGCCCCGCGCCTCCACCTTCAGCGAGCGCGTCACCGAGGCCCCGGTGGTGTTCACCACCTGCACCGGCAGGCGCACCACGTCTCCGGCGCGCAGGAAGGGAGGCAGCACCGGGTCCACGTAGGTGGGCAGCGTGCCCGCGAAGGCGCTCACCGTCCCGGCCTGTGCCCCCGAGCGCGAGTGCGCCAGCGCCAGCACCCGCCAGTTCGTCAGCCGGTCCGGCACCTTCACCGGCACCGAGGCCGAGCCGGACGCGTCCGTCACCACCAGGGGCTCGAAGAGGAACGTCTCGGGGAACCAGGCCCGTCCGGGCGTGGCGGGCGCCTCTCCGGGCGGAGCACCGGGCTCGGAAGGCAGCACCGACCGCGGCCTCGGCCTCTCCTGGGGCATTCCTCCACCCCGAGCGGAGCCGATGTCCTGGGCGACTTCCTGGTCCGCCAGGGGGGCCGACATGGCGGGAGCGGGAGCGGCAGCCGCCTCCATCTCCATCCCCTCCTCGGACGCCGCACCGAAGCTCCGGAGGGTCTTCTTCTGGAGCCGCACCCCGGGTTCGTAGCTCCCGGCCAGCGCGTTGGAGGAAGAACCGAAGAGCCGCCTGGCATCATGCAGGCACGTGCTCATGAAGAAACCCACCGTGAGGCACACCCCACCCAACACGAAGTAGCGCTTCATGGCGCCTCCCGGGCGACCCACGCGCCCCAGTTCTCGACGTCCTCGGGCAGCCGCGTGCCGCTCACCACCACCGCCCGCGGGTCGGTGAGGGAGAGCAACTCCGGCGGCAGCCTCGACAGCTTCAGCTCGCGGCCATAGGCATCCGTCACCGCCTCGCCGCGTTTCTCACAGGCCTCGAGCGCCTGGTCCCACAGCTTCGCCATGCCCGCGGGCGAGAGCGTCTCGCCCTCGGGCGCCGACTGCTCCCAGGCGCGCACCTGCACCGTCAGCTCCGAGAGCACCCGGTAGAAGGGCTCGGTCAGCTCCACGTCCGGGTCGAACGTGCTGCGCACCGCCAGCGACACCGGCGGCGCCCCGCCCTCGCGCGGAGGCACCTCGCCCACTCGCAGCAGGGTGGCGGCGGCCGCGTTGGCGCCGCGAATGCGCCCCATGGCGAGCGCCGTGCCGTCCAGCACGCCGAAGGCCGGCGAGGACACCGTGGGCGCCGGGCGCACCTTGTCGAGCGCGTCCGGGCCCGGCAGGGCGGTGAGCTGCGACAGGCTCTCGTCCACGCCGAAGAGGCCCACCGCCGCCGGGCCCTCCTTGCCGTCCACGCGCGTGCGCACCTGGAGGTGGGCCAGCTCGCCGGGCGCGTAGGCCGCCTTGTCCGGGGCCACCTCCAGCGAGAGCTGCGCGCGCGGCGCCACGTACACCCGGGCCAACGTGCCCGCCCAGGAGGCCTCGGCCCAGCCCTCGAAGTTCGCGGGCAGGCGGAAGCGCGCCACCGAGCCGGGCTTCTCCACGTCCGCCTCCAGCGTCTCGTCCCCCACGCGGAGGTAGAGCTGGTGGGGCAGCGCGCCGTTGAAGCCCGGGCCGCGCAGCAGCTCGAAGCGCACCTCCTCGCCCGCGCGTGCCAGCACCGGGGTGGCCCGCAGGCGCGTGGGCGGCAGTTGCGTCGGGCGCAGCACCAGCTTCGTCGAGCCCAGCTCGTCCTTGCCCGCCTTCGCGCTCACCTTCAGTTCGTAGCCGAGCAGCGTCGTCTCCTGGGGCCTGGAGTCCTCGGAGTCGCCGTGGGGGGGGTAGGCCATGAAGCGCGCCACCCCCATGGCGTTGCGCTGCTCCGAGTCCAGCACCAGCCGCGTGAAGCGGGACTGGATGCAGGACAGGGACGCCGAGGACAGCATGCCCTCCTCCTGGGGCAGGGTCACCCAGCCCACCTCCACCTCGCGCCGCTTCTCGCGCGTGCGCCAGGTGAGCACGGCCGGCAGCGCCACGGGCACCGACACGGTCTGAGGCAGGCACGCCCGCGCGTCCAGCGAGGCGAAGTTCAGCACCGTCTGGAGCTCATCGGGCGAGCCCGTGATGTCGCTCAGCTGGTAGGAGAGCGAGGGCAGACCAGGGTCGGAGACGTCCAGGGTGAGTGCCAGCATGCGCTCGGGGCCCGCCGGCAGCGAGCGCCCGCGCACCACTGGGGCGAGGCAATCTCCCACCAGCGAGCCGTCCGACGCCACGTCCACCACCGCGCCGCTCGCGGCCACGCGCACACCCAGGTTCACCTGGGTGGAGCCATTCTCGGCCAACACGTAACGCGCGCAGGGGTGGAGCGCCTCCAGCCAGCGCTCCAGGGCGAGCTGGTCCTCCAGCCCGACCTCGGCGGAGTCCGCGAGGAGATTCCTCACCCCGCTCAGCGACACCGGAGGCGGCGGAGGCTCGGGGCGCACCGGCATGGGGGGGAGGACGACGTTGACGGGCGGGCCCGGGTCGAGCTGGAAGGCGGCCACGCCGTCCTCGTCCGTCACCGCGCGCACGCCCTCGTCGCGAGCGTCCCACGCGCGCTTCACGGTGAGCTCGGTGCCGGGCAGCAGCCGGCCATCGGCGGTGGTGGCGCGCAGGTAGACGCGGTTGCTGTAGCCCTCCACGAGGCCATCGGCCAGCTCCGTCACCGTGGACACGGAGAGCGCGTCCTCGGCGAGCAGCACCGAGGCTCCGCCCTGCACGTGGTCGCCCGCGGGGTCGGTGGCGGACAGCGCCGCGGAGAGGGTGACCTGGCCGCGCAGGTCCTCGGGCACGCGCGGCAGGGAGAGGCGGAAGCGCCCCGAGCCATCCGTGCGGGCCTTGCGCGGCAGCCCGTCCTTCGCCTCCTCGTCGAGCCACGCGGTGGGCGGAGGCCACTCGCCAGAGGCATTCCAGGACACCTCCACGGCGGCGTCGGCCACCGGTGCCCCCGAGCTGTAGACGACCCGGCCCTCGACGACGGGAGCGTCGCCCGCGCGCCAGAAGGGCCGCGAGCTGTGGGCTTCCACCCGGAAGCGCGGCAGGGTGAAGGGCTTCACCTGGAAGAAGGCCTCGCCGGAGGCCGCGCCGCTCGTCCAGCGCACCGTCCACCGGCCCGTGGGCGCGCCCCGGTCGAGCGGGAAGGTGCCGGCCACCACGCCCCACGGGCCCGCCGGGGAGCGCTGCTCCAGCACCACCTCGCCGGAGGGATCGGTGACGAACCACGTGCCCGGGCGCCCGTCGATGGGAGCGAGGTCCTTCGCGCGCAGCACCATGGCGCGGAAGCGCACCTCGTGGCCGGGCTCATAGAGGGGCCGGTCCGTGAGGAGGTGGACGCGAGCGGGGGCGTAGAGGGACAGCGGGGCATCCACGGTGTCGGTGCCGAGCGGCGTGGTGACGCGGGCGCGCAGCTTGTAGTCCCCGTCCGGCAGCGCGGGCAGCTTCACCGGAGCGTGCAGGGAAAAGCCGGTGTCCCGCCGCGCCCAGGGCCCCTCGGGCGGGAGCGGAGACTCCTTGCCCTCGGCGTCCACGAGGAAGAGCGAGGCCTCCAGCCGGCGCACCGGGGCGCTCAGCCTCCAGGACGGCTCCGCGACGCCCAGGGCCTCGGCGGAGACGGAGACGGTGCCGGTGGTCTCGCGGGCGAGCCCGTCGAGGCTCAATTCCACGGTCTGCCGCAAGCGGCCATCCGGGCAGCGAGGCACCTTCACGCCCTGGAAGGCCCAGGCGGAGACGCACACGTCCGAGGTGACCCAGCCCACGAGGCCCGTGACGAGCCCCACGGCGAGGAACACGACGACCCGGCGGTTCAAACGGATGTTCATCCAACCTCCCCGGCCGACACTCTACGTCAGGGACGGTGCGCCGAGCACCCACCCCCCCAGGACGGCCGGGTTGGCATGGACCTAGACGTGCGTGATCCACTCGCGGATCAACGTCACGAAGGCGGAGCGTCTCGCGTCAATGTCTTTCAAGTCCCGAAACCTGAGCGATGCCCGGTCCTTGGCCAGCCACTCGAGCAACGCTTCCGGGTCGGCGACCGCGATGCCGGAGACCGACGCTTCTCGTTTCTTCGCACCCAGGTGCAGGATGACCTGCACGCCGTCCTTCGCTCGAAGCTGGAAGGTAGCGAAGTACTCCGAGGTACGGAAACTCGGCGCATTCCACTTGATGCCTTCGGCGATGCGGGGATCGGCACCGAGAATCGCCTGCCTCAGGGCGAGAATCTCTTGCTTGAACGGATGCGCGAGCGACGCGAGGAAGGTCTCGACGTTCTCAGGCGCGGGCGCGGTGCGCTTCGCCGTTTTCTTGCTGGGAGCTTTCGAGGGCACGGTGCACTTCTCCTGGTAAGCAGGCGAGCATAGGGCCTTGGACAGGTGCCGGCCTGTTTGACACCATCCTCGCCATGCCCACCTCCCCCACCCCCTGCGCCGTCCCCTGGTGGGTGGAGCGCGCCGAGACCCTCCTGGCCTCGAAGGCTTCGAGCACCCTGGACCTGGGCGCGCTGTGGGAGCTCTTCGAGCGGTTCTCCTTCTTGCAGGAGAACGTGGAGCCGGACCTGTTGCTTCTCGACGTGCGGGCACGTCCGGAGCTCCAGGCCCTCTGGGGGGCGCTGGAGGCGCGTGCACACTCGGTGACCGAGGCGCTGGATGCGGCCGGAGATGACCTCGCCCAGCAGCTTCGCGCGGGAGACCTCGCACCGGCCCGCTTCCGGGAGCGGTGGGAGGGGCTCGGCTTCACCGAGGCGGCTGACCGCGCGAGCACGGCGGCGGATGACTGGCTCGAGGGCCTGCTGCGCATCTCCCGCATCACCACCGGCCAGAACCGGCCCCCGTTCGGTCAGGTGAACCTGGCCTCGCGGGCCCAGCGCATCTCCGACTTCCTCTCCCTCACGAGTCCCGAGCAGCACGACACGGTCTACGACCTGGGCTGTGGCAACGGGAAGTTCGCCATCACCGTGGCGGCGAGCTGCTCCGCCCGGGTCAAGGGCGTGGAGTACGGCCAGACGTACGTCGAGTCCGCGCGCCGCAATGGCGAGCGTTTCGCGCTGCCGAATCTGGAGTTCATCCACGCGGATGTCCGCGATGTGGACCTGTCGGACGGCACCGCGTTCTATCTGTACTTCCCCTTCTGGGGAGAGGTGGCGCACGCGGTGGCCCGGACGCTCGGGGACCTCGCGCGGGCCCGGGACATCACCGTGTACGCCTCGGGCCCCCGCCACGACTACGGCGAGCACTTCCTCGAGCAGGTGTCACAGGGGGCGCTGTGTCTCGCGCCGCAGCGCCGGGACTTCGCTGACGTGATGCTCCTGCGCAGCGCCGCCTTCGCGTGAGGAGCTCGGCCCCGTGTGGCCGGGACACCATGGCTGGGCTCGGCACAGCGCGCCCCGGGAGACCCCCGGGGCGGCTGTTGGCGTTCCGATGCCGCTCTCAGTTGACCACGATGACGTTGCCCAGCAGGGCATTGTTGTCGAAG
>NZ_DASVSO010000817.1:0-13162 GCF_036388035.1 Archangium sp.
CACGAGTCCTTGCAGCCGGGCCGGGTCGAGCAGCCGCTCCACGATGGCGGACGGCTCGCGCAGCAGCTCCACGAGCAACTGGCGCTCGGGCTCCGTCGCGGTCTCCGGCTCGGGGAGCGGCGCGCGCTCCTCCACGGACCAGGGCATGAAGGGGGTGAGGGGCTCGGCCGAGAGCGTGACACTTCGAGAGAGGGCTTGCATGGGGGACCTCGTCAGGACGGGAAGAGGGACGTCTGGACGCGCAGCAGGAAGACGGCGCCCAGGAAGACGGCGAAGGCACGCGACAGCCACCAGGCCGCTCGCGAGGAGTCGAGCGAGGTGATGACGCGCACCGGCAGGGCCGCCACGGTGGCGAGCGCGAGGCTCGGGATGAACAGCGCGGGGAGCGCGAGGACGACGGGGGCGTCCTTCGACACCAGCACGAGGAAGGCCATGAGCGGCATCACGCATGTGGCCACCAGCCCGCCAGCGAGCAGCCCGATGGAGGTGGCGGCCAGCAGCACGCGCGTGGAGAGCCGCAGGCGCAGGTAGATGGAGAAGACGAGGGTGCCGGGAACGACGACGAGCAGGGCCTCGAAGACGGCCCGCAGGGCATCGAGCCTCGGCGCGAGCCGGAGGCTGGTGGAGGAGACGAAGCCCGCGGTGGCCGAGGTGGCCGCCACGAGGAAGATGCCGAGCAGCGCCGGGGCCAGCGTCGCCGCGAGCGGGCGCCGGGCCATGTCCAACGCCTCGCGCGCAGGGCGGTCCACCGCGCGCAGGAGTGAATTCGCCAGGTCCAGCCGGCCCACCGCCGCCTGGGAAGGTGCAGAGCCCATGAGGTCTCCTCGAGTGCGCGTCAGTGCGCGTCCGGGGCTTGAGCAAGCCCCGTGCCTCGAGGTGGGCAACCCCTCCTTTCCCTCGGGAGAGGGCGTGGTGCGGTTCTCCCGGGGCGCGTGCCTTCCGGCCCACCTGGGTGTCCCACGACAGGAGTATGTAAGGCGTTACACAGGCGGGAGCCGCGAGGGCGTCAGCCGATGTGCAGCTCCTCGCGGATGTCGTGCTCGTGGATCTTGTTGAAGAGGGTCTTGTAGCTCACCCCGAGCAGTCGCGCGGCGACGGTCTTCTGCCCCTTGGCCGCCTGGAGCGCCGCGATGACGGCGGCGCGCTCCGCCCGCGCCACCGCCTCGCGCAGCGTTGGGACGACGGTGGTGGCTTGTGGCGGCTCGGGCGCCGCCTCGGGCTCGGAGGGCCCGGGAGTACCCGCTGGAGCGGGGGCGGGCAGGGGCTTCGGAGCCGGAGGAAGCCGGAGCGACTCCGGATCGAACCGGCCGAGCACGATGGAGCGCTCGACGAAGTTCTCCAGCTCGCGCACGTTGCCGGGCCAGGGGTAGGTGGTGGCGCGTCGCAGGAGCTCGGCGTCCGGGCGGGGCTGGGGGCGCTCCTTCCTCGCCGCGTGCTTCTGGAGGAAGTGCTCGATGAGGCCGGGGATGTCCTGGACGCGCTCACGCAGGGGCGGCAGGTGGAGGGGAATCACCGCCAGCCGGTAGAGGAGATCCGAGCGGAACCGCCCGCTGGCGGCCATGGCGTCCAGGTCGCGATGGGTGGCGGCGATGACGCGGATGTCGACCTTCACCGGCTCGCGCCCGCCGATGCGGTTGAACTCCCGCTCCTGCAGCACCCGGAGGAGCTTCGCCTGGGCCTCCAGCGGCATGTCACCAATCTCGTCGAGGAAGAGCGTGCCGCCTTCGGCGGCCTCGATGACGCCTTTGTGCCGGGCGTGCGCCCCGGTGAAGACGCCGCGCTCGAAGCCGAACAGCTCGGACTCGATGAGCGACGCGGGCAGGGCCGAGCAGTTGACGGAGATGAGCGGCCCATCGAGCCGCGGCGAGGCGGCATGGATGGCGCGGGCGACGAGCTCCTTGCCCGTGCCGGACTCGCCTCGGATGAGGACGGTGGCATCGGAGGCGGCCACCCGGGGCACGAGCGCGGCCACATCCCTCAAACCCCCGGCGGCGCCGATGAGCGCGCGGCCGGCCTCCGTACTCGGGGCGAGCGTGGGCGCGGCCAGCTCCAGCTCCGCCATCCGGTGCCCCGCCTCCAGCGCCGCCGCCACCGAGGAGAGGAGCCGCTCATTGCTGAAGGGTTTGACGAGGAAGTCGTTCGCGCCCGCGCGCAGCGCCTGGACCGCCCTATCCACGGTGCCGAACGCGGTCATCACGATGACGGGCGTGCGCAGCCCCTGCTTGCGCAGCTTGTCGAGCAGCACGAGCCCGTCGCCATCGCCCAGCTTCACGTCGAGCAGCAGCAGGTCCGGAGCTCGCCGGGAGAGATAGGCCTCCGCGGCCGCCACCGACTCGAGCGGGACGACGGTGAACCCCCGCGCGCCCAGCACGTCCAGGTAGAGTTCGCGCACATTGCGCTCGTCCTCCACGAGCGCGATCTCGGGCTTGTCCACCGCGCCTTCCTCCACCGTCATCACAGGTCCTCCCGTGCCGGGCGGGTCGCCACCGGCGCCATGGGCAGCTCCACCCGGGCCACCGCGCCCGGCCCGTCCGGGCGGGGCTGAAGGCTCAACTTGCCGCGCATCCCATCCAGGGCGGAGCGCGAGATGGCCAACCCCAACCCGGTCCCATCCGCCTTCGTCGTGTAGAAGGGCCGGAAGAGCTGGTCGCTGTCCACCTCGCCGAGTCCCTTGCCCTCGTCACGCACCTCGACGACCACGCGCCCCTCCTCGCTCCAGGTCCGCACCTCGATGCGTCCGCCGCGCGTGTCCCGCATCGCCTCGGCGGCGTTCTTCAGCAGGTTGAGCAGCACGCCGCGCAGCGCGTCCTCGTCTCCTACCACCCGGACGAACGGATCCAACCGGGGGACGAGCGTGGGGAAGTCCGGCTCCCCCTCTGCCACCGCCATCGCCTCCAGCGCCAGGCGCGACACGTCGAGCGGGCTTCCGTCCTTCTCCCCCCGGGGGGCCCGCCCGAGGTTCAGCAGCTCGGCCACCCGCATGTCGATGCGATCGCTCTCCTCGCTGATGATGCGCACCGCCTTCTCGAACCGGGCCCGGTGCTCGGGGAGGACATGCTCGGCCTGGGCCGCGAGCAGCTCGGCGTAGCCGCGCACGGCCGTCAGGGGATTCTTCACCTCGTGGGCGATGGCCGCGGCCAGCTCTCCGGCGATGGCGAGTCGCTCGGCCCGCTCCAGGCGGCTGCGCAACACGGCCGCCTCGGAGCGCGAGGCCGACAGGAGCCCGGTGAGCCGCGCCTGCTTGGGGAAGAGGAGCTGCTCCAGGGCCCGGTCGAGCTGCTCGCCCAGGCCAATGAAGAGCAGCGAGGCGAGGAGCGTCACCGCCACCGCGACCGACACCTGGACGAGGTCCACCGCGTAGCCCACGGCCCGGAGGACCGCCACCACCGCGAAGGCCGCGCCGATGGAGAGCACGGCGTGGGTGAGGGCCCGCGAGACGGGGAACTGGACGGAGATGCGCTCGTGGAGGGTGTAGCTGAGCGTCACCATCTCGGCGACGAGGATGGTGCACAGGAGCACCCCGTTGCCGGCGGCCCCTCCCTGGGTCAGCTCGTAGACCGTGCGCAGGCCGCAGACGAGCAGCGAGACGCCGATGAGCGCCACGCTGTGCCGCGAGAGGCGACGGATGGCCGCGTTCTCGTGCCGGCACAGGACGAGGCGGACCGCCCCGAGGAGGCCCACGAGGACGAGCGCCAGCATCTGCGGGAACAGGGCCAGGAGTGGCTGGTCGAGCGACACCGAGGCCCCGGCCGACAGCCCGAGGACACCGAGGCCGAGGGGGACGAGCGCCACCAGGAGGCGCCGCCGCGCCCGGGTGGGGCCGAGGTCGACGAGGGCGTCGATGATGAAGCCGGAGACGGACAGCACCGAGGCGAACCCGACGGCCACGCGGACGGACTCCCGGGCCTGGGGCTCCAGGAGGACGACGAACCACGCGGTGGCGAAGAGGGCCACGCCCGTGGGGCCGCAGGCGAACGAGAGCTTGCGCCCGTCACCCCGGGCGGAGGCGAGGACGTAGGCGGCCAGCAGGCCGTTGAAGAGCGCCACGATGAGCGCGACCACCGAGGAGGCGAAGAGGTACGCCGACATGCCAGGACCCTCGGGAGGACGGTGCTTCCAGGGGGGAATCGCCCCGAGCGTAGCGCTCCCTTGCCTACAGCCCAAGAGGGAGGGCGGAAGACTCCCTCGGGCGCGCTATCATGCCCCACGATGCGCGTCCTCGCCCTCCTCGTCGCCCTGGCGTCGTCCCTGAGTCTCGCCAGCGAGCCGACGCTCTCCGCCTTCGCGAGCCTGCCGGCCGATCCGCCCCCCGCGGAGATCGTGCGCGGCCTCCACTACTGGATCTCCAACGAGAACGAGCTCCACCTCTTCCACGACGCGGTGAAGGACAAGGGCGGCGTCTACGTGGGCGTGGGCTCCGACCAGAACTACCTGCTGGGGGCCTGGGCGCGCGCCGAGGTCCTCGTGCTGATGGACTTCGACCAGTCCATCGTGGACCTGCACCGCGTCTACCGCGTCCTCTTCCGCGCGGCGGAGACGCCCGCGGACTTCCTGCGCCTGTGGCGGCTGGAGAGCCGTCCGGAGGTGCGCCGCCTCCTCCAGGAGGGCTACGCGGACCCGAAGGAGCGGGCCAGCGCACTCCGGGCCTACGGGACGGCCCGCTGGGCGGTGGATCGACGCCTCAAGCGCGTGGTGGAGCAGATGGGGAAGGCGTCCCTGCCGTCCTTCGTCGTGGATGCCGACGAGTACGCGCACATCCGCCGCCTCTTCCTCGAGGACAAGGTCTTCATGGTGCGGGGGGACCTCACCGCGAAGCGGACCGTGAGCGCCGTGGGCCGGGCGGTGGCGCAGGCGGGGATGAAGGTGGGGGTGCTCTACCTCTCGAACGCCGAGCAGTACTTCCCGTACGACAAGTGGTACCGGAGCAACATCCGCGAGCTGCCCATGGACGAGCACAGCGTGGTGGTCCGCACGAGCGGCCAGCGGGGCATCTCGCACGTGAAGGGCACCTACTACCACTACAACACGCAGTCGGGCTCGAGCTTCATCTCCTGGCTGGGAGACGCGAAGACGCGGAACGTGCGCACGATGCTCCACTACGCGCCCGCCGCCGGCACGGTGTACGGGCTGTCACGGCTGGACACCGGACCCGAGGAGGCGCGCGAGGCGGCGAAGCAGCGGCTCCTGGCGAAGCAGGCCGTGAAGAAGCTGAAGAAGGTGCGAGGCCCGTCGCGACCGAGGCGTGAGGCAGTGCCGTGAGTGGGGGGCGGGGGCCCGCCCTCGTGCTCGCGCTCCTGCTCGCGCGCGCAGCGGGGGCGGAGGAGACGTTCCCCGGTGCTCCCGCGCCGCTGCCCTGTCTCGAAGCGACACCCGCGGGCCTGGCCTGCATCCCCGGGGGTCCCTTCCCGCGAGGGGTGAACGGAGGGCGCCACGCACCGGCCCGGCCCCAGGCGACGGTCTGGGTCCAGACCTTCTACATGGACACCCACGAGGTGACCTACGGCGCCTACAAGGCATGCGAGAAGGCGGGGCGGTGCCGGAAGGCCCGGCCCCACTACCGTGACTTCGACAACCCCCAGCAGCCCATCAGCGGGGTGAGCTGGTACGACGCGAAGGCGTACTGCGAAGCCCAGGGCAAGCACCTGCCGACGGAAGCGGAGTGGGAGAAGGCGGCGCGGGGTACGGATGGGCGGCTCTACCCATGGGGCGACGAGCCCGCCACCTGCGAGCGCGCGGTTATCATGGATGCGCGGGGACGGAGCTGCGGGAAGAAGCAGCGCTCGAGGACGCATGCGGACGTGGGACGCCCGGAGCCGGTGGGCTCTCGGCCTCCCAACCCGTTCGGGCTCTACGACATGGCGGGCAACGGCTGGGAATGGGTAGCGGACTGGTTCACGCCGTCATGGAAGGACTGCGGCGCGGCGTGCCTCGGGGTGGACCCGAAGGGGCCGTGCGAGGGCCGGGAGCCCTGTGCCGGCCACACCGAGAAGGTGGTGCGAGGGGGCTCGTGGTTCTGGCCGGCCTCGTACGCGACGACGGTGTACCGGCGGCCCCACGTGCCGGCGAACCGGCCCGTCTTCCACCACTTCGGCTTCCGCTGCGCGGCGAGCGTCGAGGAGGCCCGGGTGCTCACCCGCCGGGTGGAGTGAAGCAGGCGGGAGGCACGGGCCTCAGTGCACGGCGCCGCCGGAGTCACGGGGCAGCCGCACGGTGAAGGTGGTGCCCCGGCCCGCGGTCGAGCGGACCGACACGGTGCCTCGGTGTGAGTCCACCAGGTGCTTCACGATGTAGAGGCCGAGGCCGATACTTCGGGTCGTCCGGTCCACCTGGGGCGTGCCCCGCTGGAGTGGCTCGAAGAGGCGGGGGAGGAGCGCGGCGGGGATGGGGGTCCCCTCGTTGTGGACCGACAGGACCACGGCCTCGTCCTCGCCGCGCACCTCCACGCGCACGGGCGTCTTCTCGGGGCTGTACTTGAGGGCGTTGGACACCAGGTTGGACACCACCTGCGCGATGCGGTCCGAGTCCCACTCGCCCAAGGCGTCGCCCTGCTGGCGCACCTCGATGTGGCGATCCGGCCAGGACACCTCCACCTCGTCCAGCACCTGTTGCACGAGCTGCCGCAGATCCGTGGGCCGGCGCTCCAGCGAGATGCCTCCGCCCAGCCGCGCCTGGGTGAAGTCGAGCAGGTCGCGGATCATCCGCGTGGCGCGCTCGGCGGAGGAGAGGATGCGGCTGGCGGACCTGATGGCGCGCGCGTCGAGCTCCTCGCGTCGCAGCAGGGCGTGGGCCCCCAGGGTGATGGCGCTGATGGGGTTGCGCAGGTCGTGGCTGACGATGCCGATGAGCTGCTGCTCGAACTCCACGCGGCGCCGCAGCTCGGCCTCCTGCTCCTTCTGTCGCGTCACGTCCTGGGTGATGGCCACGCCCGCGATGATGCGGCCCTCGTGGTCCCGTACGGGGCTGGCGCTTATCCGCACCATCGCACGCGTCCCGTCCATGCGCTCCAGGACCAGCTCCTCGTCCACCACCACCTCGCCGTGGCGCAGCGAGCGAGCCAGGGGCCACTCCTCGCTCTGGAGGAGGTGGCCATCCGAGTGGAAGCCCTGGAAGCGGGAGTACTCCTCCACGCACCGGGCGTGGTGCATGTGGCCGCGCACCAGCTCCTCCTGCTGGTGGTTGAAGAACGTCAGCCGGCCCGATGGCTCGGCGAGGATGACGCCCGCGGGCATCTGCTGGAGCACCGCATCCAGCAGTCGCTGCTTGGCCTCCAGCTCGGTCGCGTAGCGCTGCTCGCGGTGGAGGGCCTCCTGTCGCACCCGGGCGATGGCGAGCGCCGCACCCACGCGCGCCACCAGTTCGCGGGCGCTGAAGGGCTTGGTGAGGTAGTCGTCCGCGCCGGCGCGGAGTCCCTGCACCGTGGACTCCTCGCCCGCGCGGGCGGACAGCAGGATGAAGGGCACGGTGCGGGTGCGCGCGTCCTCGCGCAGGGCGCGCAGCAGGCCGACACCGTCCAGCCGCGGCATCATCACATCACTGAGGACGAGGTCCGGTGGGCGCGCGCGGACCGCCTCGAGCGCCTCGGCCCCGTCCCCCACCGCCTCCACCTCCCAGCCCTGGGCGCGCAGCAGCCGCTCCACGTAGGCGCGCATGTCCGCGTTGTCATCGACGAGCAGGAGGCGGGCCTCGCGCGGGACGGACTGGGGCAGCGGAGCCGCGGCGACCGGGTCCGGGGGGGCGGAGGACGGACAGGCGGACACAGGAGCCGGAGCCGCTCCCAGCCAGCTGGTCGCCTCCTGGAGGAAGGCGCTCGTTCCCGTCGAGGTGGAGGCTGGGGACTTGGCCGCGCCGAGCCGCTCGGACGGGAGGTGCGCGCTGCCCGTGGGCAGGCACACGGTGAAGGTGGTGCCCTGGCCCGGCTCGCTCCGGGCGCTCACGGTGCCGCCGTGCAGCTTCACCAGCTCCTGCACCAGGGCCAGTCCGATGCCCGTGCCCTCGAAGGAGCGCCCGCGCGCGCCCTGCACGCGGTGGAAGCGCTCGAAGATGCGCGGCAGCTCCTCGGGAGTGATGCCCGTGCCGGTGTCGCGCACGCTCAGCTCCACGTGCGTGTCCCGCCAGCGCAGGGCCACCGCGACCTCTCCCTCGAAGGTGAACTTGAAGGCGTTGGAGATGAGGTTGAGCACGACCTTCTCCCACAGCTCCGGGTCCACCCAGACGGGCTGGGCCAGGGGATGGCAGTCCACCACCAGCCGCAGCCCGGCCCGCTCCATCGCCGAGCGGAAGGTACTGGTCAGCTCGGCGGTGAGGGTGGACAGGTCCGTGGGGACGTAGGACGCCTGCATCCGTCCCGCCTCGATGCGGCTGAAGTCCAGCAGCGTGTTGACGAGCTTGAGCAGCCGCACGCCGTTGCGATGCACCGAGTCCAGCTCCTCGCCGGCCAGGGTCCGCGAGGCGGAGGCCAGTGCGTCCTCCAAGGGCGCGAGCATCAGCGTGAGCGGGGTGCGGAACTCGTGGGAGATGTTGGAGAAGAAGGCCGTCTTCACGCGGTCCAGCTCGGCGAGCTCCTCGGCGCGACGGCGCTCGGTCTCATAGGCCAGCGCGTTGGCGACGGCCGAGGCCACGTGCTCGGTGGCCAGCTCGAAGAAGCCCCGGTAGGAGGAGTCCAGCTCGCGGCGCGGGGACACGCCCAGCACCAGCACCCCATAGGGCGCCTTGTGTCCCGGCTGGGGAATGGGCAGCAGCACCGCCGAGTGGGGCGACTCGTCCCAGGGTTCTCCCGGCAGCTCTCCGAAGCGCGCGCGCACGTCGGTGACCACTTCCATGCGTCCGGTGGCCGCCACGCGCGCCAGGGGCCAGCCGCGGGTGTCCGCCTCCGTGAGGCTCAGGGTCTTGGGGCTCGCCGCCCCGCCTTCCTCCAGCCCCGCGGTGCCCAGGAGGGTGGCCCGGGTGCGCTGCTCGTCGAGCTGGTACATCAGCGCGAAGGGGACGTCCGCCGGGTTGTCCGAGAGGGTCCGCGCGGCCTGTCGGCAGGCCTCCTCGGACGAGCGGGCCTCGCTGACGTGCTCGGCGAGCTCGCGCAGGGTGCGCAGCCGCCGCTCGCCGATGACGCGCTCGGTGCTGATGTTGATCGTCGCGAAGACGCCATCCACCCGGCCGGTCTCGAGGCCGATGGGGCTGTAGGAGAAGGTGAAGTAGGCCTCCTCCAGGTAGCCGGCCCGGTCGATGACGAGCAGCTGTTCATCCGACCATGTGGCCTGGCCCGTGGTACGCACCCCTTCCAGCATGGGTTGGATGACGTGCCAGATCTCCGCCCACGCCTCACGGCCCGGCCTGCCCAGGGCCAGCCGCGGGTGCTTATGTCCGAGGATGGGGATGTAGGCGTCGTTGTAGAGGACGACGAACTCGGGCCCGCAGAGCAGGGCGATGGGGAAGCGCGAGGTGAGGCAGATGCTCACCGCGCCACGCAGCGACTGGGACCAGCCTTCCACGGGTCCGAGAGGTGTGGACGACCAATCGAGGGCCCGCATGCGGGCACCCATTTCCCCGCCGCCGGCGAAGATGTCGCAAGCGACGACAGGTGAGGGGCGGGGGGCCTTCTCACGCGTGTAGGCGTGGGGCCGGCCTGGAAGCTCTCCGTGGATGTGATCGCTCATCAGGTATCGTGAGGTCGTCCCCTGCGAGGTTCTCGTGGAGGAGGGGGCGTGGCTCAACACCCTGGATGCGCGAGGGATTCACCTTCGGAGGGGTTTCAGGCGGGCCGGTGGATGACCTTGGATGTCTGCTCCACGGCCTGGCGGGAATGCGCTCGAACCGTTGAGCGTCGGGTCGGCCCGTCGCTTCCCCCGAGTCCCTGTCGGCTTCCGCGGTCAGTCGAGGCGCGAGCGCAGCAGCCGGCTGAGGTTCACATCGAGCTGGCTGGAGATGAGTCGCAGCACGCTGTCGAGCTGGGAGCCGGTGAGGCGCAGGCGCTCGGTGAGCAGGCGCCGCGTCTGCTCGAGGAGCGCCTGTTGCGCCCCCACCACCCAGCGCGCGGCGGTAGCGCGGTGGATGCCATAGAGGGCGCCGAGCTGGTCGATGCTCAACCCATCCAGGTACTTGAGGCGCAGGATGTTGCGCTCACGCGGGGCGAGGAAGGTGAGGGCCTGGGCGAAGGCGGTGTTGAACTCGGCGCGGTAGGTCGTCTTGAGGTAGGCAAGCTCGGGGTCATCCCCGGGGTCGACGAGCACCGAGAGCGTGCTGTCCTCGCCCGAGCTGTCGTGGCTGGAGCGCTGGCGCTGCAGGTCCAGGGCGAGCCACAGGGCCGCGGCACGCACCCAGGCGGAGAGCGGGCCGGTGCCGGGGTAGGCGGCGAGCTTGGGCGGAGTGTCCGGCCCGGGGGCGAGCATCTTCTGACGCACGAGCTGGCGCACCTCGTCCACGGTGCTGGGGGGCAGCTTCATGCGGGCCACGGCCGAGTCCACCTCGGGGAGGACACGGGCCTCGAAGGCGGCGTGTGCCAGGGGCAGTCCGTCCGCGCAGGCGCAGGCCAGGTACAGGTCCCCCAGGTGCAGCCGCTCCAGGGCCTCGACGGAGCCGTCGGCGGGGAGATGCCGGGCGAGGTGGGCGATGAAGCGCACGCCCTCCAGGTCCACGCGGGGCCAGGCCGCGCGGGCCGTGCTCAGGGCCCGGCCGAGCTGTTCTTCCAGGGAGGCCAGGGTCTCCCCCGGGGGCGTGCCCTCCCGGGCGGTGATGAAGGCATGGGCGAGGCCCGGTGTCACGACGGGGTACTCCTGCGGGGCGAGCAAGCAGCCGGGAATGACAGGTGTCTCAGCCTATCACCTCCGCCTGGGCCCGGGCCGCCCCGCGCCGGGACCCGATTTTCGCGGTCAGGTCCGAAAACGGCCAGACAGGGGGGCGCGTCCAGGCTACGAAAGCCCCATCATGCAGACGCTGGAGACCGAGAGCTGCTACCGGGCCCTGTCCGCGCGAGATCGGCGCTTCGACGGACTCTTCTTCGTGGGCGTATCGACCACGGGCATCTACTGCCGGCCGGTGTGCTCGGCGAGGACGCCGCGCCAGGAGCGGTGCGCCTTCTACCGCACGGCCGCCGAGGCCGAGCGCGCGGGTTTCCGGGCCTGTCTCCTGTGCCGCCCCGAGCTGGCCCCGGGCAGCGCGCCGGTCGACTCGGTGCCGAGGCTCGTGGCCGCCGCGGTCTCCCGCATCGAGGGCGGGTTCCTCAACGAGTCGTCCATCGAGGAGCTCGCGGCGGAGCTGGGCGTCACGGACCGGCACCTGCGCCGGGCCATGGAGACGGAGCTCGGGGTCTCTCCCGTCGAGCTGGCCCAGTCGCGGCGGCTCGCGCTGGCGAAGCAGCTCCTCCAGGACACCGCGCTCCCGCTGGCGGAGATCGCCTTCGCGAGTGGCTTCCAGAGCGTCCGGCGCTTCAACGCGCTCTTCCAGTCGCGCTTCGGCAGAGCGCCCTCCTCGCTCCGGCGGGAGAGTGACGAGGCGGAGGCTTCGCGCTCGCTCGTCCTCCGGTTGGACTATCGCCCGCCGCTGCACTGGGAGCAGCTCCTGACCTTCCTGCGCGGACGCGCCATTCCCGGCGTGGAGTACGTCGGGGACTCGGAGTACCGGCGCACGGTGCGGCTGGGGGATACCCGGGGCTGGCTCACCGTCCGGCATGACGGCAAGCGCCCCGCGCTCCTGGCCGAGGTCTCGCTCTCGCTGGCGGGAGTGCTGATGCCGGTGGCCGCGCGGCTGCGGACGCTCTTCGATCTGGACGCCCAGCCGACGGTCATCGCGGAGTGCCTCGGGAGAGACCCGCTCCTCGCCAGGCAGGTCCAGCGGCATCCGGGGCTTCGCGTGCTGGGATCCTTTGATCCGTTCGAGATGACGGTGCGCGCCATCCTCGGGCAGCAGGTCTCCGTCCGGGCGGCGACTACGCTGAGCGGGCGGCTCGTCGCGCGCTTCAGTGAGCCCCTCGACACCCCCCATGCGGAGACCTCCCGGCTCTTCCCGTCGCCGGAGACGCTGGCGGCGTTGACGGAGGACGACGTGGCCACGCTCGGACTTCCCGGCGCACGTGCGAGGAGCTTGCTGGCCGTGGCGCGGGCCGTCACGGAGGGCTCGGTGCGGTTGGATCGGCACGTCGACGTGGACGCGACGATGGCGGCGCTCGAGGCGCTGCCGGGCATCGGTCCCTGGACGGCGCACTACGTGGCGATGCGGGCCCTGCGCTGGCCCGATGCGTTCCCCGCGAGCGACCTCGGGATTCGCAAGGCACTCGGAGGTCTGTCGGCGAAGGAGACCGCCGAGCGGGCCGAGGCCTGGCGACCCTGGCGCGCCTATGCGGCCGTACACCTCTGGACCTCTCTCTCGGAAGGAGCAGGCGGATGATGCTGTTCACCACGACCCTCAAGAGCCCGGTGGGGCCCCTTCGGCTCTACGCGACGGAAGGTGCGCTCACGGCCATCTACCTGGAGAACCACAAGGGGGCTCCCACGCTCACCGCGAGCGAGCGGGAGGACCACGCCGTGCTGCTCGCCGCGCGGCGCCAGTTGGAGGAGTACTTCGCCGGCGAGCGCGTGTCCTTCGAGCTTCCGCTCGAGCCGACCGGGACGCCCTTCCAGCAGGCCGTGTGGAAGGCGCTCCGGGAGATTCCACTGGGGGCCACCTGGTCCTATGGTGACCTCGCGCGTCATGTCGGACGGGCGGGGGCGGCGCGGGCCGTCGGAGCGGCGAACGGGAAGAACCCCCTCTCCATCATCGTCCCGTGTCACCGGGTGGTGGGCACGAACGGAACGCTCACCGGGTATGCGGGAGGCGTCCCCGTCAAGCGGTGGCTGCTCGATCATGAGCAGCGGATTCGCGTCGGGGGGATGCGCGCGCTGGGGGCGTGAGGCGGGGCGTCAAGTCCACTGACTCGTGTACGCTCTGGCTTCCGGACACGCAACCGCGAGGGAACGCATGCGACTGAGGAAGCTGGCCGTGGTGGTGCTCATGAGCGGCTGCCGGCAGTCGTCACCCGAGCCGACCATCGTGCTCGAGCTTCCCGCTAACGCGCGGCAGGCCCCTGGCGAGAAGCCCTCCGGTGCGGAGGCTCCCGGCGAGAAGCCCACCGGTGTGGAGGCTCCCGGTGCGCTCCAGCCAGCTCCGGCGGAAGAGCTTCCCGAGCAGACGTGGT
>NZ_DASVSO010000818.1:0-4204 GCF_036388035.1 Archangium sp.
CTGCATGAGAGGAGTGGGGCGTGGGAGGCCGCATTCTCTGGCAGCCGAGGCGGCAAGCGAGTCCTGGCCCGAGGTCCGTCAGTCCTCCCGCGCGCGCCTTTCCTCCGTCCCGCCCGCCGTGCGAGTGTTCCCGCCGCACAAGCGAGATCGTCTCCATGGCTCAGTCTCCATCGCAGCGCGGCACGGGTACTCCAGAGGGCCTCCCTTCCACCTTGAAGCAGGTCTCCCGGAACGACCACTTCACCATCCTCCTCGACGAGCGGAGGGGCCTCATCCACACCATTCGCAGTGACAAGCCGTTCTCCTCGCTCGAGGAGCTCGAGGTCGCTTTCGGGGAGCTCGGTGCCACCCTGGATGGGCTGGGCCGAGCGCGGTATGCGCTCCTCTGCGATATCCGGGCCGCCCCGGGCCGGAACGATCCCCAGTTCGAAGCTGCCCTCCAGCGCGTGCGCCCGCGCTGGATCAGCGGATTCCGAAGGGTCGGTGTGCTCGTCAAGAGTGTCGTCGGCCAACTGCAGATCCAGCGCTATGCCAGGCAGGATGGCATCAAACGGTTGATCACGAACGACGAGGACGAGCTCCTGAAGTACCTCACCCAGGAGGACTGACACGAGCGCGCGGGGGCGCGTGGCGCCCCTGGCCGCCTGACTCCTACGGAAGCTGGGATACCGGGACGCCGTAGCGCATCTCGACCGGGGGGCTGCCCTGGGTGGCGCCCTGGGTGTCCTTCTTCGCGAGCTTCAGCACGAGGCCGAGCAGGGTAAACATGGCGTGCTCGACGAACATCGGGGCCATGACCATCCGGTGCACCCGCTTCTGCATCCCCTGGATGAGGTCGGCCTCGGGGAGGCGCTCGTCCTGGATCTTCTGGAAGACGCGCTCGTCCACCGGCTGCCCCGCGCGGATGGCGTCGAGCAGGTGGTTGGCGGCCACGTAGCTGTCGCGGAGCGCCACGTTCAGCCCCTGGCCCCCCGAGGGGGACATCGTGTGCGCGGCGTCTCCCAGGAACAGCATGCCGGGCACGTGCCAGCGCGCGAGCCGATCGACGATGACCCGGAGGAACTGGGTCTCGGTGCGCTCGTCGAGCTTCGCCTCCAGGTGGGGCCGCAGCTTCTCGGGGAGCAGGGGGAGCAGCCGGCTCCGCAGCTCGGGGAGGTTCTTCCGCAGGCTGCCGAGGTCCCCGGGCGCGCTGTAGGCCACCTGCAGCCGGGAGCGGGTCGTCGGGGAGAAGACGAGCACCACGCCCTTGCCGAACATGTGGACATCGAGGGTGTCGGGCATCGCCTCGGGCACGTCCGACAGGTCGAAGCGCAGCCACACCACGTCCGCCGGAACCTGGTGGGAATCGACCTCGAGGCCCAGGTCCCTGCGCAGCCCGCTGTTGCGGCCCGTGCAGTCCACGAAGAGGTCTCCCTCGACGCGGCTCTCGGCGCCTTCCTTTCGCGTCTTCAGGGCCACCACCCGGCCGTTCTCGCGAATCGCCTGGAGGGCCGTGGTGCCGAAGTCCAGCCGGTAATGGGGATGGCGGCCGCACAGCTCGTGGAGGAGCTGGAGCAGCCCCGCCTGGGAGATCAACGAGCCCCGCTCCTTGCCGCCCGGGACCATGACCCGCCGCGTCTTCCCGACGAACAGCCGCCGCTCGATGTTCGGCAGCGCGAGCTTCCGCTCCACGAGCAGCGGGAGGATGCCGAGCTTCTCCAGGGGGCCGAGCGCCGCGGGTTGGATCAGCTCGCCACGGAACTCGCGCTCGAAGTCGGGATGCCGCTCGAGCACGCGGACCGGGACACCATTCGTCACCAACTGATAGGCGAGCAGCATTCCGGCCGGGCCCGCACCGGCGATGACCACCTGGGGATTCGTATTCTGGGACATGGACGGGCGGACATAGGCTCGGACGATCAGACGCGTCAATCCGCATCCAAACGAGGGGACCGACTGCCCGAGATCTCGAGCTGGCGCTGGCCCCCTGAGGAGGCGTGCCTCTCACTCCTGCTCGAACTCCGCGGCGAAGACCAGGCGCTGGTCTCCCAACAGCGCGAAGGTCTTCTCCCAGACGGCATCGTTCAGGGTGACGCGCAGGTGGTGCTCGCCCTCGAACATCGTCAGCTCGGAGAGCGGAGCCGTTCCCTTCTCGTGCCCATCGAGCGAGATGCGGGCCCCCGGGGGCGCGTGGACCAGGACCGAGCCCATGCCCAGGCGGATGCGGAACGTGGACGTGCCGTCGTGGGTGATGTCGATCATCCGGGCCGTCCGCACCAGGCCCCGGGCTGGATCGGTCAGCGTCAGCGTATAGTGGCCGGGCGCGAGCGGAATCGTCAGGGGCGTACGGCCGAGTGCCCGGCCCTCGAGGGAGACGTCCACGTCGGGGCTCACGAAGATCTCGACCAGCGACGGCGGCACGGTGGGCGCCGTCGGAGCGGGGACCTTCGGGGGGCTCACGCCGGCGTCTTTCGAGGCCTGGGGCTCCGCCGTGAGGAGCTCGGAGGGGGCAATGTGGGGCGCTTCCGCCACCGCCGCCTGCTCGGGCTCCGTGAGCTTGGGCTTCTCCCGGGTGCTCCAGATGGCACCGACCGCGCTCAGGAGCAGCAGCGCCCCGATGGCGGTGGCGAGGAGGGCCGTGGGTCGCGCCGTCGGTTGCGGAGGACGCGCGGACGCGGCGAGGGTCTCGACCTTGACCGTCAGCGCACTCGCGGGATCTGCCTTGGCCTTCGTCTTTCCACGAGACCGGCCGCCAGCCTCGGCCACCGGGATGACCGGGGCGCGCTCGGTGATGGTCTCGGACGGGATGACAGGCGAGGGCGGGGTGACGGGCGCCGCCTGGATGACAGGGGCCGACTCGGTGACGGGCGCCGCCTGAATGACGGGGGCAGGCTCGGTGATGGGCGCCGCCTGGATGACAGGTGAGGGCTGGGTGATGGCCTGGAGGATGCGCGCGGGCTGGGTGATGGGCTCGGCCCGGAGGGTCGGCGCCGGCTGGGTGATCGGAGCCGGCTGGACGATGCGCGAGGGGTTGGTGACAGGCTCGGCCCGGAGGGTCGGCGCCGGCTGGGTGATGGGGGCCGGCTGGGCGACGCGCGAGGGGTTGGTGACGGGCTCGGTCCGGACGACGGGCGCGGGGGTGGAAATGGACGGAAGCACGACGGATGGACCCGGCGGGCGAGCCAGGTCCTCGAGGCCCTTCGCCAGCAGCTTCCTTCGAGCGACCCGGGCCTCGGTGTCGGGGGAGATCAGCTTGCCGAGGAGCTCCGCGAAGGCCGCGGGGCCAGGCAGCTCGCCGATGGCGGCCACCAGGGCGTCGCGGAAGGCGAGGGCGCTCGGGTAGCGCTGATCCGCCCGCTTCTCCGTGGCGCGTCGCACCACGTCGTTGAGGGCGGGAGGGATCTCCGCCGAGAGGGGAGGCAGCGGGCGGTTGAGGATGGCCTTGTCGGGCTCCAGCGAGTCCTGGAAGGGCTTGCGCCCCGAGAGGCACTCATAGAGCAGCAGGCCGAGGAGGAACACGTCCGTCAGGGCGGAGGAGGCCGCCCGGCCGCCCATGAGCTGCTCGGGGGCGCTGTACAGACGCTGGTTGCGCTTGCGGAGGATGTTGCGCTCGCGAGGGGCCACGCTCAGCGCGCCATAGCCCGACACCTTGCACACGCCGCTGAAGGCGACCATGACGGTCTCCGGGCGCAGGTCGCCGTGCACGAGCGGAATCCCATCATCACTGCCCGCCACGTGGGCGTAGTGGACGCCCGTGGCCACATCCGCGACGACGAGCGCGGCGAAGGGGGGCGGCAGGCGCTGGCCCGCCTCCAGCACCTGGCGCAGGGGCTCTCCGTCGGCGTACTCCGTCACCCGGGCCAGGCGGCCCTCCAGCGTCATCAGCCCGTGGACGCGGAGGATGTTGGGGTGCTCGAAGATGGAGGCGCGAGCCGTCTCCTTCTGGAGCCGGGCCGTCAGCGTCGGATCCTGCGTCACCTCCAGCGGAGCCCACACCAGCACGACGGGACGCGGTGGTGCACCGTCCTCGAGAGCCAGCGCGAGGAACGGACGGGACCCTTCGCCCGGGACCAGGGGACCGAGTGGCTGATAACGAAGCTGACTCATCTGAGCCCTGTTTTACGGCCCTTGCCCCTCTCGCCGCCAGCCCCCGCTGGCCCGGGAGCCGGATCAGCGTGGGGTTGACTTGCTCGGGATGCTCGGAACCGAGGGGGTCGCTGGGGGT
>NZ_DASVSO010000819.1:0-11193 GCF_036388035.1 Archangium sp.
CGCTCGAAGCGGAAGGGGATTCTCAACGTGCGCCGCACCCTGCGCCGCAACCTGCCGTGGGGTGGGGTGCCCATGGTGCCCGTGTTCCGTGCCCGCCGCCCCGAGCGCCCCGAGGTCGTCGTCCTCTGTGACGTGTCCGACTCGGTGCGCAACGCGTCGCGGATGATGCTCCTCTTCACCTACACGCTGCAGTCGCTCTTCGTGCGCGTGCGCTCCTTCGTCTTCGTCTCGGACGTGGGCGAGGTGACGCAGCACTTCAAGGAGCAGGACGTGGACCGGGCGATCGACCTGGCCACCATGGGCGAGGCCGTCTCGCTCACGGCCAACTCCAACTATGGCCGCGCGCTGGCCTCGTTCTCCCGCAACCAGCTCGGCAGCATCACCCGCCGCACCACGGTGATGATCATCGGGGACGGCCGCAACAACTACAACGCCAACAACGCCTGGGCCCTCAAGGACCTGAAGCAGAAGTGCAAGCGGCTCCTGTGGATCTGCCCCGAGGAGCGCGGCAACTGGGGCTTCGGCGACAGCGAGATGCTCACCTATTCGAAGCAATGCCACCAGACCGTGGTGGTCAACTCCGTGGCCGACCTGTCCCGCATCGCGGAGCAGCTCGTCCCCGCCTGAAAGGCACGCCCATGTCCCGTTCCCTGTTCGATGATCTCGACACCGCGCCGTCCGCTGGCATGGAGGCTGGCATGGAGGCGGCCGACGCGCGCACGCTCCGGCTCTCCGCCCAGGCCCTCACCCCGGACGAGCTCCAGTCCCTCCTGCGCTACCAGGAGACCTTCCTCGCCCATGCCGAGCAGTCCTCGGCCGGGCACGACGCCCTCGGGGCCGCGCACGAGCTGGGCCTCGAGGCCTCCGGCCTGGAGATGAAGAAGGTGGATCAGGGCCTCGCCCTGCTGCGCGCCTATGCCGGCAAGCGCTGGACGGCCCGCAAGCTGCGCACCCGGCTGGCCGAGCTGGAGCAGCAGACCGACTCCGTCTCCACCGAGAAGGCCCGCCGGGCCCGCGAGGAGATGGCTCGCGTCGAGGACCTGGAATCCCTCGCCCGGCGCTACAGCCAGGAGACGATCGACCTCCTCAACGAGCACGAGGAGCGGCTCGTCGACCTCCACGCCCGGATGCAGAAGGCACTCAGCCGGGCGTGAGGCGCCCGCCCGCCCGCTCGCCGGGTGGTTGCAATCCGCCGGGGCCCATCGGATAAGGGCCCGTTCTCCGTACGGAAAGACCCATGAAGCGCTACTTCATCCACACCTTCGGCTGCCAGATGAACGTCAACGACTCGCTCCGCATGAGCGAGGTGCTCGGCAAGCTCGAATACCGGCCCACTCCGGTTCCGGAGGAGGCGGACCTCATCATCCTCAACACCTGCTCCATCCGCGAGAAGGCCGAGGACAAGATGCTCTCCGCCCTGGGCCGCTACCGCACCGTGAAGCTCGCCCGGGGCACCCTGCTCGGCGTGGGCGGGTGCGTGGCGCAGCAGGAGAAGGACAAGCTCCTCAAGAAGGTGCCCTACCTGGACTTCGTCTTCGGCCCGGACTCCATCGCCAAGCTGCCGGAGATCATCGGCCGCGTGCAGGGCGAGCGCGAGCGCGTGGTGGAGACGGCCTGGGTGGACTCCGAGGAGTACGTCTTCCCGCGCGCCGACCCCGAGACGAGCCGCGGCAAGGTGTCCGAGTTCGTCACGGTGATGAAGGGCTGCGACAACGTCTGCGCCTTCTGCGTGGTGCCGCACACCCGCGGCCGCGAGGTGAGCCGGGCCTTCCCCGAGGTGCTCGCCGAGGTGGCGGACCTGGCCAAGGTGGGCGTGCGCGAGGTGACGCTCATCGGGCAGAACGTGAACTCGTACCGGGGCGGCATCAACTTCGCCCAGCTGCTGCTGCGCACCGCCGAGGTGCCGGGCATCGAGCGCGTGCGCTTCACCACGAGCCACCCGCACGACCTCTCCGACGAGCTCATCGAGGCCTTCCGGGTGCAGCCGAAGATCATGCCGCACTTCCACCTGCCGGTGCAGAGCGGCTCCAACCCGGTGCTCAAGCGGATGCGGCGCGACTACACCGTGGTCGAGTACCTCGAGCGGCTGGAGAAGCTGCGCGCGGCGCGCCCCAACATCGCCGTCACCACGGACATCATCGTGGGCTTCCCGGGGGAGACGGAGGAGGACTTCGCCCTCACGCTGGAGCTGACGGAGAAGGTCCGCTACGACAACCAGTTCTCGTTCATCTACAGCCCCCGGCCCAAGACGGGCGCGGCGCTCAAGGAGAACGAGTGGGGCCTGGTGCCGCACGAGGTGAAGATCGAGCGGCTGGAGCGCCTGCAGAAGATCCAGCGGCGCATCAGCGGCGAGCTCACCCAGGAGCAGGTGGGGCAGGAGGTGGAGGTGCTGGTGGAAGGGCCCTCGCGCTACAACCCGCTCAAGCGCTTCGGCCGCACGCCGGAGAACCGCACGGTGAACTTCGACGGCGACGCGCCGGCGGGGGCCTTCGTGAAGGTGCTGGTGGAGAGCGCCACGCCCAACCAGCTCTCCGGCAAGCAGACGGCGGTGCTGAGCCTGCCCACGGTGATGCCCGCCGCCGAGGCCCCCCAGCCCGAGCTCTCGTGCGTCGTCGCCTGAGTCTGTCCGCCCGGGAGCGCCCATGGCCCTGAGACGTTTCAAAGACCAGTCCCCGCGCGTCCACCCGAGCTGCTTCGTCGAGGACTCGGCCCAGGTCATCGGCGACGTGGAGCTGGGGGAGGACTCCTCGGTGTGGTTCAACTCGGTGCTGCGCGGGGACGTGAACGCCATCCGCATCGGCCAGAGGACCAACATCCAGGACCTCACGATGATCCACGTCACCAGCAACCGCTTCGGCACCTCCCTCGGCGACGACGTCACGGTGGGGCACCACGTGGTGCTGCACGGGTGCCGGGTGGGCAACCGCGTGCTGGTGGGCATGGGCGCCATCGTCATGGACGACGTGGAGATTGGCGACGACTGCATCATCGGCGCCGGCACGCTGCTCACCCCGGGCACCAAAGTCCCCCCGGGCTCGCTCGTGGTGGGCTCTCCCGGCAAGGTGAAGCGGCCCCTCACCGACGAGGAGCGCTCCTTCCTCCTCGAGTCCGCGAAGCACTACGTCCGTACGGCCGCCGACCATCGCGCCAGCCGTTAACGTGACGGGCGGGGGCGTGCGTGTTAGGAGCACACCTCATGGAGGTCGCTGCCTCACTCAAGGCGTGCTCGCTCTTCAAGGACTTCACCGATGTCGGCATCCAGATTTTCGCCGCCATCGGGGTGCCTCGAGCGTTCCCCAAGGGGTCGACCCTCTTCCAGGAGAACCGTCCTGGCGAGTCCCTCTTCATCATCAGTGACGGCAAGGTGCGCCTGAGTGCGCGCAACCCCGCGGGCGAGGACGTGGCCCTGGGGGATGTGGGCGCGGGTGAGTCCCTGGGCGAGATGGCCCTCCTGCAGAAAGGTGAGCGGCTGTGTACCGCCACCGCCGCCACCGACGTCACCGCCGTGGAGATCCGTCACGCGGACTTCCAGAAGCTGACCGCCCAGAAGCCCCAGGCCTGCATGAAGCTGCTGATGGGGATCGTCACCCACTTCGGCCAGAAGGTCCGCGACAACCGCGAGGCCATGAAGTCGCTCGTGGGAAAGACTTGAGGCCCTGCCCCTGGCGCTTCTGCTAGCTTGCCGACAATGCGAGCGAACGAGCACACGCTGGCCAGTGGGGCGGGGTGTGCGCGGCGAAGCGCGACCCCTCGTCGGGGCGCTCGCGCTCCGAGCAGTGGAGGCTGCCCATGATTATGAGTCAGCCCGCCACGGGAGGTATTTCGGAGTGCGGAACGTGGCTCGGAGTTTTGACGACGCGTGCCCGGTTGATGCGTGGGCGCTGGGGGCCCGGCGCGGATAATCCCGCGAAGCCTCCACGGAAGTGAACGAGACCGAGAGACGAGCGTGCAAGAATTCCTCACCAATCTGCTGGGCAATACCCAAGGCTTCCTCGCCTACCTCACCGTCTTTGGTGTGCTGGTGGCGTGTGGGCTCGGAGTCCCGCTGCCGGAGGACATCTCGCTCATCCTGGGTGGGTTTCTCGCCCACAAGGGAGCGGCCAGTCTGCCGGCGATGATGGTGGTCGGCTTCGCGGGCATCCTGGTCGGCGACAGCCTCATTTATTACGCGGGTCGGCGGTTCGGCTCGCAGGTGGGCCGTTCGCCCACCGGCTTCCTGGCCAAGGTCGTCACCCCGGAGAAGCGCGCGCGCGTGGAGGGGATGTTCGCCCTGCACGGGCAGAAGATCGTGATGATCGCCCGCTTCCTGCCCGGGGTTCGCGCGGTGACGTACTTCACCGCCGGCTCCGCGCGCATGTCCTACTGGCGCTTCATCTTCTGGGATGGCCTGGCGGCGATCCTGTCCGCGCCTTTCTTCGTGTGGCTCGGCTTCGCGTTCGGCGACAAGCTGGACTACGCCATCGGCCGCATGAAGGAGGGCCAGCTCGTGGTGGTGGGCGTCCTCGCGGTGGGAGGCCTCGCCTTCTTCCTGTGGCGCAAGCGCCTGGCGGCCCTGCGGGCCGCGGCGCTCAAGGCGGCGGCGAATGCCTCGCCGGTGGCCGCCCACCTGCTGACGGGCTCGGCCGAGGTTCAGCCGGCCGCGGCTCCCGTGTTCGAGCTGGCGGAGAAGCCGGTCGGCACGGATCGCCTGCAGGTCCGCGACTGAGAGCAGTCCCGAGCCGGAAGGAGCGGGCCCCAAGGCCCCACTTCCGGCTCACGCGCGTCCGAGGATCCGCTTCAACCACCCCACCAGTCCACCCGGAGCCACATCCCGGGCGGTCGCGGCCAGCAGGGGCAGGGGGACGTGTGCGGCGGCGGCGTGCCGCTGCGGAGTCCCGGACGCCGTGACCGCGGGCGTGGAGCCCGACGAGCGCGCGGGAGTCGGCACCGGGTGCGGACGCCCGGCCGCAACCTCCGGGTGCGCCGGGTGCGTCTTCACGTCCTCGAGCGGGTCGCGGGTGCTGAAGACGCTCATCACCTCGGCGCCGCTGGTGTTCTCGCGCGCGAGCACCTTGAGGATGCCCTCGCTGTCCACCTCGAAGGTGACGGACACCTTCACCGAGCCGCGAGGCCCCGGGGGCAGCCCGGTGAGCTTCAGCGTGCCCAGGTACTCGTTCTCCCCCGCGCGATCCGAGTCGCCCTGGAGGACGATCAAGTCGAGCTCCTGCTGATCATCGCGGGCGGTGGAGATCTGGTAGCTCTTGGTGGCGGGCAGCTTCGCGTTGCGCTCGAGCACGGGCTTGAAGCGCCCCCCCGGCAGGCCCACGCCGATGGCCATGGGCAGCACGTCGACGAGCACCACGCCCTCGTTCTGCTGCGGCCCCTCGGACTGTTGTCCCAGGCTGTGCGCCAGGAGCGCGGCGCCGAGCGCCACCGCCTCGTCCGGGTGGACGTTCTTGGTGGGGGCCTTGCCGAAGAACCAGGAGATCTTCTCGTGGACGAGCGGGAAGCGGCTCTGTCCCCCCACGAGGATGATCTCATCGATGTCCTTGGGGGTGAGCCCCTTGGCATCGCACACGTCGGCGCAGACCTGGAGGGTGCGGTTGACGAGCTCCTCGGTGAGCTGGACGAGCTTCTCGCGCGTCAGGGAGACGTCGAGATCGAACGGCTTGCCGTCGATCATCGTGATGAAGGCCACGTGGACGCGCATCTCCGAGCGCTCCGAGAGGGCGCACTTGGCGCGCTCGGCCGCGTCGTGGATGCGCTGCATGGCCACCCGGTCGCCCTGGAAGGTGAGGCCGGTCTGCTTGTGGAACTCCTCCAGGAGGTAGCTGACGATGGCGTTGTCGAAGTCGATGCCGCCCAGGAAGGTGTCGCCGCCGGTGGAGACGACCTCGTAGAGGGTGTCGTTGAGCTCGAGCACGGAGGCGTCGAAGGTGCCGCCGCCGAGGTCGTAGACGAGCACGCGCTGCTTGAGCTTGCGGCCGAAGCCGTAGGCGAGCGCGGCGGCGGTGGGCTCGTTGAGGATGCGCTCCACGTAGAGCCCGGCGAGCCGTCCGGCCTCGCGCACGGCCTGGCGCTGGTTGTCGTTGTAGTAGGCGGGGACGGTGATGACGGCGCGCGAGACGGGCTGGCCGAGCTGGTTCTGGGCCACCTCGCGCACCTCGCGCAGGATGAGCGCGGAGATCTGCTGGAGCGAGTAGACGCGGTCCCCGAGCTTCACCGCCGCCTCACCGTTGTCACCGGGGGCGATCTCGTAGGCGAAGCGGTCCTTGATCTGCTGGACGATGGGGGACTCGTAGAGGCGACCTACCAGCCGCTTGGCGCCGTAGACCGTCTGGCGGGGGTTGGTGAGCATCTGCCCCTTGGCGGGGTGGCCGACCACCAGCTTGCCCCGGGTATTGAGGGCGAGGATGGAGGGGACGGTGTTGTGCCCCTCGCGGCTGAAGAGGACGGCCGGCTTGCCGTTGCGCACGTAGCCGGCGCAGGAGTTGGTCGTCCCCAGGTCGATGCCGATGACGGGTCCGGTCCGCTTGGGCTCCTCGGTGGGGGCCTCGAAGGCGGGGGCGCTCGGGACGACGGGGATGGCGGGCGAGGAGATCCTCGGCGCCGGCCCGGGGACGGGAGCGGGGCGGGCCGAGACCGCCGCTGGAGCCCGAGGCGCCACGGGGAGGGCGGAGGCCTCCGTCGGGGTGAGCGCCGGCGGCGGTCGGGCGGTGGGCACCGTCCCGGGGTGGGGGGTGAAGGCAGGGGACGGGAACGGCGCTTCCGCCAAGGGCTGCGGCGCCGTGGGGACCGAGTAGTCCGCCGGCCCTACGCCCGCCGGGAGGGGCGGCTCGGCGGATTGACCGTGGGGCAGGGGAGCCACGGAGGCGTCGAGGAACTGCGAGGTGGCCGGGTCCACGCTGAGGAAGCGGAGCCCCATGCCGGAGATGCCCTGGCCCGCCTGGCCGGTGACGAAATGGACGACCGCCGTGGCGTGGATGAGGCGGGAGCCATCGGCGAGCTTGAGGTCCAGGTTCACTGGCGTGCCGGGAGGCTTCACCGACTTCGAGCGGAGGTAGATGCCTCCGCGAGTCACGTTGGCTCCGTACTTCGCCAGGAACTCCTCGGGGGTCGCGAAGGGCAGCTTGACGACCAACCCGTTGGCTTCTCCCATGGCTGTGTTCTGTGGGTGCGTCAAAGGCCGGCCCCGTTGCAACCCCCCCAGGGGGGAGGCCGGGAATCCTAGCACCATTCGCCTGCACACCAGGGGAACGGGCGGACAGGAGGCGGTTTTGATCGTTGCGCCCCCTGTCCGCACCCCTTATGGAAGCGGCTTCACTGCGGGCATGACCCGCTGCTCCCGGGAGCCCCCCTTTGCTGACCTCCGACGTCCGGCTCGCGCTGACCTTTGACGATGTGCTCCTCCAGCCGGCCGAGAGCTCCGTCCTGCCGAGGGACGCCGACCTCACCACCCGGTTGACCCGCAACCTGCGGCTCAACATCCCCCTGCTGTCCGCGGCCATGGACACCGTGACCGAGGCCCGTACCGCCATCGCCATGGCGCAGGAGGGCGGCATCGGCGTCATCCACAAGAACATGACGCCCGAGCAGCAGGCGCTCGAGGTCATGAAGGTGAAGAAGTTCGAGAGCGGGATGGTGGTGGACCCCATCACCGTGGAGCCGCAGGTGCCGCTGGCCCGCGCCATCGAGCTGATGCGCCAGTACAACATCTCCGGCATCCCCGTGGTGCAGGGCCGCAAGCTGGTGGGCATCGTCACCAGCCGCGACGTGCGCTTCGTCACGGACCTGGGCCAGAAGGTGGAGGCGGTGATGACGCGCAAGCTCGTCACCGGCCGCGAGGGCATCGGCCAGACGGAGGCCCAGCAGCTCCTGCACGAGCACCGCATCGAGAAGCTGCTCATCGTGGATGAGCAGTTCGAGCTGAGGGGCCTCATCACCATCAAGGACATGGAGAAGCGCCGGACGCGGCCCAACGCGGCCAAGGACGCCAAGGGCCGGCTGCTGTGCGCCGCCGCCATCGGCGCCTCGGCGGATCGCGAGGCCCGCATCGACGCGCTGGTGAAGGCCGGCGTGGATGTGATCGTCATCGACACCGCCCACGGCCACTCCACGGGCGTGATTGACGCGGTGCGCGACACGCGGAAGAACTTCCGGGGCTTCGAGCTGATCGCCGGCAACGTGGCCACCGCGGCCGCCACCCGGGCGCTCATCGAGGCCGGCGTGGACGCGGTGAAGGTGGGCATCGGCCCCGGCTCCATCTGCACCACGCGCGTGGTGGCGGGGGTGGGCGTGCCCCAGCTCACCGCCATCGACGACTGCTCGCGCGAGGCGGACAAGCACGGCGTGCCCATCATCGCCGACGGCGGCATCAAGTACTCCGGCGACATCGTCAAGGCGCTGGCCGCCGGGGCGAGCACGGTGATGATCGGCTCGCTCTTCGCGGGCACCGAGGAGGCGCCGGGCGAGGTCATCCTCTACCAGGGCCGCAGCTACAAGAGCTACCGCGGCATGGGCTCCATGGGCGCGATGAAGCAGGGCGCCAAGGATCGCTACTTCCAGTCGGACGTGGAGGCGGTGAAGCTGGTGCCCGAGGGGATTGAAGGCCGCGTGCCCTACAAGGGCAGCCTGGGCATGAACATCCACCAGATGCTGGGCGGGCTGCGCAGCGGCATGGGCTACGTGGGCTGCCCCACCATCGAGGATCTGCGCACCAAGGCGCAGTTCGTGCGGATCACCTCGGCTGGGCTCAAGGAGAGCCACGTGCACGATGTGATCATCACCGAAGAGGCGCCCAACTACCGGGTGGAGTAGGGCGCCGGGGCGCGGCGAGGCAGGCGCTCCGCCTACTTGCCGCGCTTCTTGCCGGAGGCGGCGGCGGGCGGCTCGTCGCTGGTGACGGGCGACACCTTCTTCTCCGCGTTGCCCACCCGGTTGACGAGGGACTCCTTGTCGTCCAGGGCGAGCGTGTCGATGGCCTGACGCAGGGTGTTGAAGTCCAGTCGGGCCACCGTGACGGTGTTGCCGCCCTTGATCTCCTGCACGGTGGGCACGTCCACCAGCTCGCGCACGTAGGTCTCGAACTCCACCCGCACGTCCGCCGTCTGCTGGATGCACGTCTCCTTGGCGGCCACGAACTGCTGGCTCCCCTCGGTGTAGTGCAGGTCCGGGTTGCGCGTCATCGCCTCCTCGAAGGTGGCGGTGCGCTTCATGAGCGAGGTGTAGAGGTCGATGTAGCTCATCACCCGGTCGGTCTCCGGGCGGTTGACGTTGCGCGCCTGGTTGAGCGGCTCGTCCGTGTCGGAGCAGTTGAGTCGGGCCAGCGTGGCGGCGTCCGGCGTGTCCTTCGCCGTCGCGTACTGGGTCTCACGATCCAGGCGCTCCTCCGAGGAGATCTCCTTCACGCAGCCGATGGTGGACAACGACAGGGCGGTGGCAGCGGCGAGCAGGCGGCGCATCCTTTGGAACCTCTGGGGGGCGGACTTATTGGTTGATTTCCGAAAGTTTGTAGCGGTAAGGGCCGCATCCGTCAACGCGCCCCCCTCTTGGAGACCCCGTGGACATCCACGCTGAGAAGATCCTGATTCTCGATTTCGGGAGCCAGTACACGCAGCTCATCGCTCGCCGTGTGCGCGAGCTCGGGGTGTATTGCGAGATCCACCGCCCGGACCTGTCGGCGGAGGAGATCCGCCGCTTCGCCCCTCGGGGCATCATCCTCTCGGGAGGGCCGGCCTCGGTGGAGGCGCCGGGCTCGCCGCGGTGTGATGCCTACGTCTTCGAGGCGGGGCTGCCCGTGCTGGGCATCTGCTACGGCCTGCAGCTGCTCTCCAAGCTGCTGGGCGGGCGAGTGGACCGCTCGGCGCACCGCGAGTACGGCTCCGCCGAGGTGGAGGTGTTGGCGCCGCGCGGGCCCCTGGCGGCCTTCGTGCTCGGGGACCGGGTGAAGGTGTTGATGAGCCACGGGGACCGGGTGGAGGCGCTGCCGCCGGACTTCGAGGCCATTGGCCGCAGCGGCAACTCGCCCTTCGCGGCGACGGCGCACAAGAGCAAGCCCATCTACGGCCTGCAGTTCCACCCCGAGGTGGTGCACACCCCCATGGGCAAGGAGATGCTGCGCGCCTTCCTGTTCACCGACTGCAAGGTGAGCGGGAGCTGGACGATGAAGGGCTTCATCCAGGAGGCCGAGGAGGCGATCCGTCGGCAGGTTGGTGAGCATGGCCGGGTCATCTGCGGCCTGTCGGGAGGTGTGGACAGCTCGGTGGCGGCGCTGCTGTTGCACCGGGCGATCGGCCCGCGACTGCAGTGCATCTTCGTGGACAACGGCCTGTTGCGTCAGGACGAGCGGGCGCAGGTGGAGGCGCTCTTCGTGGATCGGTTCCACGTGCCGCTGAAGACGGTGGATGCGCGGGCGCGCTTCCTGAAGGAGCTCGCCGGCGTCACGGATCCGGAGAAGAAGCGGAAGACGATCGGCCGCGAGTTCATCGCGGTGTTCGAGGAGGCCTCGCGCGGGGTGCAGGGCGCGGAGTTCCTGGCGCAGGGCACGCTGTACCCGGACGTGATCGAGTCCGTCTCGTACAAGGGCCCGTCCGTCACCATCAAGAGCCACCACAACGTGGGCGGGCTGCCGGAGAAGATGAACCTCAAGCTGGTGGAGCCGCTGCGCGAGCTCTTCAAGGACGAGGTGCGCGTACTGGGCCGCGAGCTGGGACTGCCGGACGAGATGGTGTCGAGGCAGCCGTTCCCGGGGCCGGGCCTGGCGATCCGGGTGCTGGGGGAGATCACCGAGGAGCGGCTGGAGCTGGTGCGGCGCGCGGATGCGATCGTGCAGCAGGAGATCCGGGTCGCGGGGCTGTACAAGGAGCTGTGGCAGGCCTTCGCGGTGTTGCTGCCGGTGCAGAGCGTGGGGGTGATGGGCGACGAGCGCACCTACGAGTCCACCTGCGTGCTGCGCGCGGTGACGAGCGTGGATGGCATGACGGCGGACTGGGCGCGGCTGCCGTACGAGGTGATCGAGCGCATCTCCTCGCGCATCACCAACGAGGTGCGCGGCATCAACCGCGTCGTCTCCGACATCTCCTCCAAGCCGCCGGCGACGATCGAGTGGGCGTAGGGCGCTCGCGCTGAAGCGGGGCCCAAAGCAAAGAGGCTGCCCGGACGAACCGGGCAGCCTCTTCGTGCTACAGGGGGCTACGCGAGGGGACTACAGCCCCG
>NZ_DASVSO010000820.1:0-9161 GCF_036388035.1 Archangium sp.
TCGGACGCCTGCCCACGGGAATTATTCATTGTCTGGCACGAGCAGCCAACCACCCCCCCTCGTGCCGGGTTTGTTTGACCCACCTGTACCGGGGTGTTACGGCCTGTCTCCCATGATGCCCCGCTTCCCCCTGGCGCTTGGCGCCATGAACTACCTGCAGATCCTCCGGGATGCCTCCCTCCTGGAGCTGTTCGTGCTGGCCCTGCTCATGGGCGTCTCCATCGCCTCGTGGGCGCTCATCGCACTGAAGCACACCCAGCTGTCCCGGGCCCGTGCCCAGTCGCTGAGCTTCCTGGACAGCTTCTGGAAGGCCTCCCGGCTGGAGACCATCTACCAGGACGCCCAGAAGCTCGAGGGCTCGCCCCTCTCCAAGGTGTTCTGCGCCGGCTACGAGGAGCTGAGCAAGCTCGCCCAGCACAAGGAGGGCGCCGAGGGCGCCATGGCCGAGCGGCTCGGGGGTATCGAGAACGTGGAGCGGGCGCTCAACCGCGCCTCCACCGCGCAGCTCATGGACCTGGAGTCGCGGGTGTCCTTCCTGGGCACCGTGGGCGCCGCCTCTCCCTTCGTGGGCCTGTTCGGCACGGTGATCGGCATCCTCAACGCCTTCAACTCCATCGCCGAGCAGGGCAACGCCACGCTGGCCACGGTGGCCGCGCCGGTGGGCAATGCGCTCTTCGCCACGGCGGCGGGCCTGTTCGCCGCGATTCCGGCGGTGGTGGCCTACAACTCGTTCATCAGCCGCATCAAGGTGTTCGACACGGAGATGGCCAACTTCTCCGCGGACTTCCTCAACATCATCAAGCGGCACTTCTTCCGCTAGGAGACGCGCGCCATGGGCATGGGCTCCAACCGCGGCAGTGGTCGCGTCACCATGAGCGAGATCAACGTCACGCCCATGGTGGACGTGATGCTGGTGCTGCTCATCATCTTCATGGTGACGGCACCCCTCATCCAGCAGGGCGTCAAGGTGAACCTCCCGGAGGCGAAGGCCGCCCCCGTCGAGGCCTCCGACAAGAAGCTGGTGCTGTCCATCGACATGCAGCGGCGCGTCTACATCGGCGAGGCCGAGGTGGCGCTGGACGAGCTGGAGAAGAAGCTGGCCAGCAACGCCAAGGCGCAGACGGACAAGGAGGTCTACCTCCACGCGGACCGGGACGTGCCCTACGGGGTGGTGGTGGACGTGATGGCCGCCGCGCAGCGCGCGGGCATCTCCAACGTGGGGATGATCACGGACCCAACGGCCGGGGGTCGCGCGTCCAACAAGGGCAAGAAGGAAGCGAAGGAGGCGCGGCGCTAGCCCATGCACCCGGCCGTCAACCAGAGCCTGCTCGTCCCGAGGCGCTCGCGCCTGGGACGCTTCATCACGGTGTCGCTGGTGGGCCACGGGGCGGTGCTGCTCGCCGTGGCGCTCTACGCCACCTTCTTCTCCGCTCCCCGGGTGGTGCTGGACCAGAAGCCCATCCGCGCCTCGCTGGTGCGCCTGGGCAAGAAGCGCGACGAGAAGCTGCTGCCCCGCAAGGAGGAGCCGCCTCCGCCTCCGCCCAAGAAGGTGGAGGCCGCGCCCGCGCCGCCCACGCCCGCCGCGCCCGAGCCCGCCAAGGTGGCCGTGCCCCTCCCCGGGGTGAAGCCGGAGCCCGCCCCCAAGCCCACGCCCCAGAAGGGCGAGGCCAAGGGCGAGGACCGGAAGAACCGCCTCTTCGGCGCCTTCGACAAGTTCTCCAAGTCCAAGCCCCCGGAGGAGCTGGAGGGCGAGGAGGACGGGGACCCGAACGGCGACTCCGCCACCGCCGAGGGCGAGCGCTACTTCGGCCTGCTCTCCTCGCAGGTGCGCCGCCACTACAACGTCGCGGACACCATCCCCGAGAACGAGCGCCTGTACCTCAAGGCCCAGGTGGCCATGCGCCTCAACCGCACCGGCGAGGTCATCGATACCCGCCTGGCCAAGGCCAGCGGCAACACCCTCTTCGACTCGGCCGTGCTGGCCGCGGTGAAGAAGGCCTCGCCCTTCTCCCCTCCCCCCGACCATCTGCGGGACACACTGCAGAAGAGCGGCATCGTCCTGGAGTTCAGCCCGTGAACGCGAAAGCCCTTCTCCTCTCGCTCGTCCTCCTTCCGCTGGCGGCGCTCGCCCAGGCTCCCGTCATTCAAATCTCGGGCGCCAACTTCCGGCCCCTGCCGCTCGCCGTCCCCGCTCCGCTGGTGCAGGGCGAGGAGGCCAAGGCGCCCTCCCAGGAGGTGGATGACGCGCTCATGTACGACCTGCGCGCCTCCGGCCTCTTCCAGGTGCTGGAGCGGGCCAGCTTCCTCGCGGACGCGAAGGAGGGCATGGCGGCGGGCAGCATCAACTTCTCGCGCTGGGCCGACGTGGGCGCCGAGTCGCTGGTGAAGTATTCGCTGGCCCAGGAAGGTGGCGAGCTGAAGGCCGAGGCGCGCCTGTTCAACGTGGGCAGTGGCCGCGAGGAGTTCAAGACGGCCCAGAGCGCGCCCGTCGCGGAGCCGCGCCTGCTGGCCCACAAGCTCGCCGACGCCATCTACCGCTACTACACCCGCGAGCCGAGCCCCTTCCTCTCGCGCATCTCCTACGTGCGCAAGACGGGCAACAACCGGGACGTGTGGGTGGCGGACTGGGACGGCCGCAACGCGAAGCAGGTGACGCGCGGGGGCATCAACCTGCTGCCCGCGCTCGGGCCGGACGGCTCGCTGGGCTACACCTCGTACCAGCAGGGCAGGCCGGAGCTGTACATCCGGCAGCCGGACGGGGACTCGGTGCGGCTGAAGACGGCCGAGGGCGAGATGGCCACCGGCGTGTCCTTCTCTCCGGACGGCAAGCGCATCGCGTACTCGTTGGCCGAGGGCGAGAGCGCTCAAATCTGGGTGGCCAACGTGGACGGCGGCGGCGCGAAGCGGCTCACCGACACGCGCTTCGGCATCAACTCCAGCCCCTCCTGGTCCCCGGACGGCAAGCGCATCGCCTTCGTGTCCAACCGGGGCGGCTCGCCGCAGGTGTACGTGATGAACGCGGACGGCTCGGGCGTGCGGCGGCTCACCTTCCAGGGCAACTACAACCAGACGCCGGACTGGTCGCCCCGCGGGGACCTCATCGCCTTCACCGCGCGCGACGAGCGCAACGCCTTCGACCTGTTCACCGTGAACGTGGACTCGGGCAAGGTGACGCGCCTGACGCAGGACCATGCGAACAACGAGGAGCCCTCCTTCTCGCCCAACGGTCGCCTCGTCCTCTTCACCTCCACGCGCAACGGCTCGCCGCAGCTCTTCGTGATGACGGCGGATGGCAACAACCAGGTGCCGCTGCCCTCGCAGGAGAAGGGCGCGCTGCTGACGCCCGACTGGGGCCGCTGAGGGAGGAGCAGGCCACGCGGCCATGATTCTCAAAGCCTTCGACGCTGTTTCGCCAAGAGCTTATCTCGGTAGGCCAAACACCCTCTCAGGGCTGAAGAAGTTCGCCGTGCCCCTACGCGCCCCCTTCGCGCTTTTTTTTCTCGTGCTCCTCTCGGCCACAGCCCGAGCCAACGCCATGGAGGGCCAGGTCTTCCGTGTGGACATACGGGTGGATGCGCGCGGGCACTGGGAGCCCCAGGGTAGCTCCTCAGTGTTTCTCACGTTCCCGCTGCGGCCCTTGGCCTCCAAGGACGTGGCGCCCCTCTCCCCTGAGAACGTGCGTACCATCCTTACAGCTTTCGAGAGCATGTACGGCAAGGTGGCGCCGCTCCCGGCGGGAGCGCGGGAAAAACCCACCTGCGCCAATGCTGCCCTGCGGGCAACGCTCGGAAGTCTGGTGCCGTGCCCTTCCGACTCCAGCTCCAAACCCAAGCGAATCCTACCACCACAAATCGAGGAACGAATCCGTCAGGACTACACGAGATTCTACGACTCGAAGAACATCGGCACGCTCAACGGCTCAAGAGCGGTGGAGGAGAGCCGCTTCTTCCTGGCGCTCAAACGCTCACCCACGTACATGGGGGCCGGTGCGCAGCAAGCGGCCGAGGAGCTGTTCACCTCCCCGGTTTTCATTGCTTCCCTGTCGATCTCACTGACGCTTTACATGGTCGCGTTGGCCGCGCCGGAGCCCTTCATCTCGAAGGGAGCCGTAGCAGCGATTACCTTCTGGCTCATGGCGACCTACGGCTTTTCGGAGGTCGTGGCCGTGGCCTCAGCAGTCAAGCGTTTGCACGACGAATCCTCAGTGGCGATGTCGGAGAGTGCCCTGGAAAATGCGGCCCGGCACTTTGGAGAGGCCATTGGGGGCGTGGGGCTGAGAATCCTCGTAACGGTCGCGGTGGGGCGCTTGGCCGGCAAGCTCCCCGAGGTTCCCAAGACTCCCGGGGGCGGGGGGCTCTGGGACAAGCTTGGCAGAGTTGGCAGCTCCGTACAGAAGGTCGTTGCGTCCTCGGAAGGAGCCGCCATGACGGTAGCCACGGCGGATGGGACGGTGAGCATTTCCGAGACGACAAGTACGGTGACCTCGGCGGCAGACGGAACAATCCTGCTCATGGGTGCGGCGCTGGGCGCAAGTGCCTCCGCCGTCAAGGATGCGCTCAAGGCGGCGCGTGTATCGGGCGACTGCAACCCGAAACAGGATGCCGACCACGAGGGCCACCATCTGGCCACGGACAAGAACGAGCAGTCCGACAGGAACGGTGGCCCATGGACACCAAAACTCAAGCTGTTTTTCGAGCGCGCGGGATTGAGCCTGAACGATCTGGTCAACATCGTGTTTCTCAAGGGGCACAAAGGTCCTCACCCTGAAGAGTACCATCGCGAAATCTTCCGCCGGCTCCGCGACGCTCTTGGAGCGTGCAAGACAAAAGTGGATTGCCGGAAACGGTTGGAGGATGAGCTCGATAGCATCGCCGCCGACGTCTGCAGACCAGACTCCAGGCTCAACAAATTCGTCACCCAGAAGAAATGAGTACACACGCCAGGTATTTCGACTTGACGGACAACATGCGAATTCCCGGGCGTTGGGTCTTGAGCCAACTCGATGTCGATGATCGAGGGCAGCCCATGGATCCCTGGCAATTCGACCAAGGGGAGCGCCTCGAGCTGGAAGGCGTTCAGATGATTGGCATGGGCCAACCTGGAATCGCGCTCGACTTCAGCACAACGGAGTTGGCCACCCCCGTGGTCAGTGGCCGCGTCGTGCCCATCTTCGAGCGCCTGGGTCTCCTGGATGAGGTGCAATTCATCCCCGCACGCGTGGAGGGACAGTCCGAGCCCTACTTCATCCTCAACACGCTGCGGACTCACCGGTGTATCGACGATGCCCGATGTGAAGAGGTGCTGTACTGGCGGCCAGAGGATGAGCGCCCGGACAAGCTGGGCAAGTACCGGAATGTCGTCGGGCTGAAGGTAGACCCATCCAGAGCAGGCGGCGCCGACATCTTCCGGCCCTGGGGTTGGACCGGGGTCCTCATCGTCTCCGAGCGCGTCAAACTGGCCATGGAGGCCGAGGGCATTACGGGCACCCTGTTCATCGAGGCTTGAGCTCCAACCGGCCCGGTCTACAGTCCGCGCCCCATGGACGCGTCCCCCTTCCGCTCCCACTGGTCGCTCGATCCCGAGGTGACCTTCCTCAACCACGGCTCCTTCGGCGCCTGCCCCACGCGGGTGCTTGAGGAGCAGTCCCGGCTGCGTGCCCGCATGGAGGCCGAGCCGGTGCGATTCCTCCACCGGGAGATGGAAGCCCTGTCCGACGCGGCCCGCGCGGCGCTGGGGGCCTTCCTGGACGCGGACGCGGACGACCTGGCCTTCGTCACCAACGCCACCACGGGCGTGAACACGGTGCTGCAGTCGCTGCGCTTCGCTCCCGGGGACGAGCTGCTCACCACCGACCACGAGTACAACGCCTCGCGCAACGCGCTCGACTTCGTGGCCCGCCGCTGGGGCATGAAGGTGGTGGTGGCGAAGCTGCCCTGGCCCGTGCCCTCGCCCCAGGCCGTGGTGGACGCGGTGCTCGCCCACGTCTCCGAGCGCACCCGGCTGCTGCTCATCGACCACATCTCCAGCCAGACGGCCCTGGTGCTCCCACTGGCCGAGCTCGTCCGCGCGCTGCGCGAGCGGGGCGTGGAGACACTCGTGGATGGCGCCCACGGCCCCGGCCAGGTGCCCCTGTCCCTGCGCTCGCTCGGCGCCGCGTACTACACGGGCAACTGCCACAAGTGGATGTGCGCCCCCAAGGGCGCCGCCTTCCTCTACGTCCGGAAGGACCTCCAGCCGGGCCTCCGCCCCGTCGTCATCAGCCACGGGTACAACTCGCGGCGCAAGGACCGCTCCCAGTTCCGCCTCGACTTCGACTGGACCGGGACGGGAGACCCCACCGCGTTCCTCTGCGTCCCCAAGGCGCTGGAGGTGGTGGGGGGAATGCTGCCCGGCGGCTGGCCGGAGGTGATGGCCTCCAACCGGGCCAAGGCGCTGGCGGCGCGGGCCTTCCTGTGCGAGCGGCTCGGGGTGGCCCCCCACTGTCCCGAGGAGATGGTGGGCTCCATGGCCACCGTGGCCCTGCCGGACGGCTTCCCCACCGAGCCCACCCCCCTCGGGGTGGATCCCCTCCAGGACCGGCTCCTCTTCGAGCACGGCATCGAGGTGCCCATCACCCCCTGGCCCCGGCCGCCGCACCGCCATGTCCGCGTGTCCGCCCAGCTCTACAACTCGCACGCGGAGTACCAGCGACTCGCCGAGGCTTTGGACGCGCTGCTGCGCTGAGTAAGCTCCGTCGGATGCCTCGTTACGCCACCATCGACGTGGGGACCAACTCGGTCCTCCTGCTCGTCGCGGACCGCCTGCCCGACGGCCGCTTCCAGGCCGTGCAGGAGCGGGCGGAGATCACCCGTCTGGGCCGCGGCGTGGACAAGAGCCGCCGCCTCTCGCCCGAGGGCATGAACGCCACCCTCCAGGTGCTGTCCGACTTCGCCACCGAGGCACGGAGCCTGGGCGCCGAGGCCATCGCCGTGTCCGCCACCAGCGCGGCGCGCGACTCGGAGAATGGCGCCGAGTTCCTCGCCGCCGCCCGGGAGCGCGCCGGGGTGACGGTGGACATCATCTCCGGCGAGCTGGAGGCGCAGCTCTCCTTCACCTCGGCCTACGCGGACTTCGGGCGCGAGGCGGCCGGGCCGCTGGTGGTGCTGGACATCGGCGGCGGCTCCACCGAGTTCATCTACGGCGACACGGAGGGCCGCGTGGCCTTCCGGCACAGCTTCGACGTGGGCTCGGTGCGGATGACCGAGCGCTACGTGAAGTCGGACCCGCTGTCCGCCGAGGACCGGGCCCGCGTGGAGTCGCACCTGCGCGAGAGCTTCTCCACCCTGCCCCCCTGCCCTCCGGGAGCGCGCTTCGTGGGCATCGCCGGCACGGTGACGACGCTCTACACCGTGCGGCACGCCATCGACCCGTATGACGCCGCGCGCGTCCATGGGGGCACCCTCACCCGCGCCGAGCTGGAGTCGCTGGCGGACCTGATGTGCCGGCTGCCCCTCGCCGAGCGCCAGAAGCTGCCCGGCCTGCAACCCAAGCGCGCGGACGTGATCCCCGCCGGAGCCCTCATCCTGCTCGAGAGCCTGCGGGCGCTCGGGCTCGAGAGCTGCCGGGTGAGCGATCGCGGCGTGCGCTGGGGCCTGCTCGCGCACCGTTTCGGAGCCAACCCCTCATGAGTCTCCCCACCGCCGTGGCCGACCCCTCCGCCCCCTCCGCCTCGTCCGCCGCGCGCACCGGCTACTACGCGCTGCTCATCCTCACGCTCATCAACCTGGTCAACTACCTCGACCGGTACATCGTCACGGTCGCGCTGCCGTACATCCAGCGGGACTTCCAGCTCACCGACACCCAGTCGGGCTACCTGGGCAGCTTCTTCATCATCGTCTTCATGCTGGCCTCGCCCGTGGGCGGCTTCCTCGGCGACCGGGTCCCGCGCAAGTTCCTCGTGGCCGCCGGCGTGCTGCTGTGGAGTCTGGCGACGGGGGCCTCGGGTCTGGCCACCACCTTCTTCATGCTGATGGTGGCGCGGGCCTGCGTGGGCATCGGCGAGGCGGGCTATGGCGCGGTGGCCCCGTCCATCATCTCCGACCTCTTCCCACGCGAGCAGCGTACGCGGGTGCTGTCCTTCTTCTACATCGCCATCCCCGTGGGAGCGGCGGCGGGCTACGGGCTGGGCGGGTGGCTGAGCGAGGCCTACTCGTGGCACGTGGCCTTCTTCGTGGGCGGCGCGCCGGGCCTGGTGCTGGGCGCCCTGGCCTTCTTCATGCCCGAGCCCCAGCGCGGCGCCATGGACGGCCCCGACGCCCAGGAGAAGCTGCCCTTCCTGGTGGGCCTCAAGGGGCTGGCGCGCAACACGGCCTTCTGGTGGACCACGGCCGGCTACACGCTGATGACGTTCGCCATCGGCGGGCTGGCCTTCTGGCTGCCCACGTTCCTCGTGCGCGAGCGCGCGATGACGGCGGACAGGGCGGGCTTCCTCTCCGGCGCCGTCACGGCCCTGGCGGGCCTGCTCGGCACGGTGGCGGGCGGCTGGCTGGGCGACAAGATGGACCGGCGGATGCCCGGCGGCGGCCTGCGCATGTCCGGCGTGGGCCTGCTGCTCGCCGCGCCCCTCATGTTCCTGTCCGTGCAGGTCCACGCGCTCGCGCCGATGTTCGCCATCATCTTCCTGGCGCAGTTCCTCATCTTCCTCAACAGCGGCCCCATCAACGCGGCCATCGTCAACGGCGTGCCCCCGGCGTTCCGCGCCTTCGCCATGGGGCTCAACGTGCTGTGCATCCACCTGCTGGGAGATGCCATCTCGCCCACCGCCATCGGCAAGCTGGCCGACATCGCCAGCCTGGGCCTCGCCATCGAGCTCAATGCCATCCCCGTCCTCCTGGGCGGCGTGGCGCTGCTCGTGGCCGGCAAGCTGTTCAAGCAGCCCGCGGCCTGAGGCCCGGTGGACGCGCGTCCACCGAGAACAGATGGGCGAGGGAATCCGGGACATCGCCCGCTGCGTGTCCCAGTATGTCCACGCCTGAGCCGGGATGATCCCGGCTCGACGTCGCCCTACGGGAGGACTCGTGGCCAGTCTGCTCTTCACCCCGCTCACGCTGCGCGGAGTGACCTTCAGGAATCGCATCGCCGTCTCACCGATGTGCCAGTACTCGAGCGAGGACGGATTCGCG
>NZ_DASVSO010000821.1:0-2896 GCF_036388035.1 Archangium sp.
CTGCGCCTGGGCTGCCCCGCCGAGGACCAGGACCAGGACACCCTGCTCGACTCGGTGGACGAATGCCCGGAGACACCTCCGGGCCCGTTCCCCGACCCGGAGCGCCTGGGCTGTCCCGCCAGTGACAGCGACCAGGACACCGTCCCCGACTCCCTGGACGCCTGCCCCGACGAGCCCGGTGCTCCCGCCCTGGAGCAGGACAAGAGCGGCTGCCCCGGCCTGGTGGAGGTGAAGGGAGACAAGCTGCTCATCCGCAAGCCCATCGTCTTTGGCCTCAATACGGACACGGTCCTGGAAGAGAGCTTTCCCGTGCTGCAAGCGATGGCCGACGCCCTGCGGGCGAGCCCTTGGATCAAGAAGGTCCGCATCGAGGGGCACACCGACAATCAGGGCCTGGCGGGGGCCAACAAGACGCTGTCCATGCGGCGCGCTCGGAGCGTGATGCGCTGGCTGCAGGCCCATGGCGTGGAGCCGGCGCGCATGGAGTCCGTTGGCTACGGCCAGAGCCGCCCGATCACGGGCAATGACACGGAGCAGGGGCGTGCCGCCAACCGGCGTGTCGACATCCTGATCATCGATCCACCACCGGCCCCCGCGAGCGGTGAGCAGCCGTAGGGCTTCAGCGAAGAAGGTTCTTCCATGCAACGCGCGTGGTCATGGCAGTTGAGGATGGGGCTGTGCGCACTGGCCCTGGTGATGGCTCCCGCGCTCCCCGTGGAAGCGGCGGGGCGGGACGGGGACCGCACGATCAACACGCTCGAGGTGGTCAATCACTACGCGGAGCTCGCCCGCGATGCGGCGCCGGGCAACGGCACGCTCCAGGTCACGGACCTCGCGATGCTTCCCGGGCTCGAGGTGGGGGACCTCCTCTTCCTCATCCAGATGCAGGGGGCGTGGCTCGACACGCCGCCGGACACGGTCCGGTATGGCGCGGTGCTCGAGGAGCGGAGTGCCGGACGGTACGAGTGGGTGGAGGTGACGGGGGTGGACGTGGCCACGCACTCCCTTCGGGTACGGGGCCGCGGCCCGGGCTCGGGGTTGAGGTCTAGCTACACGGCCTCGGGGCACACCCAGGTCATCCGGGTGCCACGCTTCAAGACCCTGACCATCGGCGCCCAGGGGGTGCTGACGGCGCCGGATTGGAATGGGCGTACCGGCGGGGTGGTCGTCGTCACCGCCGACACGCTGCGAGTCGACGGCCGCATCACCGCGGGAGGCAAGGGGTTCCGGGGCGGTCAGGTGCGGATGGGCGGAAGTGCGAGCGAGGGCGGCTTCCGCTCGACGGACGTCCTGCGCGCCGCCGAACGCGGTGAAGGGCTGGGTGGCGGCGCCTCGGCGTATGACGCCACCACCGGACGCTACGGCCGTGGCGCGGCCGCCAACGGGGGCGGTGGAGGCAATGCCCGCGGTGCGGCCGGTGGCGGTGGCGCGAACGGCCTGGCCCCGGGGAAGACGTGGACCGGCCTGGGCGTCATGGACGTGTCGACCGAGGATCTCCAGGCGGCTTGGCGGCTCGATCCCGCCTACATCCTGGCCGACAACCGCTTCGCGGATGACGCGGGAGGAGGCCGCGGCGGGCATGGCTGCAGCGCGGCCGAGGAGGATCCCCGCGTCACGGCGCCCGAGGACCCCCGCTGGGGCTGTGGCAATCGCGCCCCCGTGGGCGGGCTCGGCGGCAGGCCCTTGTCCGCCGACGTGCGGGAGCGGTTGTTCTTCGGAGGCGGCGGCGGTGCCGGCCACTCCGAGGAGCTGGATGCGGGGGCCGGGGGCGATGGGGGCGGGCTCGTGTTCGTGCTGGCGCGCACCCTCCAGGGCCAGGGCCGCATCGAGGCGGACGGGGCGGCGGGTGGCTCGGCCGGGCTGAAGGGCCGGCGGGGTGGCCCTGGGGGCGGAGGCGGCGGAGGCACGGTGGTGCTCATGGCCACGGAGGGAATTTCGGAGGTGGAGGTCTCCGCCATCGGCGGCCAGGGCGGCACGCAGCGCGCGGTAGAGGGCTCCCATGAGGCCTCCGGGGGTGGAGGCGGCGGTGGTGGGGGGGTCGTGGCGATCCTCGGCGGCAGTCAGGCGCGCGTCCTGGTCACCGGGGGCCACGCGGGAACGACGACTCAGCCTCTCTTCGACAAGACGCCCGTCAATGGCGCCACGAGCGGAGGCGACGGTTCCGTGCGCCTGCTTCCCGGGTTCGGGCCGGACTTCCCGCCGCCCGCGCTCACCGTGGACCTCCAGGTCTCCCTGGACGTGGGACAGCGCCTCGAGCCCGACTACCTCTCCGTGCCGGTGTACGCGACGGTCACCAACTCCGGCCCGGAAGCCGCGGAGGACGTGACGGTGGCCATCGAGCTGCCCGCGTACCTGTCCGGAAGTGCCGTCCCTGGCGAGTACTCCTGCGGCCCGTCGGGCAGCACCGTCACGTGTACCCTGCCCAGGCTCGACGCGGGGGCGAGCACCGTCATCGAGATGGACTTCTTCCTGCCGCCCTCCCCGCTCGAGGCGTTTCCCATCAGCGCGAGCGCGACGGGGGGAGGCTTCGACCTGGTGCCCGAGAACAACCAGACGACCATCTCGACGAACGCCTACGGGCGGCTGCGTCTGACGGGAGGGAGCTGCTCCAGCGCGGACGGACAAGGAAGCGCGCTGAGCGCGCTGGGATTCCTCCTGCCCCTGCTGTGCTCATGGAGGCCGAGGGCGCGGCGGAGTCAGCGCGCCGCGGGCTCGGGCGGGGTCCAGTCGAAGCCGGCGAAGACGCGGAAGCCGGGCGTGCCGTAGCCGCGCGTCAGACCCGGGCCACCGCCCACGTGGGCGCGCAGCCCGTCCAACACGCGGTACTGCACCGCGCCGAGCAGCTCCAGGGGCCGCTCCTCGGCATCCCGCTCCCGCAGCCCGAGCGCGCCCGCGA
>NZ_DASVSO010000822.1:0-2096 GCF_036388035.1 Archangium sp.
CGCACGCTGGGAGTGCGGTCGGTGGACCTCATCACCAACAATCCGCTGAAAATTGCAGGGTTGGTGGAAGAGGGGATTCCAGTACGTCGACGCATTCCCTCGCGTACGGAGCATAATCCGCATAACGTCGGGTACCTGAGGACGAAGCGCGAGCGGACGGGGCACCTCATTGAGCTCTTCGCCGAGGACGACGACGACACGGAAGCAAAGGTTGGCTGACGACGAGCAAGAGGGGGGCACGCAGGCGAGCGTGCCCTTCCAGGTTCGTTTCTGGGGAGTGCGCGGCTCGATCCCATCACCGGGACCGAAGACGCAGCGCTATGGGGGCAACACGCCCTGCGTCGAGATGCGATGCGGGGACGAGCTGCTCATCTTCGACCTGGGAACGGGCGTGCGCGTCCTCGGCGATGAGCTGCTCGCGTCGGGAGGACCGGCGCGCGGCTCGATCTTCCTGTCGCACTACCACTACGACCACCTTCAGGGCCTGCCGTTCTTCACGCCCATCTTCATCCCGAAGTACGCCTTCACGGTGTACGGCGCGCCGCGGGACGGGCGCTCGGTGAAGGAGGTGCTGGCGGGGCAGATGGTGCAGCCCTACTTCCCGGTGACCGCGGAACAGGTCTTCAAGGCGCAGCTGACCTACAAGGATCTGGGCTCGGGGCAGGTGCTCGAGCTGGGTCCGGCGAGGATCCGCACGCTGGACCTGAACCACCCGGGCGGCAACATGGGCTACCGGGTGGAGTGCGGCGGCAAGTCGGTGGTGTACGCCACGGACGTGGAGCACGGCTGCGCCCAGGACAAGGACCTGGTGGAGTTCACGCGGGACGCGGACATGCTCATCATCGACGCGATGTACACGACGGATGAGTACCGCGGCCACAACGGCGCCTCGAAGGAGGGCTGGGGCCACTCCACCTGGGAGTCCGCGGTGGAGACGGCCAACGCCGCCAAGGTGAAGAAGCTGGTGCTCTTCCACCACGACCCCAACCGCGACGACGATGCGATGGATCGCTTCGTGGAGGAGGTGCGCAAGCACCGTCCCGAGGTCATCGCCGCCGTGGAGCTGGACACCCTGAAGCTCTAGTCCCCTCCCCCACTCCGCCCCCTCCCCTCGGGAGAGGAGAGGCGGGTGGGGGCGCTCCCGCCCTCACACCGCGAGCGCCCGGAGGGCCCGCTGTACGCCCTCGCGCAGCCCGCGAAACGGCAGCCGGGAGAGCGCCGTCGGGACATCCACCCACTCGTGGGCGTCGTGCTCGTCACCCAGGCGGATGTCGAAGCCGTCGGGGCACCGGGCCGCGAAGCCGTTCTCCTCGACGAGCCGCGGAGGCACCACGCTGCCCACGGCGAACGCGTGGCGGTACTCCAGGTCCACCACGTCGGCGCGCAGCCCCGTCTCCTCGAAGAGCTCCCGAGCGGCGGCCTCCCGCGGCTGCTCACCCGGCTCCAGGCGCCCGGTGACGATCTGCCAGAAGCCTCCGCGCTCGGGACGCCGACGCAGCAGCAGCACCCGCGCCTCCGGCCCGTGCCCGCGCATCAGCGTGACGCTCACCGTGCGCGTGAGGGGCTTGGGCTCGGCGAGCGGGAGCTCGAAGACCTCGGCGAAGTGCCGGGCCACCTTGTCCTCGACCTCGGCCACGGGCACGGAGCGGCCCAGCTCCTTCTGGAGCGAGGTGACGCCCGCCTCGCGGATGCCACAGGGGACGATGAGGTTGAAGTGCGGCAGGTGCGTGTTGACGTTGAGCGCGAAGCCGTGACTGGTGAGCCAGCGGGAGAGGTGCACGCCGATGGCGGCGATCTTCCGGGCGTCGGGCGAGGTCTCCTCGCCAATCCACACGCCTGGCCACTTGGGGATGGTGCCGGAGGTGATGCCGTACTCGGCGAGGGTGCGGATGACGCACTGCTCGACGTCGCGCACGTAGCGGCGCACGTCGTGCCGCTGCTCGGGCAGGAGGAAGATGGGGTAGCCGACGAGCTGCCCGGGGCCATGGTAGGTGACGTCGCCGCCGCGGTCGGTCTCGAAGATCTCCACGCCCTCGGAGGCGAGCCGCGCGTCGCTGGCGACGATGTTGGCGCGCTTGGCGGCGCGGCCCAGGGTG
>NZ_DASVSO010000823.1:0-5053 GCF_036388035.1 Archangium sp.
TGAATTGCCCCGGTTGCAGCGTCGAAATGGTGGATCTCGAAGGGGACCACGAGACGTTGCGCAAGTGTGGAGAGTGCGGCGGGCTGTGGATCGACGTCGCGGATCTCAACCGGATCCTGCTCCACAACAACCTGCCCGGACTGGAGAGCCAGGGTGGCAAGGTGGACGCGGAAGCGCTCACCGGCCAGTGCCCTGAGTGCCAGGTGGATCTCATCCGGGTGGATGGTGGTGATCGCCAGCACCCCCTGCACTACGACACCTGCGAGTCTTGTGGTGGCATGTTCCTCGAGTCGGAGTTCGCCGACGCCACGGACGCCAAGGTCGCCGAGCAGGAGATCATTGACTTCTTCCGCCACTTCGGCGGCAAGAGGAAGTCAGCCGCCATCTGACGCCCCGCCCGGGGCGTCTCCCTTCCCGCTTCACCCTCCGGGCCCGTCCAGACGGGCCGGGAACGTCACCCCTCTGTCCGCACCTCCAATCCCCGGCCCGGGATGAAAGCGCCAGCACGGCTGTTGGCGAACCTTGACACCCGGGCGCCAGGGGATTGAGTAGGCGCTCGAATGCCACGAGGGAACGGAATGCGACGTCTGGGGTGGATCTGCCTGTGCGCGCTGCTCGCCGGCTGCCCGAAGAAGGACAGCGAGGTGCCGGACGCGGGGCCCGTCGTCACCGGGCCCGAGCTGCTCAACGAGAAGGAGCCCAACGAGCGGACCGAGCAGGCGCTCACCCTCGGCAGGGACGCGACGGTGAGTGCCAGCCTGGGCGCGGATCCGTCCAAGCCCGACGAGGACTGGTACCGGCTCGCCCCCGGCGGCCCGAGCGTGGCCGACGTCAGCGTCTCCGGCATCCCCGGCGGGGACGTGCTGCTGGAGGTGTACGACGGCCCCGGCATCCGCAGCGCCCTCATCAACAGCGCGGGGGATGGCAAGCCGGAGCGCTTCCCCAACCTCTACGTCGAGCGCGAGCGCTGGGTGCGCGTGGCCTCGGCGCGCAAGGGCACCGGCGGGGCCTACACCCTCGACGTGCGCTACCACGCCCCCGAGGACGGAGTGGAGCGCGAGCCCAATGACCGGGCCGTGGATGCCTCTCCGGTGCAGCTCGGCCAGGCGATGATGGGCTTCCTCGGCCACGCGGGTGACGAGGACTGGTACCGGCTGGAGCTGCCCGAGACGGCCGCCCCCGCCACCCCGCCCCCGGCTCCGAGCGCCCCGGGCTCGGCCCCGACTCCCGAGGGCACTCCGCCTCCCGGCTCCTCCGAGACGGCCCCCAGTGGGGAGGCGACGCCGCCTCCGGCCGAGGCCCCGGCGAATGCCCCCACGGGCGAGGGCACCCCGTCCGGTACGGAGCCCCAGGCACAGCCGCCGTCCGGGAGCGCGCCGCAGTTCCAGGTTCCCGTGCCCGTCCCGGGCCAGGGCCTTCAGCCGGGCGCGGCGGAGGAGCCCCCCGCGGTGGCGCTGAAGATCGAGCTCACCGCCATCGAGGGCGTGCGGCCGGAGCTGTCGGTGCTCTCGGCGGCGGAGGCCCCCCTCTTCACCACGCCCAAGGGCACGGAGGGCGAGGGCTTCACGCTGCGCAACATCGGTGTGCGGGCGAGCGATCGCGTGGTGTACCTGGTGGTGAAGAGCGGCTGGACGGGGTCGGGCAAGGAGGCGAAGCGCGGCTTCAACTCGGACAAGTCCTACTCGCTGACGGTGTCCCTGGAGGAGGCCGGAGCGAACGCGGAGCTCGAGCCCAACGACGAGCTGTACAAGGCCACGCCCCTGCCGCTGTCCGGCTACAAGGAGGGCTTCCTCTCGAAGGGCGACGTCGACCACTTCATGCTGAAGACGACCGAGCCGGTGCTGGCCAAGCTGGAGCTGGCCGGCGTGGAGCGCATGGACCTGGAGCTGTCCGTCATCGAGCCCCCCGAGGGCGACGGGCAGAAGGAGACGGTGGTCCAGCGCGTCAACGAGGGCGCCATCAAGGAGCCCGAGCGCCTCAACAACGTGGCCTGCGGCGGCACCTGCTACTTCCGGGTGCAGAGCGCCGCGCGCAAGGTGGACAACAAATGGGTGCGCGACTACGAGAACGCGGACCAGCCCTACCGCCTCTCCGTCACCACCGTCCCCGACAACGGCAGCGAGGAGCGCGAGCCCAACAACACCCCGGACCGCGCCACGGAGCTGGCGACGGGCCGCGCGGTGCGCGGCACCGTCTACCCGGTGAAGGACTCGGACTTCTACCGACTGGACCTGTCGGAGCGGCCCGTGCGCACCCCGCTGAAGGCCACGCTGCTGGGCATCCTCAAGGTGGACGTGGGCCTCTACCTCCACCGCCTGGGCGAGGACGGAAAGCCGTCCCTCGTGCAGACGTCCGATCGCGCCAAGGGGGACCAGCCCGAGGTCATCCGCTACAGCGCCGAGCCCGGCGTCTACCTCCTGGAGGTGCGCGATGCCCGCAACCGCGAGGCCAACTTCCAGGACGCCTACCAACTCACCGTCGAGGAAGGCGAGTAGCGCCCCCCGCTACTTCTCGTTGACAAGCCGGGTCCGGGTCCTTACTTTGGGCCTGCTTGCAACGCGGTGGTAGCTCAGTTGGTAGAGCACGAGCTTCCCAAGCTCGGGGTCGCCGGTTCGAACCCGGTCCGCCGCTCTGAGGCCGGCAGTTCCTCCTCCCGAGGGACTGCCGGCCTCTTGTTTTTCCGCCGGATGCTCAATGAGCGACAATGCGCCGCATGCGCATTCCCGCTCTTCTCTCCACTGCCCTCGCGTTGCTCCTCCTGGCCTCCACCGGATGCGACGGAGGCACGGGTGACCCGCCCACGGGGGGCGGCAACAACAGTGGCGAGCCGCTCGCCGGACTCACCGCCATCACCGTCGAGCCCGCGGACCAGGTGCTCGTCATCGAGGCCGGACAGACCCCCGCCTCGCTCAGCTACCGCGCCACCGGCACCTTCGCGGACGGCAAGACGCGCGACATCTCCTCCGAGGTCCGCTTCTCGGTGGACAACACCTTCATCGGCGGCTTCTCGGGCAGCACCTTCACCACCTACAAGAACCAGGGCGGGGTGACGACGGTCTCGGCCCTCGCCGGCACCGTGCGCGGGACGACCCGGGTGTCCGTGAAGCTCCAGGCGAGCGTGAAGGACCCCGCCTCCCCCACCGCGCCCGACAACGCCTCGGCGCTCTTCGCCGGCCCCGCCAGCACCACGCGCAAGCCCGACCTCGTCTACCCCAACGACGGCGTGCTCATGCCGCCCAACATGCGCGGCGCGGAGCTGCACTTCCTGCCCGGCACGTCCAACACCCTCTTCGAGCTCGCCTTCCAGAACGCCGTCACCGACCTCAAGGTCTACCTGCGCTGCACCCTGCCGATGAACGGCGGCTGCATCTACCGGCCGGACGACAACACCTGGCTGTGGCTCGCCCAGACCAACCGCGGCGGCGAGCCCGTCACCGTCACGCTGCGCGGCACGGATGACTCGGGCACGCAGGTGGGCACCGCCGCGTCGCTCTCCCTCTCCTTCTCGCGCGATGACCTCACCGGCGGCCTCTACTATTGGACCACCTCCAACGGCAGCGCCATCATGCGCTTCGACTTCAAGAGCGCCTCGCAGACCACCGGCGAGAAGTTCGCCGGCCCCGAGGTGGCGGGCGGCGAGTGCATCGGCTGCCATGCGCTGTCGCGCGACGGGAAGAAGCTCGTCGCCGAGGCCAGCGGCCAGAACTCCGGGCGCATCGTGCTGATGGACGTGGGCAGCAAGACGCCCCTCGTGCCCTACAACCAGGGCGCCGCCTCGCCGGACAAGAGCATCTTCGAGTCCTGGAACCCGGACGGCTCGCAGTACGTGGGCGTCTACGCCGACACGGGCGCCACCGACTTCAACTTGATGCTCTTCGACGGCAACACCGGCAAGAAGACGCAGAGCCTCCCGGGCACCGGCAGCGGCACCCACCCGGCCAACCACCCCGACTGGTCCCTGGACGGGCAGAAGATCGCCTTCGTGAGCGTGGGCGTGAAGGGCACCAACCAACGCTTCGGCAAGGGCGCCATCCAGATGGTCAACCGCACCAGCGCGGGCTGGAGCGCGCCGGTGACGCTCGTGCCCGCCGTGGAGGGCAAGAACCGCTACTACCCGGCCCTCTCGCCGGACAACACCTTCCTCCTCTACGACGAGTCCACCTGCCCGAGCGGCAACTTCGTGAAGGACTGCAACGCAGACAGCGACCCCTCGGCCCGGCTGTTCGCCGTGAAGGCCGAGGCGGGGGCCACGCCCATCGAGCTCGCCCGCGCCAACGCTCCGGGCAAGCGCGACACCGGGACGGGCCTCACCAACTCCTTCCCCAAGTGGGCGCCCTTCCTCTACCAGCGCACGCGCGAGCCGGGCTCGCGGCTGCAGTGGTTCACCTTCTCCTCCACCCGCAAGTACGGGCTGCGCAACCCGCCGCCGGCCGGAACCGGTGATGAGAACACCAGCGGCACCCTGCTGTGGATCGCTGCCGTGGACCCGGACAAGGTCGCGCTCGGCCAGGACCCGAGCTACCCGGCGCTCGTCCTCCCCATCCAGGACATCTCCACGTCCAACCACATCGCGCAGTGGACGAAGGAAGTCGTCCCCGTCATCCGCTGAGCCGGCCTCGCCCCTCCGCGCCTCTCGGGACGCGCTTCACCACCGCTCACACCTGGCCGGTAGCCCCTCTGTCCGCGGAGGAGGGGTTGCCGGCCATGTCTTTTCCCGTGTTCACCCGGGTCCCTGGGGCCAGCCGGGCGTCCGAAGGAATTTTCCCTCTCGGCCAACTGTGCAGAGTGCGCGTGAATTCTTTTCGTACTCGCTTGCCCCTCAATCGTTCCGTCATCCTCTTCGCCGTCGCCGCCCTGCTCCTCCTGGCTCAGTACGCCATGGCCGCGGCCCCTGAAGCGCGCGCTCCCCGCGCGGCGCTGGTCTCCCATGGCTTCAGCGGGGCCCTGCGCGCCGTCGTCGTCCCTCCCGGCGAGTCCCTCCAGCCCCATCTCGCCGTCCCCGACAGCGTGAAGGAGGCCCATTGGCTCTCGGTGGGCGCTGGCACCCAGGCTC
>NZ_DASVSO010000824.1:0-16906 GCF_036388035.1 Archangium sp.
ATGGACAGGCCGCTGAGCACGTCGCCCCGGAGGTCGATCTGGAACTCCGCGTGGCCCGCGGCATTGGTGCCTACCCGCACCCGCTCGACGATCTTCTGGGCGATCTCGTTGGCGATGGCGCGCAGCCGCTCGGAGCCCGCGCCCGGCTTGGGCTTGGCCACCGGCACGGGCGCCATCAGCGCGGGGTTGAAGCGGAAGCCAGCGGCCAGCTCCGGCGCGCCGTCCTTCTTGTCCTTCCCCTCCCCGCCGCCCTTGCCGCCGCCGTCCGCGTCCGCCTTGAGGGCGCCCTTGCTCCGACCCGCCTGGGAGCCGGCCGCCGCGTTCTCGCTGCCCTTGCTCAGCGCCTCGCCGCGCTCGCCCAGGGCATCGTCGGTCGTCTTCGCGTCCGCGAGGCGCGACTCGGCGCGCGTGTGCACCACGCCATGGTCGTTCTGCCGGCTCTGGGTCGCCTGGCTCGTCTGGGCCGAGTCCGTCTGGCGCCCTTGCGTCAGCCGCTCGCCCTCGCCCGTGCGCGCCTGCTGGGTGCGCTCGCCCTGGGCCTTGTCCGTCTGGCGGTGCAGGGTGCGCTGGGTATCCCCGCGCTGCTCCGTCTTCGCCTCCTGCTGCAGGCGTGCCAGGACCGACTTCCCGATGCCCTGCTGCTGCTGCTGGGCCTGGGGAGCCTTCTGCTGCTGGACGAGCTTGGAGAAGGCGTTCTCGCCCTCCGTGCGCTGCTTGTTCTTGGACTCCTGGAGACGCTTCTCCTGGACGAGCCGCTCCGCGGCCTTCTGTGCCTGACGATCGTCTTCGACTCGGCTCATCGCGTCACACCGCCTGGGGGACCCCGAGGTTACTTGCGCTGGCGCATCAGGAACAAGGTGTTCCCGATTTCCTCCTGGTTCAGCTCCTCCTTGGCCTGTCGCTCGGCCCGGAGCTGCTTCTGCCAGGTCTCCTTGTGCTTCTCGATGGCCTTGAGCTCCTTGGCCGCCTCCGCCATCTCCCGCCGCCGCTGCTCCACCAGCCGCTCGGCGACCTTGACGGCCTCCTTCTGCCGCTCGATCTCCAGGGCGACCTGGGCCTCCTCGTCCTTGAGGCGCTCCTCGTAGCGGTTCATCATGGTGAGGCCGTTGATGCCGGCGCCCTTGGCCATGACTTGTTGGGAGTAGGCCAGCACCTTCTGCTTGCGCTCGGCCTTGCGCGTCTCAAGCTCCAGCTCGAGCCGCTTCTGCTCGGCCTTCTCCTTTTCCAGCGCCTTGACGGCGTTGGAGAAGGCCTGCTCGGCCTCCTCCTTCGCGCGCTCGCGCATCTCGAGCAGGACCTGCAACCGGTAGGGGGGCATGGTGCCCGCATCCTACTCCGGAACGCCCCCCCCGCGTCACTCCCCGCGGTTCAGTCGGCGAAGAGGGCGATGAGCTGCTCGACCGTCTCCTCGAAACCACTGTTGGAGTGGGTGTCCTGTTTGAGGAAGTCGATGATGGCGTCGTACTTGTCGATGGCGTAGTCCGTCCGGGGGTCCGTCCCGTACTGGTAGGCACCCAGGAGGATGAGGTCGCGCTGCTTCTCGTACGTGGAGAGCGTCTCGCGCAGCTTGCCCGCCGCCTTCTTGTGCTCCTTGGAGACGATGCCGCTCATCACACGGGAGAGGCTGGCGAGCACGTCCATGGCGGGCCACTGGTTGCGCTCGCCCAGGGCACGGTTGAGGATGAAGTGGCCGTCGAGAATACCGCGGACCTCGTCGGCGATGGGCTCTTCCATGTCACCGCCGGCCACGAGGCAGGTGTAGATGGCGGTGCACTTGCCCTTGTCCGAGTTGCCCGTGCGCTCGAGGATGCGCGGCAGCATGGAGAACACGCTCGGCGGGTAGCCCTGGCGGGCCGGGGGCTCACCGATGGCGAGGCCGATTTCACGCTGGGCACGGGCCAGACGCGTCACCGTGTCGAGCATGAAGAGCACGTTGCCGCCGCGCTCGCGGAAGTACTCGGCGATGGCCGTGGCCACGTAGGCGGCGCGCAGACGCACGAGGCTGGGCTGGTCCGAGGTGGCGCACACCAGCACGGAGCGCTTCATGCCCTCCTCGCCCATGGCGTCCTCGATGAACTCGCGAACCTCGCGACCACGCTCGCCGATCAGCGCCACCACGCACAGGTCCGCTTTGGTGTTGCGGGCGATCTGCCCCATCAACGTGGACTTGCCGACGCCGGAGCCGGCGAAGAGGCCCACGCGCTGGCCCTCGCCCACGGTGAGCAGTCCGTCGATGCAGCGCACCCCGAGTGGCAGCGGGCGTTCGATGCGCTGGCGCTTGAAGGGGTCCGGACAGTCGCGGTCCACCGACCAGTCGAACAGGCCCTCGGGCAGCGGACTGCCGTCCATGGGCTCGCCAATGCCATTGAGCACGCGGCCCAGCAGCCCATCCCCGCACTTGATGGAGAGGGGCCTGCCGGTGGGGATGACCTCGCTGTCCGGACCGATGCCGTACAGCTCGCCCAGGGGCATGAGCATCACCTCGTCGCCCTGGAAGCCCACCACCTCGGCCTTCACGGAGCCGCGGCTGCCGTGGCCCTTGATGATGACCAGCTCGCCCACGCGCACGCCGGGCACGCTCGCCTTGATGACCAGACCCGTCAGCTCGGTGACGCGGCCACGCACCCGGTACAGCGGCGCTTCCTTGATCAGCGCGGAGTAGCGCGAGAGATCGATCGCCATGGCTACGGAGGGCCCTCTTTCTTGCCCTGCTCCGGGAACAGCACGTTCTGCAGCATCTCGAACTGGGTGGGCAGTTGCGCGTCCACCGTGCCGAACTCCGTCTGCACGATGCAGCCCACCGGGGCCACATCCGGGTCCTCGCGGATGGCCACGTCCACCGCCCGGCCGATGAGCTCCATCAGCTCCGCCTTGCGAGCGCGCAGCACCGCCGCCGACTTGGGATTCACCCGGAGCACCACCGCCCGAGCGTTGCGCAGCTCCTCGATGGCCTTGGCACAGATGTCCGCCAGCAGCGTCGGGTCTCGCTCCACGTCGCGGCCGATGATCTTCTCGGCGATCTTGCACGCCAGGGCGACCACGTCCTGCTCCTGCCGGGCCAGGATGTCCCCGGCCTGCATCTTCGCGCGGAGGATGAGCTCCGTGGACTGGGCCATTCCCTCCTGCTTGCCCTGCTCGCGCGCCTTGGCCAGCACGTCCTCGCGCTCCTTCTGGGCCTCCGCGAGGATGCGCTCCTTCTCCCGCTGCGCCTCCTCGATGATGCCCTGGGCCGTCTGCCGGGCATCGAAGACCTCGGCGTTCATCACGCCCGCGCGCGGTGGCGGACGCAATGCCGGCCGATCCCCGCTGGGCAGCGACTCGGCCGCCGAATCGCCCTTGATCACCTTGCCGATCGCCATCGAAAGCTCCTTGTCAGCGGGATGCTAGCGCGTTCCGCCCCGCGGTCCACGCCCACTCGTACCCTGTACACCCGGCCGAGAGCGCCGCTGAACGCTCGTCCCCTCCCCTGTCACGGCTGGCGGGGAGGTATTGGTGCCCACCACCCGCGGCGGGCGCTCGGACTCCACCTCGGGCTCGACGCGGGACACGGCGCTCCGGCTGTGCGTGCGCGCCACCGGGGAGCGGAAGACGCGCGAGCCCTCCGGCTCCGCGGCGACCGGCTCGTCGACGCGAGACCGGGTGGGGCCCCGCGTCGGTGCCGGCCCGCTCCGGACTCCAGTGGGCTCCCGCGCCAGGGACGGCTCCTGCCGATCCTTCCGCTGAGCCACCCGACTCACCCGCGAGGAGTCCGCCGCGTCCTCCTGCTGACGTCCCGCGTAGCCCGGGCCCATGGCCCCCGCCCGGCGCGCCTCGCGATCGGCGATGGGATCCCTCCGCACGCCCGCCACTGACTGGGAGGACAGGGAGCGCCGGACGGAGGAGGGCTCGGAAGTGGCCCCCGCGCGCATCTCCCGCGACATGGACGGACCCCGCGCCTGAGGAGGCGCCGCCGGCTTGCCCACGGCCGGAGGAGGACCCAGTGAGGGCGGACGCGCCGGAGTGACCCGGACCGGGCGCTCGATGAGGCCTCGGGCCGCGAGCCGCTCCAGGTCCGTGACGATGTCCGTGCGGCCACCATCGCCGCGGCTCGTCGGCTTGGCGCGCTCCTCGCGAATCCACTTGCCGAGGACCTGCCCGAACTCACCGCGATGCTTCTCCAGCAGGCGTGCCGCGAACTCGGGGGACTGGGCCACGCTCGCGCGCGCCAACCGGTGCGCACCGGCTCCCCGGATGGCGGCGGCCAGGCTCTGCAGGCCCCCGTACTGCTCGAGCTGCGCCTTGGCGTCCTCCTCGGCGAGCTTGCGCGGGGCATTGGCCGACACAGCCCGCGTGGCGAGCTGGCGCAGGTGCGGCGGCAGTGCCGCGAAGGCCGGCTCCCGCTCGGCGTCCGGCAGGCCCGCCAGCGCCGGCCCCAGCACACGCGCCCCCAGCCGATCACACACGGTGAGCAGCTCACGCGTCTGCAGCAACAGCACGTCGGTGAACTTGAAGGGCACGTGCGCCGCGGACTCGCGCGCGAGCAGCTCCTCCAGCTTCCAGCGCACGATGTCCAGCACCTGGGGCCGGACCTCGCGCGTGAACTTCACCCGCCCGGTGGACGGCAGGTGGGAGCGCACCGCGTCCGCCAGCGTCGCCGGCAGCGCGCGCAGCACCACTTCCACCACGGCGAAGCGCTCGCGCTTGAGCAGGCCCGCCAGACGCTCCGGATCCGCGCTCCACAGCTGCCCGCGCCGATCCCGCACCAGCCGCTTGATCTCCTGGACCATCAGCGGGATGCGCTTCTCGCGCGGAATCTGGGAGATCTCCTGCGCCCGGTGCTGGAGCAGCTCCGCCTCATCCTCGGGCAGGTGCTCCAGCGCGCTGATGCCCTCCTGACCGCCGAAGGTAATGGCGGTCAGCAGCATCATCGTCTGTCGCTTGCTCAGCGAGGTGAAGAACTGGTCCAACGGTCACCCCGCGGGAGAGAGACGTTCCAGGGAAACGACGGTCACTGCTTGGAGCGGGCCCGGGCCGTGGCGGCGCCACCACCGCCGCGCATCAGCGTCCACGCCGACAGGCCGATGGAGGCCAGGATGATCAGCACGGCCACGCCGGCCATCATGCGGAACTGGCCCACGCTGGCCGCCGTCATGCGCATGCCCATCACGTCCTGCAGGCGGCTCTCGGCGCTCACCTCGGCGTCGGGGGCGACCGCGGCCGTCAGCAGCACCGTCACCGCTTCGGGCTTCAGCTCCGGCACCGACGTGGAGACGAACTTGCGCACGTCCTCCGCCTGGATGGGCGGCTGGTTCTTCGGGCCGGGCCGGTACTTGATGAACACCGACGAGGAGGGCATCGGCTTGTTCTCCGGCTGCGTCAGGTCGTTGTTCTCCGGGATCATCACGATGACCCGGGCCTCCAGCACGCCGTCGATCTGGTTGAGCGCGTTGGACACCTCACCGCCGAGCGACTTGAGCAGCATGGCGCGCTCCTCGGTGGCGGTGGGCACCATGCCTCCCTTGGCGAAGTGGCTCAGCCCCTTCTCCATCGGGCGCGGCAGCGAGTACGCCCGCAGCAGCTCCGCGGCCTGGGCGGCGTCCGCCTTGGGGACCACGATGCGGAAGCGCAGCTCGTTGCCGCCTTCTTCCTTCATCTTGGTGGCGGCGATGCCGTTCTTGCTGAGCAGCACGTAGATCTCATTGGCGTCCTGCTCAGTGAGATCGTGCTGCAGGTCGATGGAGCAGCCAGTCCCCAGCACGAGGGCGAGGAGGGCGGCGAGCGCGTACGGTCGGAGCGTCATGGGCGGTCCTAGCTTAGATGTGGCGCCTTGTTTCCAACAAGACCCAACCCGGAAAGAGGCGGGAAAACGCGAAAGGGCGCCCCCTCCCACTCGGAGGAGACGCCCTTCTGGGGGACCGGCGAGGCCGGCCGCTTGCTACACTTGGGTCTTCAGGGTGTCCTTGAGACCGCTGGTGGCCTTCTCGACCACCTTGCTCGTCAGGTCCAGCTCCTGGGTGTACTTGTACATACCCGCCTGGAGCGAGATGAGCTCGGCGTTGGAGAAGTTCTTCCCCGAGGCGCCGGCCTTGATGAGCTTCTCCATGTTGAGCTGGCCCTGCTCCAGCTCGCTGACGACGTGCGAGAGCATGCTGCCGCTCTTGCTCGCCTCCTGCTTGCCGGTGACGGCCTCGGCGCCGCGCGCGGTGGCGGGCTCCTGGCCAGCGGTGTTCACCTTGTTGAGCGCCGCCTTCTCCGTCTTGTTGACGGCCTCGGCCTGACGCACCTGCTCGGTGCGCTGGGTGGCCTGGGCCGCCTGAGCCGCCTGGGCCTGCTCCGGGCCCTGAGCCTTGTTAGCGAGGGCCGCGTCGAACTTCGAGGCCCCCTGCTTGTTGACCTGCTGGGCGCCCTGATCCTGCACCTTCTGCTGGGCGACCTGAGCTGCCGAGACGCCGGCCATCGGACCCGCCATTTGATTGCCTCCTTGAATCCTCAGGGGAGGAAGAGTCCTCCTCGTTCAACAGTTCCTTGAGCCGTTCGATCGCCCGCGCGTGCAGACGAGACGCCCAGCTCTTCGACTGCCCGATCTCCGCTCCCGCCTCTTCCAGCGTCTTGCCCTGGAAGTAGTAGCCCTGTAGCAGCCGGCGCTCCTTCTCCGGCAACTGCTCGATGGCCGCCCTCACCCTCACCCGCTGCTGCTCGAGCTCCAGCCGTTGATCCGCCGGCAGGGACTCGTCCGAGATGCCCAGCGTGTCCGCACCTTCGAGGCTGGTGGCGAACACCATCGCCAGCCCCGCCACCGCGTTGGAGATATCCATGACATCATCGTCAATGGACCCCCCGCGGTTGCCTCCTCCCTGCTCGCGATCCGAAAGATTTCCCAGATACGCGGCGGCCCGCTCACCCGTATAGGCCGCGCGGGCATCGCCTCCCTTGAGCACCCCCATCTTGCGCAGGCCATCGTAGATGGCGCCCTTGATGCGGTAGTGGGCAAAGGTGAGGAAGTTGGCTCCTACCTTGGGATCAAACCGATCGGCCGCCTCCAGGAGGCCAATCTGACCGTAGGCGATGAGCTCGTCGAGCTCGAGCTGGGCGGAGAACTGCCTGCGCACGGTCGCCGCCAGCGACCGCACGTAGGGGCCGTACTTCTCCAGGAGAACCTTCTTGTCTTCGCCGAGCCCCAAGCGCCGCTCACTCAGCCTTCGACCACAACCGCTCGAGGGCCTGATTCAGACGGGGATCATCCTGCAGGGCGTCGGCGATCTTGGTGGTCAAGGCCGACGACTTCATCCGCAGCTTCTCCTTGAGCACTTCGGCGACGAGCTTGCGCGTCGCCTCTTCCTTGCTCTTGAAGTCCCCGTTCTTCAGTTGTTTGGCGATGGCAAGCGCCTGGGAGGTGATGGGATCCGCGGCCTGAGGCCCCTGCACGTTGCTGGAACCCACCGCACCGGATGGTCCCACCAGACCCGCGGCGCGATCCACCGCGCCACCAAAACCTGCCGCCCCTGCCTTGCCGGCTGGCGCCTTGCCGGCGGGCCCCTTGGCGCCCCCGGCACGTCCCTTTCCGCCGCCTCGTCCAACTCCACCGACCGACATCGGCATGACCTCCTGTCAACGCATCCTACTTCTTCGCGGCGGCGGGAGGCAGGGCCCCCGCCTCCTTCGCCTCGAGCAGCGCCTTGGCCAGGCGCGCCCCGTCACCTTCGGGCTCCAGATCCATGGCGGCCTTCAGCTCCTTCAGCGCCTCCGGGACCTTCCCCATGAACAGCAGGGCCTCGCCGGCGTGTGCCCGCGGTAGACCGGAGTTGGGGGCGAGCCGCTGGGCCGCCCGATAGGCTTGCAACGCCTTGTCGTGCCGACCCTGCGCGAACTCGAGCGAACCGAGCGCCAGTTGCGGCACCTCGCTCTTGGGCATCAGCACCGCGGCTCCAGCGAAGATTTCACGCGCCTTGTCGAACTGGCCCATGTCGAGCCACAGATAGCCCGCCTCGAGGAGGATCATTGCCTCACGCCGAGCGAGGGGAACGAGGCTGCCCGAGATCTCCGAAGTCTCCGCCATGTGACGTCCGCTTCCTTTTCTGGCCCGGGACGGCCCGGAGGGAGCAACCGCGTCCCTCCGAACCCCGGACCCCAGAGACCGACAGCGTCCGCGTTAGCGGATGTTGCCGATCGCGTTCTTGGACGTATCGTGCCGCGTCTTCAGCACGTTGGAAATGGTGCTGAACACCTGATTCTCCTTCTGCATGGAGATCTGCATGCCCAGGAGCTTCTTCTGCTCGGCGAACATGCTCTGCATCTCGCCGTTGAACTCGCCGCCCACGTTGCTGTTACCGCCCACGTTGACGCCGCCGGTGCCGCCGGTGCTGCCACCCGGGATGCCGCCACCGGCGCCCACCGTGGTGTTCGCGGGCACGCCGCCCGAGGACAGGGCCGCGCCGACGTAGGGGGCCGAGCCAGAGCCGCTCGAGCCGCTGAAGGTGGTCAGCGAGGACACCGCGGCGGACACCACGGAGCCGCCGGGGACCAGGTTGGCCGCCATGCCCACGCCGCCCGCCACCACATTGGCCGCGGTGCCAACGCCGGACTGCACGCGAGCCGCGAAGCTCGTGTCCGGGGTCACCCGGGCCGTCGTCAGGTTGGTGGACATCCGCGGCATGTTCAGCGAGCTGTCGATTCCCTTAACACTCATGGTTCTTCTCCAGGCAATGGACGACCAGGTTCAGAGCCCGGTGGGGTCCGGCGCTCTCACTCTTGAATTATCGGTGATCGCCCGACGCAGTTGCGTGTGATCCACGAAAAGGGCGATCAAATCCCAAAAAGGCCAGTTATTTCCGGCCCTTACCCTTGGACTCGGCGACGAGCCGCTCACGCGTCTCCAGCAGCACCCCCAGCAGCTCCTCGGCGCGGGAGATGGCCGTCTGGGCCTTCTTGGCCTGCTCCGCCTTGGGGCCCTTGAGGTTGGCCAGCTCGTTCTTCACCGGGGCGAAGAGCGACTGCACCTCCTCGGTGGAGGCGCGCTCGATGAAGGATTCGATGGCCGGAAACGAGGGCGCGGGCAGCGGCTCGACGGGGGCGTTCGCGGTCTGCTTGGACGGCGGAGGCATGTGGGAAGCGTCTCCTGTCTGTGCCAGCCCAGGGGGCCAGCGCGGTCGGATATCCCTGACGGTAGGGGAAAAGCCCTATCGGGTTCAAGCTGCCTGCCCTCCAGGCAGAGCGACGTTCCACCACAAGACGCCCGAGGAGGGCTCAAGCACGCCCGTTTCCCGACCTCTCCCTGTCCCATTCCCACACCGCACCTAGGTTTTTCCATGCGGGGGGCACGGCCATGGGGGGCACGGCCACCGCCTGACCAGGAGAGACATCACATGACGAAGAAACTTGTGGGGCTGTTCGCGTCCGTGGCGCTGCTGGGCTCTGGCATGGCGCTGGCGAACGACGACACCAAGAACAAGAACCCGCAGACCCAGAGTGGCCAGCTGGGCGGTGACGCCTACGGGGGTGCTGGGCAGAGTGGCCAGATGGGCTCCGGCCAGAGTGGCCAGATGGGCTCCGGCCAGAGCGGTCAGATGGGCTCCGGCCAGAGCGGCCAGATGCAGGGCCAGATGGGCGCCAGCCAGCAGATGGGCGAGAAGCAAGTCTCCGGCACCGTGGTGAAGAGCAGCAGCAGCCTGCTCCACCTGAGGACCGACAACGGCATCATCCCGATCAAGGTCGGCCGCAACATCAAGATCGATGATCCCACCGTCAAGCACGTCAAGGATCTCAAGGAGGGCCAGCAGGTCCGCGCCAGCTTCGACATCCAGGGCACGGACAACGTGGCCAAGAGCATCTCGCTGGACACCAACATGGGTGGCAGCGGCATGGGCTCGGACACGGGCATCAACCAGCCCCCCAGTGACACGGGCGGCTCGGGCCTGGATCAGCCCATCGACAAGGACCTGGGCGGCTCCGGTGACGTGGGCGGCGACGTGGGCGGCGACGTGGGCGGCTCCGGCGACGTGGGCGGTGACGTGGGCGGCTCCGGCGACATGAGCGGCCACAAGGGTGAGAAGACCTATTAAGCAGGCAATCACCCCGCGAGAATGCTCCCTCTGCTCGCGGCCTCACCCCGAGGCCGCGAGCATCATTTCGAGGTCACGAGCAGCTCCCGGGCCCGCACGGTGCCGAGGGCGACAGCCTGCCACCGTCGCGCACATCCACCCCGGCTCTCTGGGGTCCAGGCATCAGTTCCTTCAGTATTGACTGAATGTCCAGACGCGGACATGGTGCGCGACTTCCGGGCTCCGGGGGTGCCGCGCATGCCGCAGGACGAGTTGAGCGCCGAGGAGGAACGGTTCATCGAGTCGATGGGCCTGTTCTTCGAGCGCCAGGGCGTGCCGCGCATCGGCGGCCGCATCCTCGGGCTGCTGCTGCTGACCGAGAAGCCGCTGGCGCTCGGGGAGCTCGCCGAGCAGCTCCGGGTGAGCCCGGCCTCGGTGTCCACCAACATCCGCCAGCTCCAGGCCAGCGGCCTCGTGGACCCGGCCAGCATCCCCGGTGATCGCCGGCACTACTACGTCTTCAACAGCGCGGGCTGGGATCACCGGCTCGAGCTGGCGACCTCCTCCATGGACGCCCTGGCCGGGCTGTGCCAGGACGCGCTCGCCATGCCCGCGCTGCGCAACCGCCACAAGCTGCAAGAGGCGGTGGAGTTCTGCGACTTCTACCGCCAGGAGCTGGCCGGCGCCGCCGAACGCTGGCGCGCCCGCTTCACGCGCAAGCCCGGCACCCAGGCCCCCTCCCCTTCTCCCTCCGCGCGCTCGCGCCGGAACACCCTCCGCTAGCCCCCTCCCTCCTTCCCCCGGTTCGTAGAAAGGACCGCACCCGCCATGACCCAGCTCACTGCCGTACCCGGCGGCGCCAAGCCGATCGTCTCCCTCTCCGACGTCACCAAGACGTACTCCCTGGGCAAGGTGCAGGTGCCCGCGCTCCGAGGGGTGACCCTCGAGGTGTACCCGGGCGAGTTCATCTCCATCGCCGGCCCGTCCGGCAGTGGCAAGACGACGGCGCTCAACCTGATCGGCTGCGTGGACACGGCCACCGCGGGCGTGGTGATGGTCGATGGCCAGGACACCAAGCTGCTCTCCGAGCGCCAGCTCACCAACCTGCGCCTGCACACCATCGGGTTCATCTTCCAGAGCTTCAACCTGGTCTCGGTGCTCAGCGTCTTCCAGAACGTCGAGTTCCCCCTGCTGCTGCAGCGCAAGCTCAACGCGACCGAGCGCCGCGAGCGGGTGATGACCCTGCTGGAGCAGGTGGGCCTGGAGAAGCACGCCAAGCACCGCCCCAACGAGCTGTCCGGCGGTCAGCGCCAGCGCGTGGCCGTGGCGCGCGCGCTCGTCACCCGCCCCAAGCTGGTGCTGGCCGACGAGCCCACCGCCAACCTCGACTCCGTCACCGGCCAGAACATCATCGACCTGATGAAGGAGCTCAACCGCAAGGAGGGCACCACCTTCATCTTCTCCACCCACGACGCCAAGGTGATGAACCACGCGAACGCGGTGGTGCGCCTGGCTGACGGGAAGATCCTCGACCGCATCACCCCGGCCGAGGCCCAGCAGGCCCTGGCCTCCTCCGGGGGACACTGATGAGTCAGCTCAAGCTCTTGCTCCAGGTCGCCCTGCGCAACCTGTTCGTCAGCAAGATCAACATCCTCATCGGCGGCATCATCTTCTTCGGCACCGTGCTGGTGGTGGTGGGCGGCGCCTTCGTCGACAGCATGGACGAGGCGATGAGCCGCAGCATCATCGGCAGCGTCGCCGGCCACCTCCAGGTGTACTCGGACAAGTCCAAGGACGAGCTGGCCCTCTTCGGGCAGATGGGCGGCGAGGCGGACGTGGGCGCGGTGGATGACTTCTCGCGCATCAAGGAGCTGGCGCACAAGCACCCCAACGTGAAGACCGTGGTGCCCATGGGCACCAGCGGCGCCCTCATCACCTCGGGCAACACGGTGGACCTGACGCTGGCGCGCCTGCGCGACCTCTACAAGAAGGCCGCCCAGGGCGAGACGCCCGAGCTGCGCGAGCAGATCCACAGCATCCAGTCGCACGTGCGCCACATGATCTCCCTCCTCGAGGAGGACATGAAGCGGCGCAGCGAGATCGTGGACAACAAGGCCACGGACCTCGCGGACGTGGAGGCCCTGGCCCGCGCTCGCTCCGAGGCCTTCTGGGCGGACTTCGACAAGGACCCGTTCAGCTCGCTGGAGTTCCTGGAGAACCGCATCGCCCCGCAGGTGACGGATGGCGACATGCTCTACATCCGCTACGTGGGCACCGACCTGGTCAACTTCCAGGGAACCTTCGACCGCATGCGCATCGTGGATGGCGTGCCGGTGCCCGCCGGCCGCCGCGGCATGCTCCTGTCCAAGTTCTCCTACGAGGAGTTCTTCAAGCTGAAGACCGCGCGCCGGCTGGACCTCATCAAGGAAGCGCGCACTCTCAACCACAAGATGATCGCCTCGGACCCGCAGCTCGAGCGCTGGGTGAAGGAGAACCAGACGCAGACGCGGGAGATCCTCTTCCAGCTCGACCCCATCAAGACGAAGCAGGCCGTGGAGCGGCTCCAGCGCGTGCTGGGCAGCCAGGAGCAGGAGCTGGGCAAGCTGCTGCCCGTCTTCTTCACCATGGACGACGCCAACTTCGACACGCGCTACCAGCAGTTCTACGCCGAGCTGGCGCCGCTGCTCGACCTGTACCGCATCCGGCTCGGGGACGACCTCACCATCTCCGCCTTCACCCGCACCGGCTATGTGCAGAGCGTGAACGTGAAGATCTACGGCACCTACCAGTTCGACGGGCTGGAGAAGTCCGCGCTGGCCGGGGCCCTCAACCTGATGGACCTCATGTCCTTCCGGGAGCTGTACGGCTACCTCACCGTGGAGAAGAAGGCCGAGCTGGACAAGCTCCAGGAGGCCAGCGGCGTGCAGGAGGTGAAGCGCGAGGACGCCGAGTCGGCGCTCTTCGGCGAGGAGGGCACTGCCTCCCTCGTGGCCAACGCCACCCCCGGCCTCATCGACGAGGACCAGCAGCTCGACGGCCTCGCCCAGAAGCTGCGCCGCGAGGAGCTGGCCAACCGGGTGTACACCCAGCAGGAGCTCGAGAGCGGCGTGGTGCTCAGCGCCGCCATCATCCTCAAGGACCCGGAGCAGCTCGAGCAGACGATGGCCGAGCTGCAGACCTCGGCGAAGGACTCGGGGCTGTCCCTGCGGGTCATCTCCTGGCAGAAGGCCTCGGGCCTCATCGGCCAGTTCGTCCTGGTGGCCAAGCTGGTGCTCTACTTCGCCGTCTTCATCATCTTCGTGGTGGCGCTCGTCATCATCAACAACGCGATGATGATGGCCACGCTGCAGCGCGTGCGCGAGGTGGGCACCCTGCGGGCCATCGGCGCGCAGCGCTCGTTCGTGCTGAACATGGTGCTGGTCGAGACCCTGGTGCTCGGCCTCGTGTTCGGCACGGTGGGCGCCACCGTGGGCGGCGCCATCATGCAGCTGCTCGGCCGCGTCGGCATCCCCGCCAGCAACGAGGCGCTGTACTTCTTCTTCTCCGGGCCCCGACTCTTCCCCAGCCTGCACGTGTCCAACCTCGTGGAGGCCTTCATCATCGTGCTCGTGGTGTCCGCCCTCTCCACCTTCTATCCCGCGTTCCTCGCGACCCGGGTCTCGCCCCTCCAGGCGATGCAGACGGACGAGTGAAGCCATGCAACAGCTCCTCCTCATCGCAATCCGCAACCTCGGCACCCACAAGCGCCGCACGCTGCTGCTCGGTGGTGCCATCGCCGGTGTCACGGCGCTGCTCGTCATCCTCATGGGCCTGTCCAATGGCATGAAGGCGACGATGCTCGAGTCCGCCACCACCCTGATGACCGGGCACGTCAACGTGGCCGGCTTCTACAAGGTGACGGCGGGCCAGTCCGCTCCAGTGGTCACCAGCTACCCCAAGCTCCTGGAGCAGCTGCGCCAGGAGGTGCCCGAGCTGGACTACTCCGTGCAGCGCTCGCGCGGCTGGGTGAAGCTCGTCAGCGAGTCCGGCTCCGTGCAGGTGGGCGTGGGCGGCATCGACGTGGACGCCGAGAGCGGCTTCCGCAAGGTCGTCCAGGTGCGCGAGGGCAAGCTCGAGGACCTGGCCCAGCCCAACACCATCCTCATCTTCGAGGAGCAGGCCAAGAAGCTTGAGGTGAAGGTGGGCGACAGCCTCACCCTCTCCGCCCCCACCATGCGCGGCACCAACAACACCGTGGACGTGCGCGTGGCGGCCATCGCCACCAATGTGGGCATGCTCAGCTCCTTCAACGTCTACCTGCCCAACTCCACCCTGCGCGGCCTCTACCAGCTGCGCGAGGACGCCACCGGCGCCCTCATGCTCTACCTCAAGGACATGTCCTCCATCCCCGCCGTCCAGGCGCGCCTCTTCAAGCGCCTGCCCGAGCTGGGCTACCAGGTCATGGAGCACAACCCCCAGCCCTTCTTCATGAAGTTCGAGACCGTCAACCGCGAGGCCTGGACGGGGCAGAAGCTGGACGTCACCAACTGGGAGGATGAGATCTCCTTCATCAAGTGGACCGTGTCCGCGCTGGACGCCCTCACCGGCGTGCTCACCTTCGTGCTGCTCGTCATCATCGCGGTGGGCATCATGAACACGCTGTGGATCGCCATCCGCGAGCGCACCCGGGAGATCGGCACCCTGCGCGCCATCGGCATGCAGCGCGGCTACGTGCTGGTGATGTTCCTCCTGGAGGCGCTCGTGCTCGGGCTGCTCGGCACCGCCGTGGGTGCCGCGGCTGGCCTGGGCGTGTGCATGGCCATCAACGCCGCCGACGTCTCCGTGCCGGTGGCCGTCCAGGTCTTCATCCTGTCCGAGAAGCTCCACCTCGTCGTCAACGCGGGCTCGGTGCTGGGCGCCATCACGTTCATCACGCTGTGCACCACCGCCATCTCGCTGATTCCTTCCTTCCTCGCCGCGCGGATGAAGCCCGTCACGGCGATGCACCACATCGGGTGATGACCATGACCTCGCGCAACCTCCTCGGCGCCGCGCTGGCCGCGGTGCTCCTGTCCGCCCCCGCCGCCTTCGCCCTCGACGCGGCCCAGATGAAGCAACTGCTGGAGACGCTCGACGACCGGCAGCGCAACGGTGGCGACTACAAGTCGCTCATGTACATGGAGACCAAGGAGAAGGACAAAGCGGACGTCGTGCGCGAGGCGGTCATCTACCGCCGCGACACCGACGACAAGCTGATGATCCTCTTCACCAAGCCCAAGGGTGAGTCCGGCAAGGGCTACCTGCGCATGGAGAAGAACCTCTGGAGCTACGACCCCAACACCGGCAAGTGGGAGCGTCGCACCGAGCGCGAGCGCATCGCCGGCACCGACAGCCGCCGCGCCGACTTCGACGAGTCGCGCCTCGCCGAGGAGTTCGACCCCACCTTCGAGGGCGAGGAGAAGCTGGGCAAGTTCACCACCTACAAGCTCACCCTCAAGGCCAAGGCGGGCCTCGACGTGGCCTACCCCGTGGTGAAGCTCTGGGTGGACAAGGACACCTCCAACATCCTCAAGCGCCAGGAGCTCGCCCTCTCCGGCCGGCTGATGCGCACGGGCTACTACCCCAAGTGGCAGAAGCTCTACAGCGAGTCCAAGAAGGCCGAGGTCTGGTACCCCCAGGAGATGCGCTTCTATGACGAGGTCGAGAAGGCCAACTCCACCGTCGTCGTCATCAAGGCCGTGGACCTCCGCCCCCTGGAGGCCAACATCTTCACCAAGGCCTGGCTCGAGAGCAAAAGCCGATGAGCACCCGCACCACCCTCGCCCTGGCCGCGGCGCTCGTCACGCTGCCCGCGCTCGCCCAGGAGCGGCCCAACGAGGGCGACCTCTTCGGCGGCGACTCCCCGGAGGCGAAGCCCGCCCCGGAGGACGCCGCCCGCCCCGACGAGGGCTCCCTCTTCGGTGACTCCACCGAGCCCACTCCGGCCACTCCGGCCACCGCGCCGGACACGGTGGCCACCCCGGCCTCCACCGCCAGCACCGCGGGCACCGAGCAGGACCGCGACACGCAGGCCCTCAACGGCCCGGCCGCCACCAACGCCTTCGACACGGAGGAGGCCACCGAGGATCCGCTGAAGATCGGCGGCCGCTTCTACCTGCGCGCCTTCACCCAGGGGAACGAGGGGGTGTCCTTCGGCAACACCTCCTTCTCCGCGCCCATGCTGGTGGACGGCTACCTCGATGCCCGCCCCACGGATCGGCTGCGCGGCTTCGTCCTCGGTCGGCTCACCTTCGACCCGACCCGCCGGGAGGGCTCGGGCGGCTTCATCCCGTCGGGGACGGTGTCCAATGCCGTTGCCGACCCGCGCATGCTGCTCGACCAGGCCTGGCTGCGCTTCGACCTGGGCCGCACGCTCTTCATCACCGCCGGCAAGCAGCACGTGAAGTGGGGCACCTCGCGCTTCTGGAACCCCACCGACTTCCTCAGCCCCCAGCGCAGGGATCCGCTCGCCCTCTTCGACGCGCGCACCGGCGCCACCATGCTCAAGGTGCACATGCCTTGGGAGGCCAGGGGCTGGAACTTCTACGCCATCGGCCTGCTCGACAACGCCGGCCCCGCCAACACGCTCGGTCGCGTCGGCGGTGCGGCGCGCGCCGAGGTGGTGCTCGGCCAGACGGAGCTGGGCGTGGATGCCGTGCTCCAACGCGGCCGCAAGCCCCGCTTCGGCCTCGATCTCTCCTCGGCCCTGGGCCCCATCGACATCTATGGCGAGGTGGCCCTCAAGAGGGGCTCGGACACGCCCCTCTACCGCCTGCCCGGGAACGTCTCCATCGGGGACCTGCTCGGACAGGTGCAGGGCAACGAGGGCATGCCTCCGGACCTGAGCACGCTGCCCATCGAGCAGTACTACC
>NZ_DASVSO010000825.1:0-3465 GCF_036388035.1 Archangium sp.
GGCACGCTGCGCAGCGGCGCCAGGCCGGACAAGCCCCAGGTGGCCGAGGTGAAGCACACCCGGGAGCAGATCATCCGCCACGATGAGAAGGTGGGCACGCTGCCCATGGTGACGCTGGCGTGGCTCACCCCGCCGTACTTCGGCGAGGGTGATGCCACCGCGGACGTGCTCGCCAACGCGCTGGGCACCGGCAAGTCCAGCCGCCTCTACAAGCGCCTGGTGCTGGAGAAGGGGCTGGCCACCAGCGTGAGCGCCAGCCAGCAGAGCCTCGGCGCCCAGTCCGTCTTCAGCCTCGAGGCCGTGGCCCGGCCCGGCATCTCCAGCGACGCGCTCGTCAAGGAGCTGGACGCCGTGCTGGACGAGGTGCGCCGCGACGGCATCTCGCAGCAGGACCTCAACCGGGCGCGCACGCGCTTCGAGACGCAGATGCTCGCCGGGCTCCAGTCGGTGGGCGGCTTCGGCGGCAAGGCGGACGTGCTGCAGAGCTACAACCACTACGTGAACGACCCGGGCTACCTGGACGAGGACCTGGCGCGCTACGACGCGGTGACGACGGACTCGGTGCGCGACTTCGCCCGCCAGTACCTCAAGCCCGACGCCCGCGTGGTGCTCCACGCCGTGCCCACCCCGAAGGCCCCCGTCTCCAGCGCGAAGGAGCTGCACTGATGCGCCGCCTGTTTGTCGCCGTTTCCGTCCTGGCCCTCGTCATCGGCTGCAAGACGACGCCCGAGCCCGTCCCCGAGACTCCGCCCGCGCCTCCCGCGCCCGAGGCGCCCCCCGCGCCTCCCGCGGAGGACGCCGAGGCCTTCCGCTCGCAGCCGCCCAAGCCGGGCGAGTCCCCCGAGCTGGTGCTGCCGAAGTTCGAGCAGGCGAAGCTGGACAACGGGCTCACCGTGCTGGTGAGCACGCGCAAGGAGCTGCCGCTCGTCTTCACCGGCGTGGCCTTCTCCGCGGGCGGCTCGCAGGACCCCAAGGGCAAGGGGGGCCTGGCGGACATCACCTACAAGATGATGCTGGAGGGCGCGGCCGGGAAGGACACGCTCGCGCTGGACGAGGCCTTCCAGAACCTGGGCGTGTCGCCCTCGGTGAACGTCAACCCGGACGGGGCCTTCATTGGCACGCGGGTGCTCAAGCGCAACTCGGACGCGGCCCTGGCGCTGCTGGCCGACGTGGTGCGCAAGCCCAACTTCGCGCAGAAGGACTTCGAGCGCCGCAAGAAGCTCCAGCTCGCCGAGCTGGTGCGCGCCATGGGCAGCCCGGGCTTCCTCGCGCAGCAGGCGTACCTGGACGCGGTGTTCGGCCCGGAGCACCCCTACGGGCACCCGGTGAGCGGCCTGCCCGCCACGGTGGAGACGGTGTCGCTCCAGGACGTGAAGTCCTTCTACGCCCGGAGCGCGGGCCCCAAGGCCACCGCGCTGGTGATGACGGGGGACATCTCGCTGGAGGAGGCCGTGGGGCTGGCGAAGAAGTACTTCGGTGACTGGAAGGGGAGCGCCGCGCTGCCTGCGGTGCCGACCACTCCGGCCGCGCCGCCCCGCCAGCAGGTGGTGTTCATCCCCAAGCCGGGGTTGGACCAGACTGTGGTGGTGGTGGGCCGGCCGGGCATCGCCGTGGGACACCCGGACGAGCCCGCGCTGGAGCTGGCCACGACGGTGTTCGGCGGCTTCTTCGGCAGCCGGCTGAACATGAACCTGCGCGAGGACAAGGGGTACAGCTACGGGGCGCGAGCCAGCTCGGACGCGCGGCTGGGCGTGGGTCCGCTGACGGCCTCGTCGGCGGTGCGCAAGGACGTGACGGGCCCGGCGCTCGGCGAGGTCTTCGGGGAGATGAAGGGCATCCGCGAGCGCCCCATCACCGAGAAGGAGCTGGAGTCGGCGCGCGAGGGCCTCATCCGCGCCATTCCGGGCGCCTTCGAGTCGGTGGAGGGCCTGGGGGCGAGCGCCGCGCAGCTCTTCTTCCTGCGCCGGCCGATGGACGAGTTCGCGCGCACGGTGGCGGGGCTGGAGAAGGCGACGCCGGCCGAGGTGCAGCGCGTGGCCGAGGCCTACCTGGGCCCCGACGCCATGCAGGTGGTGCTGGTGGGGGACCCGGCGGTCATCCAGCAGCAGGTGGAGCCGCTGAAGCTGGGCAAGCTGGTGCCGCGCGAGCCGGTGGCGCCGCCCGCGGCGAAGCGGTAGCGCCCCCGGAGAGGGACCGGGCCTGAAGCCCTCTTCAGGCCTGGTCCTTGTCCAGCTCTTCCTGACCGCGCGCCCGACGCACTTCCTCGTCGGCCTCGTCGATGGGGCTGCGGATGTCGGGGACGTGGCCGCCCACCTCCGCGTCGCTGTCGAGGGCGAACTTCAGCTCGCGCGTGGGGTGGATGGAGTCGGCGGCGTAGAGGGGCCGGCCGTCATCAGCCTCGAGCCCGCGCTCGACCCGGTCCTTGGCGAAGGGAGGCTTGTGCTCCTCGTCCTCCCTGGGATGCACGGGATCGTACTTCCTCCGCTTGTCGTGGTCGGCCATGGTGACGGGCTCCTCGTGGAACACGGACGCGCGGCGTGCGCGCCCCTACGGTGTTCAATGTGGGGCTCATTCCAGGCGCTCCAAGCTTCCCGGGGAGGGACGAGCCCTGGCCCGCCTGCCCGCCTTCCAGGTGCCGGAGCGGGCGCGCTCAGAGGCGCTGGAGGCGCGGGGCGTGGAACTGGACCCGGGAGCCCGCGTGGTGTGTCTGCAGGCCGATGCGTCCGGCGCGAGGCTTGTGCGCGGGCGCGGTGAGGGCGCACACCTCCACGCCGTTGAGGACGACGCGCAGGTCCAACCCGTTGGCGAGCAGGTCGAAGGTGTTCCACTGGCCCAGTGGCCGGGAGGCCAACCGCAGCGCGGGCGCGAGCAGGTAGAGGGCACCGGTGAGGTGCAGCGCGCTGCCCTGCTTGCCGTGCTCGGGATCCACGCCCCGGTCGTCGATCTGCACCTCGAAGCCGGCCTTCCAGTCGGGCTGTTCGCGCGCGAGTTCGGCGGTGGGGAAGCGGAAGAAGACGCCGGAGTTGTCTTCAATCGACTGCGCGCGCCAGTCCACCTGGAGGCGGAAATCGGAGAACTCGGCGGGGGTGTACCAGAGGAGACCGGAACCGCCCTCGGACTCGAGGACTCCGGGTCCGGCGGGGACGAAGCGACCCTCGCCCGCCATGGCCCAGGCCTCGGGCGTGTCGAAGGACAGGGTCTCGAAGGCGTCCATGGTTCCTCTCAAGGTGACGTGGGGTGGGGCGGACGGCAAACCCAGACACCCGCTGGCATCACCTGGACGACGGAACGCTCCGGGAGAGGCGCATCCAGGCGAACGCGACCCGACGAGCTCGAAGCCCAGGAGCAGGCCGAGGCCGTGGAGGTTCTGGGTCAGCAAGCGGAAGGAGCCCCAACCCTCCAGCAGCATCAGGAAGGTGGCTGGCTCTGGTCGATGTCAGAGGTCATACGTACATTCCCAGCATG
>NZ_DASVSO010000826.1:0-9069 GCF_036388035.1 Archangium sp.
GATGCGCTCGATGCCCATCTGCTGCAGCTTCGAGAGCAGCCCGTCACGGATCAGCTTCACGCCTTGCACGAGGGGCGAGGCCGCGTCCGCCCCGCCCATGGCGAGGCTGCGATCCAGCTCGTCCACCGCCTCCAGGAGCACCGTGGCCACGTTGCCGCGCTCCACGTCCATCATCCGCTCGCGCTCGCGGGTGAGGCGCTGCTTGAACTCCTCGCGGTCCTTCTGCACCTCCTGGTAGGCGCGCGCGAGCTGGTCCACGCGACGCCGGGTCGCCTCCAGCTCCGCCTCCAAGCGCTGCCGCTCGGGGTCCACCGCCGGCGCGGACGACTGCTCCTGCTGCTCGGCGGACGTCTCGGGCGCGCCCGTGGTGGCGGCGGCCTCCTGGGCCTGGTTGCCGTCCTGCGGCGGCCCATCTGTCCGGGGATTGCCGTTCATGCGGCGAACGTAACCAGCCCCGACTGTGTGTCAACGTATGGATGACAGGACTAGTGCCCGGCGGGCGTGGCGGGCTGCTCGGACATGAAGCCGTGGTCCACCTGACCCGTCACCTCGTCGATGATCTCCACCTGGGCGGCCCGGAGCGAGTAGTACAGCAACCAGCGCTCGGCCGCCGTGAGTGTCCCGGCGGGCAGTGCCTTCTCGATCTCCTGCATCGTGAGGCGCCCCTCACGCAGACCCTTGGCGAAGAGTGCCTTGCGAGCCATGTAGCTCTTCCCGATTCTGTTTTCCACGGCCTCTCCCTCCTTCCCGGCCAACATAATTTCGCCCTTCCAACACCGCAGAACATGCGGCGTGGAAGGGCGATGGCAAGCTCGGAGGGCAGGCGGGCAACCGCCCCCGCTCCGCGGGTTCAGGCGTCCGGCAGCTTCCCTTCGGCGTGCTGGGCACCCGGGGGCGGCGTCTCGTCCACGCCGACCGGGTGGGCGGAGATGACCTGGCGGGCCTCGGGGTGCAGCAGGCCCCGCTCCGCGGTGGCCTTGGGGCCGAGCAGACGGAGGATCTCATCCTCGTCGATCACCTCGGTGGCCAGCAGCCGCGCGGCGAGCACCTCCACCTTCTCCCGGTTGGTGGCGAGGACATGCCGGGCCCGGTCGAGCGCCTCGGTGACCATCTTGCGGATCTCCTCGTCCACCATCCGCGCCGTCTGCTCCGAGTAGGTGCGGATCTCCGGCCCGCCCGCCGAGCGCAGGAAGCCCGGGTTGTCCGCCCCCAGCGCCACCGGCCCCAGCGAGCTCATGCCGTAGTCGCGCACCATCATCTTGGCGATCTCCGTGGCCTGCTTCAGGTCGTTGGAGGCCCCGGTGGACACCTCGCCGATGAAGAGCTCCTCGGCGGCGCGTCCGCCCATCATCGAGGCCATCTTGTCGCGCAGCTCGTCGTAGGACATGAGGTAGCGGTCCTCGAGCGGCAGGGACATGGTGTAGCCCAGCGCGGCGATGCCACGGGGGATGATGGAGATCTTCGTCACCCGCTCGGCATACGGCAGCATCCAGCCCACCACCGCATGGCCCGCCTCGTGGTGCGCGACGATCTCCTTCTCGCGCTCGTTCATCCGGCGGTTCTTCTTCTCCAGGCCCGCCACCACGCGCTCGATGGCCTCCTCGAAGTCCGCCCGGGTGACGTTCTCGCGGTTGCGGCGCGCGGCCAGCAGGGCCGCCTCGTTCACCACGTTGGCCAGGTCCGCGCCCGCGAAGCCCGGGGTGCGCGAGGCGATGGACTTGAGGTCCACGTCCGGCCCCAGCTTCACACCGCGGGAGTGGATCTCCAGCACTTGCTCACGGCCGCGCTTGTCCGGCCTGTCCACCAGCACCTGCCGGTCGAAGCGACCCGGGCGCATGAGCGCGCTGTCCAGGATTTCGGGCCGGTTGGTGGCCGCCAGGATGATGAGGCCCGCGCGGCTGTCGAAGCCGTCCATCTCCGCCAGGAGCTGGTTGAGCGTCTGCTCGCGCTCGTCATGGCCGCCAGCGACACCCGCGTTGCGGCTCTTGCCGATGGCGTCCAGCTCGTCGATGAAGATGATGCACGGCGCCTTGGCGGTGGCCTGCGCGAACAAATCCCTCACGCGGGCGGCGCCCACACCGACGAACATCTCCACGAACTCGGAGCCCGAGAGGCTGAAGAAGGGAACGCCCGCCTCACCCGCCACGGCGCGCGCCAGCAGCGTCTTGCCCGTGCCCGGCGGACCCACCAGCAGCACGCCCTTGGGGATGCGGCCGCCCAGCTTGCGGAACTTCTCCGGCGTCTTGAGGAACTCGACGATCTCCCGCAGCTCGTCGACGGCCTCGTCCACGCCCGCCACGTCCTTGAAACCCACGCCGGTATCGGCCTCGGCCTGCACCTTGGCGCGCGTCTTGCCAAAGCTCATGACGCTCTGCGGACCCTGGCCGATGCCGCCGCTCATCCGCCGCATCATGAAGCTGAAGAAGACGAAGGCCAAGGCGATGGGCAGCAGCCAGATCAACAGCAGATCCGAGAAGTTGGACTGGGGCACCGCCTCGTACTGGACGCCCTGCTGCTCCAGCAGCGGGACGAAGTCCTCATCCCCCTGGACGCGGTAGGCCAGCCACGGCAGCGCACTGGGCTCGCCACGCAAGGGCCCGACTCCGCTCGGCGCGTCGGCCGGCGGCGGCGCGGCGCTCTCCTTGAGGAAGCCCTTCACCCAGTCGGGCGAGAGCTGCACTCGGGAGAACTGGCCCTGCTGCACGCCCTCACGGAACTGGCTGTAGCTGACCCGCCGCACTCCCGCGTCCTGGAAGACGTTGCGGAACAGCATGAAGCCCAGGACGAGCAGAAGGATGTAGCCCAGCGGCGAGCCGAACCTGAAGCCCTTGTTCGTGGGAGGCGAAGGCTTTTCCTGCTTCTTTCCGCGCGGGCTCATCCCCGGCGGTAGCGTGTTCTGAGGCTTCATCGTCGACGCACTCCCCCTCCCCCATTCCACGTACCCCTGGTGGTACGTGGTACGACTTCTCTGCTGGCCAAAGATGTTCACACCCGCTCGCCGGTCAACCCGCCATGCGGATGCAGAGCCAGTATTTGAGGTAACGCGGGAACACCTCACGTCCATCCGGCCAGCAGCACTGCCAACCAGAAGACACCCTTCTGTCGGGGACGCCGATCAGCGGCAGTCCACCCGATACAGAAGTTGGCCAGCGAACTCGGAGCCCAGCAGGTAGGCACGGCCTCCGGGCAGGTACGTGAGGGCCTCGGACTGGGCCTGGCTCGGACCGGGCACCTCGGCCACCTGGCCCTGGACGAGCTCCTCCAGGCGGGTGGCTCCGGGACGACGCACCTCCCAGACGCGGGTATAGGTGCGCAGCAGCAGGCGCTGCCCCGACTCGTGGAGGTCCGCCGCGGTGGTGCGGAAGTCGACATCCCCCGGCGCGTGCAGCTCACCCAGGCGCGTGGCCTTCGTCACGCTGCCCGGCGCCAGCCCCTCCAGCGAGAAGACGGCGCCCAGCGAGGCGCGCTCCTTGGTGATGACCGCCAGCCGCCCCGTCCTCGGCTCCAGGACGAGGGCCTCGGCGTCGTGCGGCTTGTCCGGGTAGCTGAAGGGCAGCGTCTCCACGGCGACGGTGGCGTCGGCCACCTGCTCCGGCTCGGGGAAGCGGAAGAGGCGCACCTGCTTGCGGCGCTCGAAGTTGTCCCCGATGTCGGCGACGTAGAGGCACGAGCGCCCATCGCCCGGGGCACACGGGCCCAAGGCAACGTCCTCGAGATCCAACCGGCCCAGCTCCTTCGCGTCCACGCCCGTGAGGGTCAGGGTGGCGAGCACCGCCCCCACATCATTGATGGCGAACACCTGGAAGGCGTTGCCGGAGTCGTTGTGGGTCCAGTAGACGCCCGGGTGGCGGAGGCTCGCGGCGAGGCCGGACATCTCGGCCAGCACCAGGGGGACACGGCCGGTGTTCGGAGGACTGCCGGTAACACGCGGCTCCCCATAGAGAGAGCAGCCGGGCAGGCCCTCGGCGGGCGGGTAGCGAGGGTCCGCGGCCTGGGCGGCTTCAGGTCCCGACGGCTTCTTCGTCGTGCAGGCGCCCAGCAGCACGCCCGCGAGTACCAGGGCGGAACGACGCACGTCAGGCTTCCAGCCCCAGCAACTTGGCCAGCGTCTTCGCGTCGGCGTCGGGGAACTGGTACTTCGACATCTCCTCCAGCGTTACCCAGCGGTGGTCATGCACGCGCAGGTGCTGGATGGCGGACTCGGGGCTGGTGAGCCGGCAGCGGTAGACGCGGAAGTCGATGTCGTAGGAGGGGTACTCGTGGTGGGTATGGAGGGCCTGCTCCAGCACCTCCACGGCCACACCCATCTCCTCGCGGATCTCCCGGGCGAGCGCCTGCTCGTCCGGCTCCCCCTCCTCCACGCGGCCGCCGGGGAACTCCCAGAGCAACGGCAGCGTCGCCTTGGGGGGGCGCTGGGTGATGAGGTAGCGCCCCTCGGCGTTCTGCAGCATCGCGCCGACGACGCGGATGTGACGGCGAGCCATCTCCGGACTCCTTCTCCAAACAGAAGCAGGAAGGCGGCGGACTAGCACGGGCCGGGGCTCCTGGCCAAGTGTCAGGACCCCCTGACAGGTCTCTTGCGGCGACCCCGAGACACCGTCCCCCCCCGTTTCGAGGCGTTGGAGGGCTCCCCCTCCCCGTCGCGCAGGGCGGCCTCGTGCAGGGCGGACATCTCCGCCGCCAGCTCCATCCGCCCATACCGCTGGCCGGATGCCCACAGGTAGTCGCGGAGGGCCTGGCACAGCTCCGCCCCCGTTGCGTAACGGTCCTCCCGCCGCGGCGCCAGCACCCGGTGGAGGATGGAGCGCAGCGCCTCCGGCACCGAGCGCGTGGCCTCCTCCACCTGCCGCGTGCTCAGGGTGCGGATGCGCCGCATCAGCTCGGTGGTGCGCGTGGGGCCCAGCTCCTCGAGCCCCGGCACACGGCTGGCCCCCGGGAAGTCCCCCCGCGCCCGGAGGTGGCGGACGCGCAGCTCGGCCTCGTAGCGGGCGTCGGCGTCGAAGAGGTGCCGGCCGGTGAGCAGCTGCAGGAAGACGAGGCCCAGGGAGAACAGGTCCGAGCGCCCGTCGAGCGGATCCATCGCCACCCGCTCGGGAGAGCTGTACGCCAGGGGGCCGAAGTCGGCGTCTCCCTCCGTGGACATGCGTCCCTCCAGGCGGGACCAGGCCCCGCCGAAGTCCGTCAGCATCACCTCGCCCTGACGGCCCACGAGGATGCCCTGGGGCGTCACGTCCCGGTGGACGATGCCCAGGTGCCGGCCCTTCTCATCCACCCGCGCGTGCGCGTAGTGCAGCGCGTCCGCGACCTCCGCGGTCATATGGCAGGCGAAGGTCTCCGAGAGGGGCAGTCCCGTCCCGGTCGCCCGACGCATCAGGTCACCGAGCAGGTCCCCCTCGACATGATCGATGAGGAGGATGGGCTCCTCCGCGGAGCCGCCCATGAGCTGCACGGAGACGATGTTGGGGTGCTGGAGCTGGCCACCCAGCCGTGCCTCCTCCACCAGCCGCTGGTAGTCGAGCTGCCGCGCCACGCGGTTGAGCCGCTTGAGGACGGTGAGGCCCCCAAGCCCATCGTGATAGCGCTGCCGGGCCAGCAGCAGCTCGCCATGGTGGCCCTGTCCCAACGTCCGGACGAGCTCGTACGTCGCCAGCCCGGCGTGGAGGACCACGGGGGGGGAACCGGGCAAGGGGGTGTCAGTGGACGACCGACGCGACATGCGGGGAACTCCTTCGACGAGATGTCGGCGAGATGACTCGGGAGGTAAACACGCGCTTCCTGAACGACCAAGAAGGATGACGGGGACGAATGCGGGCCAATGTTCGAACACTGACCTCTGGAGTCATATCTTCCTCACACATGACTCTTGAAGTCACCATTATTCCAGTTATCTTTGAAGTCACGTCCCCCGGCGTACCTTCCCCCCCACCCAGGACTGCACGGCATATGGCTTTCCCACGAGGACTGGCAACGACCATCGGTACAGCGGCGCGAGCCGCGCGAGTCCGGGCCAATCTCACCCAGGAGGACGTCGCCGAGCGTGTGGGGCTCGCCACCGAGGTGTACGGGAGGCTGGAGCGCGGCGGAATGCTGCCCAGCGTCCCCACGCTGCGGAAGCTGTGCGAGACCTTGAGCATCCCCTCGGACGTGCTGCTGGGGCTCACGCCCGCGCAGGAGAACTTCTGGGCCAAGGAGGCCCCGCCCCGCCCCGTCGAGGAGCCGGCGGAGATCCGCCGCCTGGTGCGTACCGCCAAGAAGCTCGAGCCGGCCGAGTTCCGCCTGCTGGGCCTCATGGCCACCGGCCTGCTGCGCCTGCGGCAGATGCGGCACGGCCGGGGGCAGCCTCAATCCACCACCTCCTAGCGGGCCCCCCCTCGGCCCCTGGACAGCGGGCGGGCGGGCACGGAGGTCGCTCCCCTGCCCTCGGGTTTCCCTGGGCAACACCCGCCCAGTGGCGGTAGGTAGGTTGGGCCCCTGGCCCTCCACATGACCGCTGCCCTTCTCTCGCTCACCCTCTTTCTCGGCATCGCCACGGGCCAGTACGCGCCCCAACAGGCCGGGAGTGAACCCCTCGCGCCTCCCCTGGAGGCCCGCGTCCAGCATCTCGGCAAGGAGCTGCGCTGCGCCGTGTGCCAGGGCCTGTCCGTCGCGGACAGCCCCTCCTCCATGGCCCGCGCCCAGCTCGACAAGATCCGCGAGCTCGTCTCCGCCGGAAAGTCGGACCAGGAGGTGCGCGAGTACTTCGTGGCCCGCTACGGCGAGTGGGTGCTGCTGCAGCCCAAGGCCGAGGGCTTCAACCTCTTCGTGTGGCTGGGGCCCGTGGCCCTGCTGCTGGGCGGAGGCTTCGTCATCTACCGGCAGGTGCGGCGCGAGCCCGAGCCGTCCGCTCCGGCCGCGGCGCCACCTCCCGCGCCCGCCACCTCCAACGACACCGTGGACCCGTACCTCGCGGCCGTGCGCCGGGAGATGGATCAATGAACCCCCCGACCACCAACTGGCTGCCCGGCCTCATCGTCCTCGCGGTGGGCTTCGTCACCGCGGCGTTCTTCCTCTTCGTGAGCCGCAGCAAGGCCGCGAGCACGCAGGCGCCGCGAGACGGTGCGCTCGATGACCTGGAGCGGCGCTACCAGTCCCTCATCGAGCAGCTCAAGGAGCTGGCGGCGGACAAGCACTCGCTGCCGGCGGAGCGCTACGAGGCCGAGCGGTCGCGGCTGGAGCAGGAGGCCGTGGCGGCCCTGCGCGCCAAGGACGAGCACCTGAAGAAGCAGGGCGGCGGAGACACGGTGTCCGCGCCGCGGCCGGCGCCGGTGGTGTCCAAGGGCGGCCTCTCGCCGCAGCTCCAGGGCGCGCTGTGGGGCGCGGGCATCGTGCTGTTCTTCGGCTTGCTGGGCTACCTGCTGGTGTCCGAGCAGCGACCGCGCGGCGAGGACGACACGGCGACCGGCAAGGTGCCTCCGGGCATGGCCGCGAACGCCCAGCAGCAGCAGCAGGGCGAGCCGCAGATGGACCAGGAGCTGGCCGAGGCGTGGGAGCGCGTGAAGGCCAACCCGTCGGACCTGGATGCCGCGTCCCTGTTGAGCCACGAGCTCATCCGCCGGCAGATGTACGAGGACGCCGAGCGCGTCACGATGCGCGGGCTGGCGGTGGATCCATTCAACGTGGAGCTGCGGGTCCACAAGGGTGTGCTGCGGGCCGTGCGCGGCGACGAGACCGGCGCGGAGAAGGAGCTGACGCAGCTGGTGGACACGTACCCGGACGCGCAGGAGGCGCTGCTGTTCATGGGCGCGCTCGCGGTGCGCCGGGGCGACAAGGCGAGCGCGCTGGAGAACTTCGAGCGCTTCGCGGTGGAGGTGCCGGCCAACATGCAGCCGCCCCCGCTGCTCATGGCGATCCAGCAGCTCCGTACCGAGCTGGGCAAGTAGAGCCCCACTGCCCCGGTGGGTTCGATTCCCACCACCTCGCCCCGGGCGCCATCTGGCGCGCCGGGGTTTTTTTTTCATGGCACTCCCTTCTCCTCCTTCGCCAGAGCGGACCATGCGCTCCTCCTCCGAGCCGACCGAACAGTCCTCCACGAGCACCGGCTCGCGTGCCTGGATCCTCCAGCGGCTGGATGCCCTGCTCTCGGAGCCCCTGAGGAGGACGCCCCCTTCGGAGCTCGTCCGCTACCGGATCCTGGTGGGTGCCGGCTGCTTCCTGCTCTTCTTCAACATCATCTTCACGGTGTGGTCGCTCCTGCTGGGCCTGCCTCCCTATCCCAGCGCCATCGCCAGCCTGCTCTACCTGGGATCGCTGTTCCTGGTGCGCGGCTCCACCACCCCTGGCCCCCCCACGGTGCTCATCCTGACGACCATGCTGCTCGCGATGCTGGGGACCGCCATTGAATTCAAGTTCCCCTACATCGGCATGCATGCGATGCCCATGCTGATTCCCGCGCTTGCCGTCTTCCTGGCGGGCACACGGGTGGGGCTGATCGTCACCCTCATCCTCATCGCGATGCTCAGCCTGGGCTACCCGCTCTACCTCTCGCGAGTCGGCATCGCTCCAGAGGCCTTTACCCCCGCCGCTCTCGGGTTCTCCTACTTCTTCGCGGCCCTTGCCTTCCTGGGGGCCTGGGGACTGGGGTCGTTGCACGACACCACGCGGGACTCGGCCCAGGCCTTCCTCGAGCGGACGCTGAAGGCGCTGCGCGAAAGCGAGAGCAAGCTGAGCAGCGTCCTGGAGAGCACGGACGATCTCGTGGTCTCGCTCGACATGGAGGGACGCCTGCTCACCGCCAACTCAGCGGCCAGACACTTCCACCACCGGTGCTATGGCAAGGAGCCCGTGGTGGGCCAGGTCTTCGGGACCAGCCAGCCCGAGCGCCCGGAACTCTGGAAGTCGCCGCTGGCCCAGGTGCGCGCCGGACAGCGCGCGAGGCTCGAGGATGAGTACGAGGTGGATGGCACACGGCATCTCCTGGATGTCCACCTCAGCCCGCTGCTCGACCCGGAGGGACGAGCGGTGGGAATGACTCTCTTCGCACGGGACATCACCGCCCGGCGGGAGGCCGAGGCACGGCTGAGCGAGATGCAC
>NZ_DASVSO010000827.1:0-4775 GCF_036388035.1 Archangium sp.
AGCGAAGGTGGCGTCCACTCCGAGGATGCCCAGCAGCGGGAAGTTGGGGCTCTCGAAGGCGTCGTACTCGGACACCTTCACCTTGCGGGTGCGGTTGCCGCGGTAGAGGTGGGAGTCGAAGCAGATGCTCACCTCGGGCGGGCCCTGGAGGGCGGACAGCACCGCGTCGATGAGATTGAGCCGCGCGTCCGAGCGGATTTCACCCAGAGGCCGCTGCGAGCCCGTCAGCACCACCGGTTTGGGCAGCCCGGGGAGCATGAAGGAGAGGGCGCTCGCGGTGTAGGCGAGGGTGTCCGTGCCATGCGTCACCACCGCGCCGTCGAAGTCCGGCAACCGGCGGTGCAGGTGGGCGGCGAGCCGGCTCCACAGCTCGGGCTGCATCTCCGAGCTGTCCAGGTTGGAGAAGAGCTCCAGCTCGATGTCGGCGACCTGGAAGAGCTCGGGGCAGCGGGACTTGAGCGTCTTGAAGAAGGCCGCGGGACGCAGCGCGGACGGCCGGCCTCCGGCCATCCCCAGCGTGCCGCCGGTGTGCAGCAGGAGGATTCTGGGCATATCGCGGCGTCCTCCCTGGCAGAGCCGGGGTTGCTTTACAAGCCCCGCGCGCATGGCTAAGACCGGCGCCGTGCTTCCCTCCCGCCGCAACCGTGTCCTCCTGGCGCTCTCCGTGGCGCTGATGGCCGTCGCCTGCTCCAAGAACTCCGAGGCCGCCGCGCCGCCTCAGCCGGCCGCCTCCAAGCCCGCTCCCGCGGCGCCTCCCACGCCCCCGCCGGCCGCCGCTCCCGCCTCGGGAGATGCCCTCTCCGGCATCCCGGGCATGGACTTCTCCGCGCTGCCGTCGGCCGCAAGGCGAGAGCTGTCCACCGTCCTCTCCGATGAGTTCTGCTACTGCGGCTGCCCCCACACCCTGGGGCAGTGCCTGCGCGGCCACACGACCTGCAAGCACGCCAGGCGCATGGCCCGGGTCGCCGCCCAGCAGGCCGTGGCCGGCGTGCCCGCCACGGACATCATCGTGGCCCTCTCCGAGTACTACGCCGCCTTCCGTCAGCCCCGGCCGAAGCTGGAGGTGGACCCGCGCATGTGCATGGGCGACGCCAAGGCGACGGTGACGCTGGTGGAGTTCTTCGACTTCGAGTGCCCCTACTGCGGCAAGGCCCGCCCCCTGATCGAGGCCTTCGCGAAGAAGAACGCCAGCAAGGTGCGCCTGTGCACCGTGCCCTTCCCGCTGCCCATGCACGCCAACGCGGTGCCCGCCGGCCAGGCGGCGCTGTGGGCGCGCGACCAGGGCAAGTACTGGGAGATGCACGACGCCCTCTTCGAGAACGCGCAGAACCTCGCCCCCGCGAAGATCATCGAGATCGCCAACAAGCTGGGCCTCAAGGGCGCCGAGCTGCAGAAGGCGCTGCAGGCCGGCACCTACGCGAAGGAGCTGGAGAAGTACAAGGCGCTGGCCCTGTCGGCGAAGGTCAACAGCACGCCCAGCCTCTTCTTCAACGGCCGCCACTACGACGCGCAGATGGGCCTGTCCGAGGACGCGCTCACCCACTCCCTGGAAGACGAGCTCGAGTGGCGCGCGAACGGCAACGCGTGGGCCGCCGACTGACGGCCTCATGAGTCAACGCTTCCGCATCGATGGCTCCCAGCTCGTCCCCGACGAGCGGCAGGGGGGGCAGACGCAGCCGCTGGCGGGCCGCTCAGGCTCGTACGTGCTGCAGCCCACCGCGCCGGATCTGCTCGTCTTCTCGCGCACTCCGGCCGAGGGCGGCTCCCTGCCCACCCCGCGCGTGGTGATGTCCGGGGACGCGTCCGGCTTTCCCATCTCGGACCTCATCGCCTTCCTGAGCCAGTCGCGCTGGAACGGCATCGTCCGCGTGCAGGCGCCCGGCGGCGAGCGCTCCGTCGTCCTCCGGGATGGCGAGGTGCGGGGCGCCACCTCGGACGTGGCGGCGGACCGGCTCGGCGAGGTGCTCGTGCGCCTGGGCTACGTGGAGCGCTCCCAGCTCGAGACCGTGCTGCGCGAGCAGCCGCCCTCCAAGATTGGCCGCACCCTGGTGGAGCGGGGCCTCCTGCAGGCGCATGACCTCTTCAAGTGCGTCACCCACCAGGTGAGTGAGATCTTCCACGCCATCGTCCTGTGCCGCGAGGGGAGCTTCTTCCTCATCGACCAGCCGGTGGAGGACAAGCTGGGCCACAACATCCAGCTCTCCACCCAGAGCCTGCTCATGGACAGCATCCGGAAGATCGACGAGCTGGCGCACTTCCGCAAACGCATCCCCCACAGCCGCCTCTACGTGCTGCGCAAGGGCCAGACGATGGCCAAGCTGGAGGCGGACGAGGACAAGGTGCTCGCGCTGGTGGACGGCCGCCGCACGGTGCTGGACCTGGGGCAGGCCGCCCGGCTGTCCGAGTTCGACGTCACCAAGGTCATCTACGGCCTGCTCGAGGGCGGCTTCGTCTCGCTCTCGGACAAGCCCCTGGGCGGCACGGCGCAGTCCATCTCCAACATTCCGACGGCGCGCCCGCGCAGCATCATGGGCATCCCCGTGGTGCGCCCGTCCTCCACCGGCATCCCCTCGGTGCGCTCCTCGCAGTCCGGGCTGCGCTCCCCCGAGCCCGCCCGGCCCGTCGTGGTGGACTCACGCGAGGTGGTGCGCGTCTTCAACCGCATCTTCCGGGAGATCGCCGCCGAGGTGTCCAAGCAGGGCCTGGCGCGCGAGTTCATCGCCTCGGCCAACGCGGCGCTCTCGGGCCAGGCGCTGTCCTCGTCGCCGGTGCTGGAGGGGCTCGTCTTCGCTCAGGACGGGAGCCTGCCGGACGGCCGGCTGCTGGAGGCCTACGAGCGCCACCGCGGCGCCCTGGGCTCCGAGCCCCTGGTGGCCTTCCGCCAGGCGCTCAGCGACGTGATGTTCTTCCTCCTCTTCCAGGCGGGTGAGCTGCTCGAGTCACGCGCGGACGAGGACCTCGCCCGGCGCGTGAAGGACATGCTCGCCACCCTCGGCGGCTCATGAGCGACCCACTGCCCCGGCTGACGGCGGACGTGCCGGGGTGCGGCGGCGCCTTCAAGCTCGTCCCCGAGGACTTCGAGGTGGAGGAGCTGCCCGCCTACCAGCCCTCGGGGGAGGGGGAGCACCTCTACCTCTGGGTGGAGAAGCGTGGCCGGGACACCCGCGAGGTGGTGAAGGCCCTGGCCTCCGCCCTGGGCGTGGACGAGGGCGAGGTGGGCGTGGCCGGCATGAAGGACCGGCAGGCCATCACCCGGCAGCTCCTCTCCGTGCCCGCGCGGGGTGAGGCGCGCCTGCCCGACTTCTCCCTGGAGGGCGTGAGCGTCCTGTGGAGCCGGCGCCACGGCAACAAGCTGCGCACCGGGCACCTGCGGGGAAACCGCTTCCGGCTGCGCCTCCGGGGCGTGAAGGACGTGGGCGCGGCCCGGGAGAGCTTCACCCGGCTGGCCACGCGTGGCGTGCCCAACTACTTCGGCGAGCAGCGCTTCGGCCGCGAGGGCGACAACGCGGACTTCGGCCGCCTGCTGGTGCTCGGCCAGCGGCTGCCGCGCCGGCCCGACAAGTTCCAGCGCAAGCTGTACCTCTCCGCCTTCCAGTCCCGCCTCTTCAACCGGGCCCTCGTGGAGCGGCTGCGCGCGGGCACCTTCGACACGGCGCTCCTGGGTGACGTGCTGCGCAAGGAGGACTCGGGCGGCCTCTTCGTCTGCGAGGCCCCCGAGGTGGACGTGCCCCGCGTGGCCGCCTTCGAGGTGAGCCCCGCCGGGCCCCTCTTCGGGCCGAAGATGACCGCGACCGCCCACGCCGTGGCCGAGGCCGAGGCGAAGCTGCTCGCGGACGAGGGCGTGACGCTGGACGACTTCCGGCGTGGTGGGGACGAGACCCAGGGCGGGCGCAGGCCCTACCGGGTGCGGCTCGGCAACCCCTCGCTGGAGGTGGAAGGGGAGGACCTGGTGCTCACCTTCGAGCTGCCCAAGGGCTCCTACGCCACCGAAGTCCTCCACGAGCTGCTGAAGGACTGACCCAGGGGCGCGGCCCGAAAAAGGAAGAGGGTGCTCGCGACCTCTCGGGCGCGGCACCCTCTCCTCGAGTCCCTCCCGGTGGGGGAGGGGGGTTACTGCTCGACGATGTTGAACTCGGTGCGGCGGTTGTTCGCGCGACCCTTCGCCGTCCCGTTGTTGTCGATGGGCTTCTCCTCACCGAAGCCCACGGCGTCCATCCGGCCCGGGTCGATGCCGCGCTTGAGCAGCTGCGCCATCACCGAGTCCGCGCGCGCCTGGGACAGCTTCAGGTTGGCCAGGTCCTTGCCGAGCGAGTCCGTGTGGCCCTCGATGCGGATCTTCTTGATGATCGGCATGTCGCGGAGCACCTGCGCCACGTCGTCGAGGATGGCGAAGCTCTCCTTGCCGATGATCTTCGCCGAGCCGGACGCGAACTTGATCTGCTTCTTGATCTCGATCTTGTCCTTCTTGACGACGACCATCTTGTACTTCTTGGCGCACCCGCGCTCGTCCTTCACGCCGGGCTCGGTCGGGCACACGTCCACGCGGTCCGGGATGCCGTCGCTGTCGCTGTCCGGATCCGGGCAGCCGCGCATCTCCTTGGGGCCGGCCTGGGCTGGGCACACGTCCTGGCGATCCACCAGGCCGTCGCCGTCCGTGTCCACGTCGGGGCAGCCGCGCGTCTCCTGGGGGCCGGCCTGCTCCGGGCACAGGTCCAGGCGGTCCACCAGGCCGTCGCTGTCCTTGTCCGGATCGGGGCAGCCGCGCATCTCCTTGG
>NZ_DASVSO010000828.1:0-5132 GCF_036388035.1 Archangium sp.
CCCTGCTGTCCCGGGAGGAGGAAGTGGCGCTCGCCCGGCACTTCCGCGAGCGCGGCGATTCCAAGGCCCGGGCCCGGCTGGTGGCCTCCAACCTGCGGCTGGTGGTGAAGCTGGCGCGGGAGCACCACCGTCCGCCCCTCCTCCTGATGGACCTCATCCAGGAGGGCAACCTCGGCCTGGTGCTCGCCGTGGAGCGCTTCGAGCCGGGACGCGGTGTGCGGTTGTCCACCTACGCGGCGTGGTGGATCCGCGCCTACCTGCTGCGCTTCATCCTGGAGAACTGGCGGCTGGTGAAGCTGGGGACCACGGACGTGCAGCGGAAGCTGTTCTTCCGGATGAGGCAGGAGGAGCGCCGCCTGCTCGCCTCGGGCCAGGAAGCCACACCGCGGCTGCTCGCCGCGAACCTGGGCGTTGACGAGGAGGATGTCGTCGAGATGGATCAGCGGCTGCGCCAGGACGACGTCCGGCTCGATGCACCCGCCGATGACGAGCAGGGCCGCCCCGTGCCGGCGCGCGCGGTGACCTCGGGGAGCCCCGCCGTGGACGAGGAGCTCGGCCGGAAGGAGCTCACGCACTGGTTCCAGGAGAAGCTCCACAAGTTCGCCAGCGGGCTGCACGACGAGCGCGAGCGCTACATCCTGGAGCACCGCCTGCTGGCCGAGGAGCCGGAGACGCTGCGCACCATTGGCGAGCACTTCCACGTCAGCCGCGAGCGGGCCCGTCAGGTGGAAGCGGGGCTGCTCGAGCACATCCGCGAGTACCTGCACGAGCGGATGCCGGACTTCGCGTGGATGCTCCCCGCCCCCACAGCCGAGCTACCAGCTCCGACCTGAGCGCGGGACACCCGACACGACACGGCAGGGGAATTGCACATGAAAGCCCGGGAACCCACGGGGGCGCATGCCGCCCCGAGGAGAAGTCGGATGCGGATCGGCGAGCTGATGACGAAGAGCCTGGAGACCATCGAAGCGGATGCGCCGCTGCGCTCGGCGGCCGAGCGGATGCGCGCGTTCGGCATCGGCGCGCTGCCGGTGGTGGATGGAGACCAGCTCGTGGGGATGGTGACGGATCGGGACATCACCGTGCGCGCGACGGCGGCGGGCAAGGATCCAAACCGGACGCAGGTGCGCGAGGCGATGACCCATGCCGTCATCACCTGCGACGCGGGCGCTCCCCTGTCCGAGGCCGAGCACCTGATGGAGGAGAAGGCGGTGCGGCGCCTGGTGGTGCTCGACGCCTACAAGAAGCCGGTGGGCATCATCAGCCTGGACGACCTGGCCACGGTGCCGGGCGAGGCGAAGCACGCGGGCGAGGTGCTCCGCGAGCTCAACACCCCGCAGTAGGCGGAGCACCTTCGGACGCGGAGGGATGGGCGGCGAACCACTCGAAGAGCGAGAGGGTGGCGCCGCTCAGTCGTTCCAGGGTGTCCTCCAGCGAGTCCTGGTTGCCCCAGAGGATGTCCCCCTCTCCATGCTGGTCGAGCAGCCCCCGGATGAAGTGGCACCAGTTGCCCGTGCCCTGACTCACGTAGAAGCCGTACGTCCGGCAGGCCATGGGCCGGTGCGCGTACACGCGGCACCCGCCCGACTCGCGATCGAGGAACGGGCAGGTGTAGGGCCGCTGCGTGTCCTGCAACCGCGCCGCTCGCGCCCGGGCCTCGGCCTGGGCCTCCAGTGACAGGGCCAGGAAGCCCTCCCAGAGGTACGTCCACTCCAGCCGGGTGACGGTGAGCGGCGCCGCCAGGTGGCGACAGCAGTGGTCGCATCCCTTGCGGCAGGGCCACCAGGTGTGGCTCCCGGTGGTGGACGACACCCGCTCGTCGATGCGCCGGTAGAGGTCCTCCAGCGTCTTCCGCTGCTCCTGGGTGAGTGACTCCATGGGAAAGGCATCTTGCGGCAGGAGGGGGTTTTCGCGGGAGACTCCCCGCCACCATGTGTGAACAGGCAGCCCCGGCAACGAATGTCCCGCCCCCGCTCGAGTCCAGGACCGGACGTGCGTGGACCAGCGGGCGCCCTGGCCTCTCGCGGCGACTGCCAGCCCTGGGACTGGTGCTCCTCACCGGGTGCGCCTCCATCACCCACGTGCGCCCCGTCCCTCGTGGTGCCCTGGTGGCCGAGGCCTCCGTCGGAGGCCCCTTCGCCCTGGTGAGCGGTATCCCCGTCCCGCTGCCGCTCACGAGCGTGGGCGCGACCTACGGGCTGCGGGAACGGCTCAGCGTCCACGGGCACGTGCAGCCCTCTCCGTTGATGTTCGGTGCGCTCGGCGGGGATGTGGGGGCCACGGGCCTGCTGCTGGAGGAACAGGGGGCGAGACCGGCGCTCGCGGCCTCGGGGCAGGTGAATGTGCTCACGGACTTTCGCACCGCCTCGTGGTGGTCCGCCGACGCGAGCCTCACCGCGAGCTGGCTCCTGGGGGAGCGGTGGATGCCCTACGTCACCACCACCGGGCAGCTGGACTTCCTCAACCAGCTCTTCCACGTCGCGCCCGGGGTGGGCGCACAGGTGCTGCTCGACCGGTGGACGCTCCAGGCCGAGGCCCGGCTCTACGCCCCCACGCGCCGCTCGGACATCGCCGCGTTGCCCTACGTAGGCATCGGTGGACGTGGCGCTTTCGGGCTGGTGCTCGGAGCGGGTTACCGGTTTGGCCTTTGAGTCGCGCCCAATCGACTCACCTCCTCAAGTAATCTGCTTCTTTCAACCCGACTTCAACCTGCTTTTGGGGAGTAATCACGGGGTGTGCCGGATTCGAGAAAGAATACTGGGTCGCTGCTTCTTTTTTCTCCACCAAACAAGGAGGAACCAGAACGAAAGAACGCCCGGAACAAACGTAAACAAGGCGTAAATCACCTTTTGCTCTAGCGTCACATCCTTTCCCATATACCAACCAAGCGCTGTCGGAATCGCAATACCAGCAAGAAAAGTCCAGAATCCCAGGGCCTGAGCTTCATCACTAATCACACGCTCCAGCTCCGCCAGATCACTCTCCATAACTTCATATGTTTGTATCTGCGAAATCCTCTTCAGCGAAACGGCTGGGGGTGGACTTTGTGGAACATTCAATGGCCCATTTCCGCCGGAGGATTGCATTATTTGGCAACTCCTTCGACAACACCTGCGATGACAAGGTTAATCAAAACCGTATTTCCACAGTTTCGACAAATCACAGCGACTGTAGGAAGAACCGTCCCACCGAGCTGTACAGGACCAGGAAACTCGCCCAAGGCAATTTGAATAATACCATCAACAGACCAGTTATTGGCCTCACACTGTCGACATTGGGACCCCTTCCACTTCTTATTTACATGCTCAATCAGAACTTTGTTTTGCTCTGGTGTAAGTGCCATGCTGCCCGTCTAGCACAATCAGCATGCGGAAGGGAATGGTGTCGTTCCTGTTCGGATGTCTCTGGTGACAAAGCAGGGCAGCAAACAGAGGCAGTAACAGTGAAGCGTCGCTCCGGTATTTGAAGCATAGACTGTTGTCACTCAGACACGGTCACCAAGCCCTCGGCGCCCCATAAAGCACAAATCGACTTGAGCTTGGAATCGCCGCAGTCACAACCAATAAAACTCGTAGACTTAAAAATCACGGCCAATAGCTCACACGGATCCGGCTCCAGCCGCGCTGGTCGTCCGCGAAGAGCAGCAGTCCGGCGGTGCCCGTGGAGACCAGCCTGGGGCGCGTGAGCTGATTGGCCGCCCTGCCCGTGTCATCCAGGCGCTCGGGCATTACCGTCGGACTTCCCGCCAGCGGTGGCACCGTGACGGAGTAGAGCGCGTTCTTGCCCGGCGACAGCTCCTGGAACACAGCGCGCACGTCCTCCCCCACTCGCGTCACCGAGGGGCGGAAGCGACTCACGAAGGCTTCGTCGTCCGCTCCTCCCTTCAATCCGGGAAGCGACGTCCACCCCGCTCCCGCACTCCACCGCGCGAACCGAACGTCCCGGTGTCCGCGCCGCGCCCGCAGGTCCTCCCATGCGAGCACCAGCGTTCCCTCGGGTCCCTCCGTGAGTACCGGGTCCGCCGCGAGCACCTCGGTCTCCGAAGGAGGTGACACCTTTTCCGGAGCCAGAAACCCGGGCCCCGAGGCACCTTCCGGGCGCGAAACGCTCGAACTTGTCCACTTAGTGGACAGGTTGCCGAAAACTGCTCCGGAGGTGCCCCCCTTCGGTGCCACCACCGCCCACACCTGCCAGTCCCGCTCGCGGTAATCCACCCACGCCACCGCCAGCGCCGACTCCGTCCACGCCAGCGTCGGCTGGGCCTGCATGCCTTCGATGCGCGAGGACTCCTCGCCGCCTGCGTCCACGCGTACCGACGTGCCCCAGGTGTGCCCACCGTCCACCGAGCGCGCCAGTCGCACCTTGGCGGCGAGCCCTTCGCGGAAGTCCGTCCACACGAGCGCCAGTGCCCCTCCGTCCGGACGGAAGGCGAGCCGTGGCTCCCACTGCGCCGCCCCGGTCGTCTCCACGTCCGTCACCGTGGAGAAGCTTCGGCCTCCATCCTCCGAGACAGCCACCTGGACCATGGCGGGATGCCCTGCCGCTTCCTCCTGCCACGCCACCACCACACGGCCCGCGCCGTGGGCGGCCACGGTCGGCCGCACCTGCCGCGCGAGCGAAGGCGCCACCGGCACCGCCTCGCGCCAGTGCGCCCCTCCGTCCTCGCTCACCGCGAGCATCACCTGCGGCCCTCCCGTGCGCGTGTCGCTGAAGGCCGCGTACACGTGCTCCTCACCATCCACCGCCGCCTCTACGTTGCTCTGGTGCCCGCGCTCCGCCGGTGCCACTTCCGACGATGCGAGCCCGGAACCGGGTGTCACCGAGAGGGCCGGCCCCGCCCGCGTGTCCCCGTGGAAGAACAGGTCCGCCCCCACGAAGGCCCTCCGGTACTCCCCTTCCCTCTTCCCACCCGGCAGCAGGGCCCGCCCCGCCTCCAGCAATCGCGCCCGGCGCTCGTCCAACGACAGGCCCGGCTCGCCCATCCCCGGGTCCTCCACTGCCCACGGGCCGATGTCCCGCCAGCCCCTCAGCGGATGGCTGCCCACGAAGCCTCGCGGCACCTCGTCTGGCGTCGCCTTGCGCGTCAGCCACACCTGCCCATCGAACCGCATGTCGAACAGGTTGCCGTGCAG
>NZ_DASVSO010000829.1:0-10039 GCF_036388035.1 Archangium sp.
GGGACAGGGCGGGGGTCTCTTCCGGACAGTCACCCCCGACTCCGGGGTGTCATCACACCCCACTGCAATGCCTCTCCATCGGGGAAGCAGTCATCCATCACCCGATAAAGGAGGCAGAACCATGAAGTTACCGTCGAGCGAGGAGACCCGCCGTCCCCGGAGCGAACCTGGGGCGGGCGTGCATGTGCTCGCGTTGCTGTCCACGGTGCTCCTGCTGGCGAGCACCCCGGGCTGTGGCCCGGTGGAGGAGGCCGCCGTGAGCCAGGAGCTGGGCACCCGGAGCCAGGAAATCACCTCCTCCAACGGGCTGGCGATGAACGGGATCGCCATGAATGGGATCGCCATGAATGGCCTGGCGATGAACGGGCTGGCGATGAACGGCCTGACCTTCAACGGGCTCTCTTCCGAGGCCTTCTCGAACTGGTTCCAGCAGGACCCCGCGCTCGCCGGGAGCGTGATGCACTACCTCATCGGCTGTGCCGTGCGCGCTGGGCAGAGCCGCACCTACACCCATCCCCAGACGGGAGCGGTCTACACCTGGGAGGGCTCACTGGGGCTCACGCCAGACTGGGCCAGCGGCCGGCCGGCGACCACGGCCGAGCAGCGCGTCATCACCGCGTGCCTGGCGGCCCACGCCAACCGGTTCGGGCTCCACCTGCCCATCTCCGTCCTGGGACGAGGCGCCGACGGAGCCGCCATCCCCACCACCCGCTCCGAGCTGAAGACGTACTCGGTCAAGGAGGCGTGCTTCTTCGGCAACCTCTTCAACGGGGAGGGCATCTTCGTGGGCCTCGACGTGGAGTCCGCGCGGGGCGGCGGCACCACCACGCGTGCCTGCGAGAAGACGAGCTCCCGCACGGAGTGCGAGCCGCTCGTCCTCGTGGGCAGGTGCCAGAGGTACTGCACGCGGGATGGCTCGGGGCCCTTCTACGCGAGCTGTAGCTACAAGGGCGTCACCTATGCCCCCATCACGACACGGATGCGGCAGGAGGACTTCGACCTGCTCGACAACCTCTCCGGACCGGGGACGGGCACGGGGCAGTAGGCCCCGTACAGGCTGTACCTGGGCAAGCCCCCTCTCCAGTCTGGAAGAGGGGTGGAGTGGGGGGCTTCCTTTACATTTCCTCAGAGGACCGGATGGCACCAGGGGAACGGCATCCGGGCGGGGACGACGTCAGTAATCGTCAGAGTCATCGTAGTCGTCGTCATCATCGTCCTGGCGTCGGCGCTCCTCCTCTTCCTCTGCGTGCTCATCCTCGCTTCGTGCGACCGCAGCGGCAGCGGGCATGATGGAGGAGGATGTGTCGGCGAAGAGTGCGGAGCCCCGGAACCGGATGGTGGCGTAGAAGCGTGCACCGATGAGGGAAATCTGCAGGGGAAGCCGTGCACCAAAGTCGTAGCTGCCCTTCACCGTGTGCGTCGCGATGACGTGTCGGAAGTCCAGAGGAAGGACCGTCTGCTCCTCTTTGGATCGCACGGTCTCCCAAGGAATCTCCAGGAGGAGGCTGGCGAGGACGGATGGATGGGGAGACGTGTGGGCGAGGGGGGTGATGCGGAGCTCCGCGAAGAAGGGCCCACCGGTATGCAAGAGGATGGCCCCATCAGGGAGCTGGATGTGCTGGGGCGTCGAGAGTGCGCGACGCAAGGCGATCCAAGCGAAGGCGAGCTCAAGATCGGCTTCCTGCCAGAGGTCAGGACGGAGCTGGAGGGGTTGGGTCTTCCACTCAGGGAGTTGGGAAGAGAGCCTGTCGGGCAGCTTCTCCACCCAAGTAGTGTAACCTGGAGTTTTCTGTCTTGGCTGCGGACTTACGCCCTCGAATGCATCGAGCCAACTCTCGGAATCTCGCGCCGTTTTTGGATCCTTGGGAAGCGTCGATTGGGAGGAGAAGGTCTTCGTGTCACTGTAGTAGTCGTAGATGTGTCCCTGGAAGCCAACGAGCGTGTCATTGCGTGTCAGCAACAGGTCTGCCAAGGGAGGGAGTTGGTGCAGTTCCTTCGGGCGATTTTCATTTGCCAGCTTCAGTCGGGCTTCCGTCAGCACGAAGGTGGGGAGCGCGATTCCTCCATAATCAGAGCTGGAGTTCTCGTCGTTCATGCTGTTCCTGACGTGAATCCTGAGGCTGGCGCGGGGAGGGGCTCCTGAGAGCAGCTCCGCCAGCGCGGAGTGCCAGTCCGAGACGTAGGGGGTGGGTTTGGGCTTCAGGGCCTTGGTCAGTACCAGGCCAGCTCGCGCATGGAGGAAGGCGGAGCGCTCCTTGCGGTCGGGGTCCAGCCGCTCGATGAGGTGCTCCAGGAAGGGATCCGCGAGGAAATCTCCTTCGGTCCACTGGTCCACGACCTCCAGCAAGCGGCTCAACGGCGTGGGCTTGGGCTGGATGTCGTACACCTGGACCCAGGGGCGGTCCTGGGTATGCGCGGTGGTATCGGCTCCCAGGTTGAGGAGGTGAACGGTATTGCCGACTCGCAGCGCGAGAGGTCCGACCCGGCGCCGGTTGGCCCGGGTCAGGTGGTTCTTGAGCTCGTCCTCCGAGCACGTCGTCAGGGAAACGGGAAGCTTCGGAGCCAGTGCGTCGATCGCCGCCTCAAGCCGCTCCTGGGCGGTAGACGTGGCGGTGATGCCAAGCTTCTTGGCAATCCACTGGCGGCTGGCCGCACTCATGCGGAGCTGGGCAGAGGCCTTCTCGGAACGAAGGGCGTGCATCAAGCTATGGATCTCACGGGGGCTGTTCGGAACCTGGGTGTATTTCTCCTGACCCTCCGGCACCAACTCCGAGAGGTCATGTTGAACCTCTTCCAATCCTGGCAGGCGCCCAGAGGCTCGGAACAACTCGAGCCCGTTCTCCGGCTCGAAGCGGAGCCAGCGCCCATCGAAATCGGCGGCGAGCCATCGCTCGAAGTCCTCGAACCGACGGGCTGAAACGACGAGCCCCTGTTCCTCGGCGAGTTCCTGGGTTCGCTCCCAGCCTTCGTCCGGGGTCTGGACCCGAACGTAGCGCAGCTTGTCTTTGTACTCCTCGAAGAAGCGGAGTGTGAGCCGAGCGTACTGCTCCTCGAGAACCACGAGCGCGATGGGGAAGGGTCCTTGGGCAAGGAGCCCTTGGCTGAGGTTCGCGAACAGTGCGTCCGCGCGCTCGATGGCCTGCGGCCAACTCGTCGCATCGACAATGAGCCGAGCCGGGGTTCCCTCCGACTTCAGGGCACTCTCAGCCAGTTCGAACAGGAGGGGCCGCTCCTCGGTGGGAATCGCCAGAACCTCGAGGAGCAAGGCCCCGCGTGCCCGGTCGGAGAAGAAGAACCGGACGCCCTGGGATTGGTTGTTGAGGAGACGGCTGAGTTGGGAGTGAACGGTGGTGTCACTCCGTGACGGCCCCCCCTGCTTCTTCCAGGCTTCGAGCCAGGCTGCTGCCACCTCTGTCTGCTTCCTTCGCCGTGCCTCGATGTAGGCACCCAGCTTCTCTCCGAGACTCAAGACCTTCCTCCTGGTGCGTGCCGCTGTCGCGGCGTTGCCTCATGACGATCTACGTCTCGGCTCGTGCCGTAACTCCTTGATTTGATTGCATTGCAACCGATTCTTGCCGGAAGGGGCTGCAAGGGGGGGCCATGCAGGAGTGCCCTGCAAGCCGTGCAAGAACACCGGCGCCTACGCCCCGCTAATCCCGCGCTCCTTCATGTACTTGTCGAGGGTGGCGCGGGCCTGGGCCTGGACCTTGTTGCGCAGGAAGGGGGTCCACCCGAGGAGCATGCCCACGGGCCCGAGGGCCTGGGAGGACCACTTCCAGAAGTCGAACCGATCGGTGTGGCGGAAGATCTTCCCGTCCTAGAACTCGAACTCGGCGTCGATGCGGATGAGGACCTTCCGTTTGGTGGCGCCGAACGTGTAGTTCGCCTCCCAATGAGCGCGGCCGGTGCGGTCATCGGCCTGGATGTCGCGGAAGGAGATCTGAATCTCATCGCCGCGCTCGCTGAACATGCGCCACATGGAGGTGACGCGGGCGTAGCGCAGGCCGGGGAAGGCGGCGTCGGAGAACTCGACGTCGGGGTGGTAGCAGGCGGCCATGGCCTGGGCGTCATGGCGCTGGAAGGCCGAGTAGAAGTCCGTGAGGAGCTGGGCGTTCGGGTGCATACGCGGGGTGTAGCAGACCCGCGCTCCGAGCGCTCCCCGGGGGGCGGAGGGGGTGGGGAGTCGGGGCGGAAACAGGAAGGCAACTCGGGGCGCGCAAGGAGCCGGGGCCGGTGTAGAAGGGCGCTTCACCCGCGGTTACGCAGGGAGAAGAGACACCCCATGGCTCGCGACATCGTCATCTGGCCCAACAAGGTACTGACCACGCCGACGAAGCCGGTGACGGACTTCGGAGAGGGACTGACGAAGCTGTTGGACGAGATGACCGAGTCCATGAAGGAGGCGGAAGGCATCGGCATCGCGGCGACGCAGATTGGGGTGTCGCTGCGGTGTGCGTGGGTGGGGCGGGAGGACGGGACGTTCTTCGAGATCATCAACCCGCAGATTCTCGACAAGTCGGGGCCGGTGGTGCTGGAGGAGGGGTGCCTGTCGGTGCCGGACTACTTCGACAAGACGCCGCGCTTCCACAAGGTGAAGGTGAAGTACCAGGACCGGGTGGGCGAGTGGCACGAGCTGGAGGCGGAGGGCCGCCTGGCGCACGTGCTGCAGCACGAAATCGACCACCTGGACGGGCACGTCTTCGTGGACCACCTGTCGGCGCTGAAGCGCGGCCTCATCCTGGAGAAGATGAGGAAGCTGCAGAAGGCACTGCAGCGCCAGAAGAAGGAGTAGGCCCCGGACTCCCACCGCCCTCGGGGCAACGTGCTCAGAGGGCGGACTGGTTGAGGGCGGTGCGCAGCGCGGTCTTCACGTGGGCGAGGAGCCGGTCCGAGAGCTGGGTATAGCGCTCCCCGGTCTCGCCCTCGTAGGCCATGTCATTCCAGGAGCCCATGCCGCCGAAGACATCCGCGGAGGCGGCGCAGAGGGCGAGCTGGATGGCGGGAGTGGGCAGGCCGTTGAGCTGGAGCATCTCGACGAGGTCCTCGAGGGGCTGGGGCTCGAGGGACAGGCGCAGCAGGGAGCGGCGGAAGTGCTTGTCCCAGGAGCGGAGCGCCTGCTTGTGGGCGAAGTCCTGCACGCCCTCGAGGGTGCTGGCGAGCGAGGCGCGGGCGGCGCCCAGGTCGCGCTCGAGCTCCGCCTCGGAGCCGGGCCCGGCATAGAGGTACTCGAAGGAGAGGCTGGCGGAGCCCTCGGCGGTGGAGAAGAAGGCATTCCACTGCTCGACCTGGGCCTCCTCGGCCCCGGACTCGCTGACATAGGACTGCTCCAGCTCGGCGCCGGAGTACATGAAGCGCGAGACGATGTCCTGCATCGCGTCGACCGAGCAGGCGCCGAGGTGGCTCTCGACGTCGTCGACGGGGACCTCCAGCTCGCTGGCGAGGATTTCGATGAGGGCGGCGGCATGCTGGCGGCCCTGGATGAAGTCGAAGAGCTGGGGGCCGGAGATGTCATAGAGGGGAGGCTGGACCTCGCGGGGGACGAAGCGCTCGATGCGCTGCCCATCCGAATAGAGGAGGAAGCCAATCCCCCCGTTGTCGACGGCGACGCGGACCTCGTCGGACTGGTCGGCGAGGCTGTCATCGCTGGCGCCCTCGGGGGGGAAGGGAGCCACCCACAGGCGGGCGGAGGCGGCGGGGCGGTTCTCCAACCACTCCTCGAAGGAGAGGTGCTCGCCGCCGGCGTCGACGAGGGTGACGAGCGACTCGAGGGTGCTCTTGGGGCGGAGGCGGAGGCCCATGAGCTCCTCGATGGCCTCCCAGCGAGTCTTGGAGGGCTCACGCAGGGCCCGGTTGCCGGTGGTGACGAGGGCGGCGGTGCAGATGTCGATGGGGCGCATGGTGAACAGGCTACAACAACGCGTGTGGGTCGTGCCCTGGCGTCGGAGGGGGAGGGCATGATGGACTCCGCCACCCTGTCCGCCTGGAGCGCCCACCCGTGGAGACCCCCGTCCTGATAGCCATCGCGAGCACGTTGGCCGTGAGCCTGCTGGGGGCCGTGACCCTGGTGTGGCGCTACCGCCGGGTCGGAGTGGGCGAGGCGCTGCTCCTCCAGGTGATGGGGGGGCCGGCGCGCGTGTGCTTCGAGGGAGCGCTGGTGGTGCCGTGGCTGCACCGGGCCGAGGTGCTGGACCTGTCGGCGCGCAAGGTGGTGGTGGAGCGGCGGGGGCGGCAGGGGCTGTCGTGTCGGGACGGCATCCGAGCGGACGTGCGGGCCACGTTCCTGGTGAAGGTGGAGCGGCGGGAGGCGGACGTGCTGCGGGTGGCGAGGGAGGTGGGGTGTGAGCGGGCGAACCGGGCGGAGGAGGTGCAGGCGCTCTTCGAGGAGCGCTTCGCCTGCGTGCTGGCGAGCGCGGCGAGCACCTTCAACTTCGACGAGCTGGTGGCGGACCGGAACCTCTACATCGACCACGTGATGATGGAGGTGGGGACGGACCTGCTGGGCTTCCGCCTGGAGCGGGTGTCGCTGGGGCGGCTGGAGCAGACGCCGCTGGACCAGCTGGACCCGACGAACGTGCTGGATGCGCAGGGCATCCTCACGCTGACGGAGCGGGCCACGCGGCTGGCGCTCGAGACGAATGAGCAGATGCGGCACCAGCAGCTGAGGGAGCAGCACCAGCGGCAGGAGTCGCAGGCGAGGCAGGTGGCCGAGGCGTTGGACAAGCTGACGGGGCAGGAGGACGAGCTGGAGCGGGAAGTGGTGCGGGCGCTGGAGCGGTCGCGGAGCAACTGAAGCGTGGAGCCACGCGTGGCTGGCGCGCTTCCGCTTCGGACCCGCGGAGTGGGTGTGGCGCTCGCTGACCCGGGGACCAAGCCAGTGGAAGTAAACGCGCCCGGGAGGCGGGTGGGCTCGGCGGACAGAGGACCCTCCGGGCTCGGTTTCGAAAAACCTGTCCGACTGTCGGACAGGTTTCCGAAAAGTGCGGCCGGAAGGCCGGTGGGTGCTGAGCGTCACCCCTGAAGGCACTTACTTCCGATGGCTTAGTGGATGCCGACCTTCTGGACGACGGAGCCCGGGTTCACCACCACCTGGCCGAGGTCAGCGATCCGGATGCGGGGCCAGGCCAGGGGGTGGAACTCGCTGAGATCCTGATCGCCGACGTAACCGCCCACGACGCTGGACAGCTCGCGCTCATCGAGCTCGAGCGGGGCACGGCCCTGGCTGCTTCGATCCCTCTTCATGAATGCGTCTCCTTGTGATGCCCGTCGGGGGCATCTGGCAGGAAGAGGGGCTCGCCGTGATTTGTGACGCGGACGCTACCGGTCTTCCTTGAGAGCGGCGAGTTCCGCTTCGGCGAGGCGAGCATCATGGGCCGAGGCGCTTTCGGGATCACAGAGACGCCAGTAGGGCTCTGACCACTGGTAGGCGCTCCGGGCGTGGGTCCAAGCCTCGTCCTGGAGTGTGCGGCAACAGAGCGTAGCCTCGCGTAGGACCTCCAGAAGCACCTGGTGGCGAGAGCCGCGTAGATCAGCGGCGCGCAAGACGGCCTCCCTGGCGCGCTGGACGGCGGAGAAGGTCTGCTCCTGGTGGAGGAAGACCCGAGCCTGGGCCTCGGCCAGAGAGCGGCAGGCGAGGATGTCGGAAGGGATGTCGAAGTCGAAACGGTGGGCGCCCGCTTCGTCTCCCCAGGGAGGAATGGCTTCGGGAGGCAGGGTGAGCAGGCACTGAGCGAGTTGCACGGCCCGAGGCGCATGGGCTTCCGAGTCATGGTCGATCTCGAAGTACAGGTGGCGGAGCCGAGCACTGAGCGCCTGGGCTTCAGACTTCACCCCGAGCTGTGCCTCGAGCCGCCGGAGTTGCTCGAGGATGCCGAGCAGGTCCACATCCAGCTCGCGGAGCTGGAACTTCAGCTCGTACCACGGCTCCTCGTTGGGAAGGTCCAGCAGGAGGTCGGTGACGGGCGGGCCAGCCATGGGACTCACTCCTTGCAAGGCAGCAGTTCATCCACGGTGTCCCCCATTTTCCGGGCAGCCTCGGTGAGTCGGACCTCGATGTCCGCGATCTGCGACTCGGTTGGGGCGTTGGACACATTCCGGAGCGCTGACAGCATCTGCCGTCGACTCCGGCACTTCTTGAGTACCTGCTTGAGGTTCTTCATGGCTGCCTTGACTTCACGCCACCAGTGACTGCGGGTCTGCTCGCGGGGCGGCTTGTCCGGAGGCGGAATGCCACCGACCTGCTCTACGGCGAGAATCAAGGCGAGGTGGCTGGCAACGTGCCTCAAGTAGCTATCCAGCGCGCCGCCATCAATGGCCGTTGCCAGCAGGACTGTACCTGCTGCGGCTTCCTCCGCGAGATGGGTGCTCTGGCTCTGGAGACCGCACATCTGGGGCTGAGCGGGATTGCGCCGCAGACAGCACTCCTCGGTGTTGGAGCAGCCGAGGAGGGCAGGCTGGGAGGCGGCTGGTGGACTCCATGAGAGCAGGACAACGAGGATGACGAGCCGAGACACGGGAATGCCCTCGCGGAGGATGACCGTCCCTGGCGCGTATGCCGCACCTTTAAGAACCAGTTTCGGTGGAGTCGACGCTACCCACGGAAGCGGGTGCAGTCGATCTCGTACTTGGTGACCTTGTAATTGACGATGCGCTCGGAGGTGCGGAGCAGACGAGCGGCCTTGGCGCGATTGCCGCGGGTGGTCTTCAAGGCATCGACGATGAGGTCCTTCTCGAACTGCTGGACGGCGTCGGTGAGCGAGTTGGTGTTGACGGTCTCCGAGGCCTCGGCGGTCTGCAGGGTGGGGGGCAGGTGGTGGCCGTGGATGGCGTTGCCATCGCAGACGAGGACGGAGCGCTCGATGATGTTCTCCAGCTCGCGCACGTTGCCGGGCCAGTGGTAGCTGACGAGCATGTCGATGGCGGGGGTGGAGATGCGCTTGATGTTCTTGCCGTGCTCGCGGGAGTACTTGGAGACGAAGTGGTCGGCGAGCAGGAGCAGGTCGGACTTGCGCTCGCGCAGGGGGGGGATGAAGAGGGTGAAGACGTTGAGGCGGTAGTAGAGGTCCTCGCGGAAGGCCTTCTCGGAGATGGCGGTCTCGAGGTCCTTGTTGGTGGCGGCGATGAGGCGCACGTTGGTCTTGAGGGTCTCGGTGCCGCCGACGCGCTCGAACTCGCGCTCCTGGAGGACGCGGAGCAGCTTCACCTGGGTGGCGGGGTTGATCTCTCCAATCTCATCGAGGAACAGGGTGCCGCCCTCGGCGAGCTCGAAGCGGCCGCGCTTGCGGGCCTGGGCCCCGGTGAAGGCGCCCTTCTCGTAGCCGAACAGCTCGGACTCGATGAGGGTCTCCGGGAGGGCGGCGCAGTTGACCTTGATGAAGGGCTTCTTGGCGCGGGTGGAGTTGTAGTGGAGGGCGTGGGCGATGAGCTCCTTGCCGGTGCCGGACTCGCCGCGGATGAGGACGGTGGTGTTGGTGCGAGCGACCTGGTGGATCTGCTCGTACACCTGCCGCATGGGGCCGGAGGTGCCGATGATGTTGGAGAAGTCGTAGCGCTCGCGCAGCTCTTGGCGCAGGGTGGTGTTCTCCTCGAGGAGCTTCTTGCGCTCGTCCTCCATGAGCCGGTGGGCGGCGAGGGCCTGGCCGATCATGGCGGCGACGACGCTGAAGAGGCGGGTGTCCTCGTCGTAGTCGCGGCCCTTGTCGAAGAGCAGATCCACGCCGAGGGTGCCGACGGGCTTGCGGTGCAGGAGGATGGGGACGCAGAAGAAGGAGAGCTCCTGGCTGCTCTCCTTGCGACCGCGGAAGGCACGGTGGAGGAAGAGGGGCTCGCGGCTGACCTCGGGGACGACGATGGGCCTGGCGCTCTGGACGACGCGGCCGGTGATGCCCTCGCCGAGCTTGTAGCGGGCCTTGCGACCCTCGGCGCTCAACCCGATGGAGGCCTCGATGTAGAGGTCGCCGGAGTCGGAGTCCAAGAGGGTGACGGCGCCGCGGACGACGCCGTGGTAGCGCTCGAGCCGCTCCAGCACCCGGTGGAGGGCGGC
>NZ_DASVSO010000830.1:0-2531 GCF_036388035.1 Archangium sp.
AAGGCCTTCAGCTCGCGCAGACCGGCCGGGTGACGACCCAGGGCGGGCGCCACCGTCACCGGCAGGCCGATCTTCTTCTCGATGTTCTTCGCCGCGTTGAGCTCGTTCTTCCGGCGGTTCTCGCACTTGGCGCAGTCCGCCTTGGGGCCCACCCGGTTCACCAGCACGCGCTCCACCTGGAGCTTGCGCGCCTTGAGGTACTCCACCAGCCGCTCGGTGCGCGCCGCCGCCAGCTCCTCACCGCGCGTCACCACCACGAAGCGCGACTCGTTGGGCGAGGCCAGCGCGTCCTCGAAGCGCTTGATGTGCTTGAGGAACGCGGCCATGTCGTCGGCCAGCTCGCCCAGGCCCTTGGACTTGTGCTTGGAGAGCACGGAGTGCAGCGCGGTGAACCAGCCCTTGGCGGTGTCGGCCAGCTCCACCACGCGCATGGAGCTCACCATGGGCGCCCCGTCCACGACGATGCGCTTGAAGCGCTCCTGCACCAGCGCGTCCGTGAGGCAGGACATGGCCGCCAGCTCGTCGATGCCCGGAGGCGCCGCGTCCAGCAGGTTGCGGAAGAGCAGCAGGTCCGTCGGCACCTCATTGCCCGTCTTGGGCGCGCCCTCGAAGGCCTTCTCCGCCTTCTCCTTCCAGCGCTTGCGCAGGTTGCTGAACCAGCCGGCCATGTCCAGCTCGCGCGCGTACAGGCCCTTGGTGCCCTTCACCTGCGTCTCGACATCCGTCAGCCGGCTCTGCAGCACGTCCGACAGCGAGTGCGCCGGATCCGTGGAGATGAGGAGCACCGGCCCCTCCTTCTCCGTGAGCGTCACCGCCGCGGCGGCCGCGCAGGAGCTCTTGCCCACTCCGCCCTGGCCCACGAAGAAGATGAGGCGCGTGGGAGGCAGTGGCGGCGCCGCGATGGGCGGCATGGACGGAGCGCGAACCAGCGCCGGCGGGCCCTCGGAGGGGGCGAACTCCAGCGACTTCGTCTCCTTGCCGCTCGCCCACTCCTTGGCGAAGGCCTTCATCAGCTCCAGGCCGCGGGGAGCCACCTCGCGCTTGCCCACGAGGTGCACCGGCACGTTCTTGTCTAGCGCCTGGAACTTGCGCACGTGCGGCGCCTGGAGTCCGCGGCGGCCCAGGCAGGCGGGACAGCCTTCCTTGTCCTCCGCCTGGTTGACCACCACCTCCACCACCGGAATGCCGCGCTCACGCAGCTGCGTGAAGTACATGCGCGTCTGGGCCTCGGGCACCGGCTCGGCCAGCGCCACCAGGTGGAAGGCCGTGCGCGCCGGATCCTTCAGCAGCGCCAGCAGCTTCTCCGCCCGGGCCAGGAACTCCTCCAGGAAGCTCTGCTCCTCCGTCACCGCGGCCGAGGCCTTCTTGCCCTTGCCACTGGCGGCCCGCTCCGCCCCCGCCTTCACGAGGCCCAGGAACTTGCGCAGCCCCACCGGCATGTCGAAGAGGCGCAGCGTGTGGCTGGTGGGCGCCGTGTCCACCACCACCCGATCGAACTCACCGCTATCGACCAGCTCCACCACGTGCAGCAGGCCCAGCAGCTCCTCCAGCCCCGGAGTGGCCTGGCTGTACAGCTTGCCCAGCTCCTCCTCCGTCAGGTGGGTGCCCTTCACCGCCGTCTTCTGCAGCGCGGGCAGGTACTTCGTCAGGAAGGGCTTGAGCAGCGTGGCGGGCTCCACTTCCATCGCCCACAGTCCCCCGTCCGCCTTGCCCTTGGCCGCCTTGCCCTTGCCCTTGGGCTCCGGCTTGGCGGGCTCCTTGGGGGCCTCGCCGTCCTCCGCGTCCAGCTTCGCCGGCTTCGCCGACAGCTTCTTTTTCACCAGGTCCGAGAGGGAACCCACCGGATCCAACGAGACGAGCAGCACCTTCTCCTTGGGCGCTTCATCCGCGAGCCGCAGCGCGTACGCCGCCGCGAGCGTGGTCTTGCCTACCCCGCCCTTGCCGCCGAAGAAGTGAAGAACTCGCGCGTCACTCATGAAAACGTGGCCCTTCCTGGACGCCCCCGGGCATGAACGTTCTCCGTCCGTTTCTGGACAACCTCGGAGAAGGTGCACCGGCCTGGGACGCACACCCCAAGTAGGGTGCCGTGCTACCGGTGCTCCGTGGGTGTGTGTGACCTGAAGGATCGCCCGCCGGGAGCCTGAGAGTCAAGCGAAGAGGGGCTATCCTACCCCACGGCTCGCGCACTGCGTCATGCCTGCTCTCATGACGAGCATGCACCCCGTGCTCGGTCTCCGGGCGTGCCGACACCCGCCGGGACCGACACGCCGAGCCGACCCTTCAGGTCGGCCCGGGTTCAAGGTCCCGGCGAGTGGGTGGGATCCAGTAGGCGGACGGCCTAGCGGATCTCCGGGTTGCTGCCGAACGAGGGGCCGCCATGGCCGGTGAGGCTGTTCCCCTCCTGGGGACCCTTCCCGGTCTGCTGCTGGCGAGCTTCGGCCGCATAGCGGTTGAGCTTGTTGTAGAGCGTCTTCTCGCTCACCCCGAGCACCTCCGCCGTCCGGGCCTTGTTGTTCCCGTTCCGCTGGAGG
>NZ_DASVSO010000831.1:0-8078 GCF_036388035.1 Archangium sp.
GCGCTCGTGCTGGTGGGGCTGCCCACCCAGAGCGCCGTGGGCACCTCGCTCGTCGTCATCTCGCTCCAGTGCACGGCCGGGCTGCTCGGCCACCTGGGACACGCCCAGCTGCCCTGGGGGCTCACCGCCGCCGTGCTCGTCACGGCCATCAGCGGCAGCTTCCTCGGCGGACGGCTCGCGGGCCACATCGCGCCGGGCACGCTGCGCAAGGGGTTCGGCGGGTTCGTGCTCGCCACCGCCTCGTTCATGGTCCTCGCGCAGACGCCTCCCGAGCTGCGCGCCCAGGTGGCTCCGCGCCTCGCCACGCCGTGGCCCTGGCTGGGGCTCGTGGGACTGGTGAGCGGCGTGGCCCTGCCCTATGCGCTGCTGTCCCGTGGCCCCCTGGGGCGCTCGCGAAGGACGCGGTAGGCCCGCCCCCCCGCCCGTTACACGCGGAAGCTGGTGACCATGGCCTTGAGTCGCTCCAGCGACGTGTTCACCTGCACCACGGCCTCCTCCGCCGTCATCGTCGACTCCACCACGTCGCCCATCATCTGCGACAGCGTGGTCATCACCTCGGTCATCTGCGAGATGCCCGCGTTCTGCTGCGTCACCGAGGCCACGATCTGCTTCGCCGCCTGGCTGCTCTCCTGCACCACCGTGGTGATTTCGCGAAGCCGGTCCGCCGACGTCATCACCTGGGCGATCCCCGCCTCCATCTGCTGGCTGTCCTGCTCGGCGATCGACACCGCCCGGCGGATGGCCTGGTTGATCTCCAGGAGGATCTTCCCGATGCGCTGCGTGCTCTGCACCGACTGGCCGCTCAGCGCCCGCATCTCCTGCGCCACCACCGCGAAGCCGCGCCCCTCCTCCCCCGCCCGCGCCGCCTCGATGGAGGCATTCAGCGCCAGCACGTTCGACTGGTCCGCCAGGTCGCGCACGCTGCCGATGATTTCACCCGCCCGCGCCGCCTGCTCCGACAGGTGCGCCACGCTGCGCATCAGCGCCTCCACCCGCGCCCGCAGCTGCCGCAGCCCCTGCGCGCTGCTCTCGATGGACTGGCGCCCCGAGGCGCTGAACTCGTCCGCCTGCGCCGCCACCCGCAGCACCATCTCCGCGCGGCTCGCCGCCAGGTTGGACGTCTGGGCGATCTGGCTCATCGTCGAGCCCGCATCCGACAGGCTGCGCGACTGGTGGCTGAGGAAGGCGAGCTGTCCCTGGCTCGCCTCGGTGAGCCGGCCCGTCGCCTGCGTCAGGTCGTCCACCACGGTCCGCAGCGTCTCCGGCACCGTGCGCAGCCGCAGCACCAGCGCCTCGATGCCACGGGCGAGCTGGCCGATCTCATCCCGGGAGCTCACGTCGATGTTCTGCGTGAGGTCTCCCTCGGTGGCGATGCGCGTGGTCACCTCCGTCAGCCGGGTGAGCGGCCCCACCACGCCCCGGGCCAGCCACGACGAGAGCGCTCCGAGCGCGAGGATGCACAGCACCACCAGGGTGACGATCCACTGCTGCCGCTCCTGTTGCAGCACGTGCATCTTGTCGAAGGACAGCTGCAGCCCGGCGTGGGCCTGCTCGCCCGTGCCGCGCAGGAGCCGCTCCAGCGTGGTGGCGCGCTCCAACGCCTGCTGGAAGGCCTCCTGCGCCCCGGGCTCGCCCCGGGCCGCCATCTCCACGGCGCGCTGCCCCTGCGTCCAGAAGGCGTCGAAGGACTCCCGCAGGCCCTTGGGCTGGGAGGCGTCCATCACCGGGTTGTCCCCCAGACGCGCCAGCGCCTCCTGGACGGACGCGGCCCCCGCCCGCATCGCGCCCAGCCGGGCCTCGTCCCGCGCCAGCCAGGCCTCGCGCAGGCTCCACTTCAACGAGGCCACCTGGGACTCCAGGCCCTGCGCCGAGACGAGCGCGGGCGTGTACCCCTCGACGATGTGCGTGCGCAGCCGCGCGGCATCCCGGCTGAGCACCATCGACATACCGAGGATGACCAGGAGGAAGACGGTGGCCACCACCGGTAGCAATGAGACCTTCTGCTTGAATGTCATCGCCCCTCGCTCCTCGCGGACGCCCCGGCCCGGCCGACCCTCGAGCGTTGACAGGCGTCAACCCCGAGTCGGCGCGCGTCCGTCGCGCGGGCCGTAGAATACCGGATGCGCTCGCCCCGTGCGCGAGCCCCCCCTCCCCAGGTGGCGGCGGCCCGGGGCTGGGGCAATGGCGACCCCGCCTGGGTCCCTCCAGGCCTCCCCGCTCGCCGGGGTGCCAGCCCCCCCCTCTGGAGTGCCCCACGGGGACGCCGGAGGAGCGGGAAGGTGAGACGCAGCGTCCGGGCCTCGGAGGTGGCCGCGCCATGTAGTCACAATGGCGGCCAGTGTGAAGTCGGGCGTGGTTGTCCCCCCATTCTCCTGGCGGGTCGGTTAGGACTGGGGGCATGAGTGAGACGAAGCCCTCCACGCGGAAGCCCTCCACGCGGAAGAAGAAGGACTCCCTCGAGGTGCGCGTGCGGCGCATCCATCGCCGCGACCTCAACCGGGCGTGGGAGTTCCTCAAGCTCGTCTTCCGGGACGTCAACCGCGAGACGGTGGAGTACCAGCGGCCCCGCTCCAAGCGGCGCTTCCTGGAGGTGTACTCCTCCGAGTGGATAGAGCAGCTCGTCTACGAGGTGAACGGCGAAATCGTCGGCTACTCCGAGTGCGCCTTCGAGGCCACCGGAGACGACAACTGGGTCAACCCGCGCTGGTTCGAGAAGCGGGGCATGCGGCCCCTCTTCGTCGAGGAGCTCGCCGTGCACCCGGACTACCAGGGCCGGGGCGTGGGCAGCTTCATCATGGAGCAGCTCCAGCACCTGGCGCGCACCCGGGGCTGCACCCACCTCGTGCTGGAGGTGGCCGAGAACAACGAGTCCGCGCTCGCCTGGTACCGCGCGCGCAGCTTCTACAAGCTGGACGCCGCCATCTTCCTCGCCCAGAGGGTGCCCGGAGAGCCGGACCTGCTGCCCCCGCGCCGGCTCAAGCCCCGCACGGCCCAGGCCGCCGAGGGCGCCAGTCCCACCACCGGCCTCATGCCCGAGGAGGTCAGCGGGCCCGCGCTCGCTGGCAGGAAGCCGCGTGGCTTGCGCGCGGCCTCCGGGGGGGCGCGCAAGAAGGACGTGGCCGCGCCCAGGCCCACGCCCGAGTCGGACGAGTAGCCCCGCGCCTCAGAAGGCCCGGCCCAGGCCCACGGACATGCGCGGCCCCACCCACCCGCCGTCCGTGTTGGGCTCCACCGGCGCGCCCGAGCCCTCCGGCGAGTGATGTGTCGGCGCGTCCCCCGCTCAGTGGGCGCCCGCGTGATGGCTGGCGTCGTGGCGGGCCTGGCTCGCCAGGTAGGCGTCCTCGGCCTGGACCAGGAGCGCGCGGATGGCGGCGGCGGAGGGCGCCTCCACCAGCGCCTGCCGCAAGCGCACGTCCCGCAGCAGCGCGGCGATGCGCGCGAGCACGCCCAGGTGCGTGCCCGGAGCGTGGGCCGGTGACGCGAGCGTCACGAAGAGGCGCACCGGCCTCCCATCCCGCGCTCCGAAGTCCACCCCGTCGCGCTGCACGGCGACGCAGGCGGTGGTCTGCCGCATCCGCTCGAAGCGGCAGTGGGGAATGGCCACCCCCTCCCCAATGGCGGTGCTGGAGATGCGCTCGCGCGCGACGAGCTGCTGCTCGAGCTGCTCACTCGGGGCCCGCGTCCTCGACGCGAGCATGTCGGCCAGCTCGTGCAACACGCCCGCCCTGTCTCGGGCCCTCAGCTCCGGACGGATGCAATCCTCCGCCAGGAAATCGGTGAATCGCATCACACACCTCCCCAGAAGCACGCGTCAGCCGGGCCTGACGTCGCCACCCCTCGGGCCCGAGCGCGCGCCTGAAGTCGGTGCGCGAGCAGGCCCCCGCGGCACCGGGCGCTCTCCGACACATGCTCGGAATGGTGGGACGCATCGGCAAGCCCAACCGTTCCGCTCAAACACCCCGTCTCACCCCGGTGTCCGGTGGCGCACCCGCATGGCCCTCGGGCGAGCAGCGACCCGAGCGTCTTCTCGTCGTCCAGCACCCGACGCTCCAGGCGCCCACCCCGCCGTGGCTTCAGGGACGGCCCTCCCCTCACCGAGGCTCCCGGTCTCAGCGGACCAGGGCCAGCCGGCGCGCCGTGGGCACCACCGGCCTGGGCGCGGGCCGCTCCACCACCTCGCCGAGCGCCTCCACCACGCGCTCGAAGAGCTGGTGATCCTGGCAGCACAGCACCTGCCGCTCCCCCTCGGCGGTGCGCACCGTGAGCCACCAGGTGTCCGCCGCCACCACCAGCCGCCCGATGGAGGCGAAGACGAGCACCGTGGCCACCACCAGCGCGGCCGTCACCGGCAGCGAGCCCGGCTGCAGCAGCAGCGCCGGCACCACCAGCGCCGCCGCCACCCCCACCGCCAGCGGCAGCTTGAAGCCCGGGGACGCGTGCCGCGTGCCGAAGTCTCGAATCTCCTCCAGCCGCCAGGAGCGACCCGCCGCCTCCAGCCGCTCGCTCGTCAACCGGAAGCCCTCCGCGGACACCAGCACCCGCTCGCCCAGAGGGGTGCGTGGCTCCGCCGACACCGAGGGGACCAACCGCGGCACGGACCTCAGGCCCGGCTGCGCCATCGACCAGGACTCACGCTCCATCCTCGTGCCTCCCGCGTTCACCCTGCATACCCGGAGCGTCCAGGACGCCCCCCTGGCCCCGAGGACGTGGCGCCGCCACCACCACCTCCCGCAGCAGCCCCTTCAACTCCTCCAGCGGAGTGCCCAGGGCGTAACAACCCCGCGCGCCCTGGCTCAGCACCGAGCGCCGCAGCCGCTCGTCATCGAAGGGCAGCAGCACGATGACAGGCGCGTGCCCCGCCACATTCCCCGCCAGACGCAACACCCGCGAGACACTCTCCCCGCCCTGCACCAGCGCGAGCACCACGTCCGGCCGGGCCTCGACGCCCGAGGCACGCAGGGCGATGCCCATGTCGCCCAGCACGTCGCGCAGCAGCGAGCTCAGCGACTCCTCCGCGTCTGGCGCGAGGATGACGCAGCACGGACAAGGGGTGGCGCATGGCGGCTCCTCACCCCCCAACACCAGCAAGTCACATGCCTGGAGTCCCTCCCTCGGGAGCGCGCACCGCGAGGCGCCGGAGCGTGGCAGCCTGCAAGACCGCCCTGGCGGATTGCCAGAAAGGGACCGGAGGCACACCTCCCGGGCGCACTTTCGCGCAACCTGTACACTTAGTGGACAAGTTCGCGCAGCACTCGACCGGAGGGGGGAGGCTCGCTCAGTGCAGGGTGTGGGATCGCGAGGCCGGGCTCAGGGTTCCACCGGACACCGCCACCGTCGCCGTGCCCACCGTCGAGGACTTGAAATAGAAGGTCGCCTCGGCCTGCGGGTTCGAGAGGTCCACGGTCGAGAGCGCACTGCCGGTGCAAGCCGGGTCCGCGTGGAAGGTGAGGCTCGAGGCCGCCGGGCCCGTGGCCGCCAGGGAGAACGTGCCCGCCGTGGGCACGAGGTTCCCGGCCGTGTCCTGGCTCTGCACGGTGACCTTGCCGGAGCAGGCGCCGGTGGCGACATCGTACGCGGGCGTGAGGAACGCGAGCACGGAGGCGGGCCCGACAGCCACCACCTCCACGGCGAAGGTGCGGCCGGGCACCGTGGCCGGGTCGTAACCCGCGCCGGAGATGACGTTCGAGGTGATGACGTTGGCGGTGCCGTAGTCCGCGATGGCGGCCTGGTAGGTGGGGTTGGAGGCCGCGGCATTGCGGAGGGTGTTGCCGGCCACGCGCAGGCGCGTCGGCGTCGAGGGCCCATCGGCCCCGGAGCCCTCGAGCTGGGAGAGGTAGATGCCCACATCGTTGTCCGCGAGGGTGTTGCCCTCGATGGCGAGGTCGGTCACCAGCGGGCTGTTGTCGCCGAAGTAGCTGCCGCCGATGACCAGGATGCCCGCGCCGAGGGTGTTCTCCGTGGGGCCCGTGTAGGCATTTCCGGAGACGGTGTTCCCCAACACCCGTCCCCGGGCCCCGAAGCCCACCTGGATGCCATTGCGAGCGATGTGGGTCACCGGCCCCTCGGCATCCACCGTATTCTCGGAGATGGTCACCTCCACGGCGCCGACGGCCAGGATGCCCAGCTTCTGGGCGGAGATGACATGGTTGCGCAGCACGTCCACCCGGAAGGGGCCACGGCTCGCGTCGTCGTTGCGCACCTCGATGCCGAAGCCCTCCTGACAGCCGCTCGTGCCCGAGCCCTTCTGGAGGTCGAGCACCGTGGAGCCCACGATCTCGCCCGAGGCCCCTTCGAGCAGGATGCCGCGAAGCCTCGCCGCGTCGAACTCGCAGACGTTCTTCAAGCCGGTGGCGGTGACGATCACATCGCGCACGCGCGCGGTGGTGCCCCGGTTGCGAATCACGGCCCCGGTGAAGTGGCCACCCGGCGGATCCACCGCCGTGACGGTGTGGTTCTCGCCGTCGAACGTGTAGTCCTCTGGGACGAGCAGCGTGGTGTCCGTGGTGCAGTCGGCCGCCAGCGCGATGCGCCCGTCCTCCAGCGAGAAGACGCACGGCGCCCGCGTGCACGTGGGGCCCGTCCAGGTGACTGGGAACGTGTGCGAGGTGCTGCGGCCCACGCTATCGGTGACCGTCATCGTCACCGTGGGAGTCACCCCGGGCGGCAGGCAGGACAGGGACGTCCACACCACCTCACTGTGGCCCGCCTCGTTCACCGCGGTGCCCACCGTGCCCGCCGTCGTGGACCACGAGAAGGACAGGGACTCGCCCCGGGTCGCGGAGACGGTGACTGCGAGGCGCAGGATGTCCCCAGGGCCCACCGAGGCCGGCGACTGCACGGTCTCCTCGATGACGAGGGGAGGCCGATAGGTGACGGGGGGCGCGCCGTGTTCGTCACAGCCCGCCGCCCACAGCGCCAGTCCCAGGGTGAGGAGCGACAGGTGCTTCACTTCCGCTCGGCTCATACTCTCGCGACCCCCATTCCCGGCTCGTAATGAGCGTCACGGTACCGGTGGGGCCTGGCGCCTCAAACCAGGTTCGCCGGCTCGGCGCGGCCGAGTGACCAGCGCTGGACGTCCGAGGGGGGCGAGGCCCCGCGGCGAGGACTCGCCCACGAGGCGGACAAGCTGAAATGATGACGGCCCATGAACACTTCCACCCCGGGCCGGTGGCTCGCCTTCCCGCGCATCCTCTGGCTCTCCCTGCTGGCCGCGCTGGTCCTCGCCCTGCCCACCGTCTGGCTGGGCTTCTTCAGCGACGACTTCACCCACCTGCTCATCCTCGAGGGCTTCCCGTCCCTGGCCTCGCCCTATGACCTGTTCCGCTTCGCGGGCGGCGACCCCGAGGGCCTGCGGCGGATGATCGACCAGGGGCCCTACCCGTGGTGGACGCTGCCCGAGCTGAAGCTGGCCTTCTGGCGCCCCCTGTCGAGCGCGCTCGCGGTGCTGGACCACTCGCTCTTCGGCCGCAACGCGGTGGGCTACCACCTGCACTCGCTGGCCTGGTACCTCGGCATGGTGGCCCTCTTCGGCGCCCTGCTGCGGCGCTTCCTGCCGGGGACCGTGGCGGCGCTCGCCCTGTTCCTCTTCGCCATCGACGGCGCGCACTTCCTCGTCGCGGGGTGGATCGCCAACCGCAACGCACTGGTGGCCGCCGTGCCCACGCTCTTCGGCGTGTGGATGCACCTCGAGTGGCGCGAGGCGCGCCGGCCGTGGGCCCTGCCCCTGTCGCTCCTCGGGCTCGCCGTGGGGCTGCTGGGCGGAGAGACCGCGCTGGGCGTCTTCGCCTACCTGCTGGCCTATGAGGTGCTGGGCGCCCGGGACGGCGTGAAGGAGCGGGCGCGGGCCCTGGCCCCGGTGGCGCTGCTCGGGCTCGTGTACCTCGGGGTGTACAAGCGGCTGGGGTATGGCGCCTCCGGCTCCGGCTCCTACGTGGACCCGGTGGGCGAGCCCGGGCGCTACCTCCTGGCCGCGCTGGGGCGGGTGCCGGCGCTGCTCGGGGGGCTGGTACTGGAGGTGCCCGCGGACCTCTGGGCGCTGAGCACGGGCGTGCGTCCCATGCTGGTGGGCGTGGGGCTGC
>NZ_DASVSO010000832.1:0-6089 GCF_036388035.1 Archangium sp.
CCCGTTCCGCCGGGGCAACTCGAAGTTCCGACCGGCGGGGAGCCTGGGGCTGGGGCTCTACATCGTGCACCAGGTGGTGGTGGGGCACGGCGGGAAGGTGGAGGTGTCCACGGGTGAGGCGGGCACCTCCTTCACGGTGCGAGTGCCGCGCGCGGTGTAGGCGGAAGGACGAGACTCAGGCCCGCGGCCTCACTGCCCCGGCGCGCGCCGGAGGGGGAGGAACTCGGGCCGCCACATCTCGGCCTCGAGCACGGCCTCCAGGTCCTCGGGCAGCTTGCGCGTGGCCACTTCGTCCTTCTGCGCCTGGCGGATGACGGCCATGGCCACCTGACGGCTCGCCGCGCGCAGTCGGTCCATGCGCGGATAGAGCGCGCCCTGTGCCAGCCGCGCCCCGTCCGTGTACTCCGCCAGCGCCAGCGACGCCGCCGTCAGCATCCCGTCCGTCACCCGCTTCGCCCGTGTCAGCAGCACGCCCAGCCCCAGGCCCGGGAAGATGAAGGCGTTGTTGCCCTGGCCCACCGGGTGCGGCGCTCCGCCCCACTCCACGTCCTCGAAGGGGCTGCCCGTGGCCACCAGCGCCTTGCCGTCCGTCCACCGGTAGATGTCCGTCGGCACCGCCTCGCTGTTCGCCGTCGGGTTGCTCAGCGCGAACACCACCGGGTACGGCGTGTTCGCCGCCACCGCCTTCACCACGTCCTCGCCGAACGCCCCGCGCTGCCCGCTCAGGCCCAGCAGCACCGTCACCTTCGCCTCGCGCGCCGTCTCCAGCAGGCTCGGAATCGAGCCCTGCAGCTTCCAGCCCGCCACGCGCGACGGCTCGTGCGCGAACTCCAGCTTGTACGGCTCCAGCCCCTTGCGGTCCTTCAGGATGAGGCCCTTGGAGTCGATGAGGTAGATGCGCTCGCGCGCCTGCTGCGTGCTCAGGCCCTCGCGCTCCATGCCGCGGACGATCTGCCGCGCCACGCCCACGCCACCCGCGCCCGCGCCGTGCACCACGTACACCTGCTGTCCGAGCGTCGTCTGGCTGCGACGCGTGGCCGACAGCAGGCCCGCGAGCACCACCGCGCCCGTGCCCTGCACGTCGTCATTGAGCGAGGGCAGCACGTCCCGGTACCGGTCCAGCACGTCGAAGGCCTTCTGCTTGCTGAAGTCCTCCCACTGCACCAGCACGTTGGGGAAGCGCTTCTTGAGCGCCATCACGAAGGTATGGATGAAGTCGTCGTACTCCTTGCCCTCCATGCGCGGGCGCTTCACGCCCAGGTAGAGCGGGTCGTCGAGCAGCTCCTTGCGGTTGGTGCCCACGTCCAGCTCCACCGGCAGCGTCACCGCCGGGTCGATCCCCGCCGCGGCCGTGTACAGCGACAGCTTGCCGATGCAGATGGCCAGGCCGCCGAAGCCCTGGTCTCCAATCCCGAGAATCCCCTCGTTGTCCGTGGCGACGATGAGCTGCACGTCCGGGAAGGGCGTGTGGGCCAGCAGCGAGTCGATCTCCCCGATGTTCTCCGGGCTCACCACCAGCCCACGCGGGTAGCGGTAGATGCGGCTGAACTGCTCCACCGCCTGCGCCACCGTGGGGGTGTAGATGATGGGCATCATCTCCTCGATGTGCCGGTTCACCAGGGCGTAGAAGAGCACCTCGCTGCGGTCCTGCAGGGCGCGCAGGAAGACGTGCTTGTCCAGGTCCGAGCGGAAGGCGCGGAAGTTGGCGTAGGAGCGCTCGAGCTGCTCGTCCAGCGAGGACACGTGCGTGGGCAGGAGCCCCAGCAGGCCGAACTCGCGCCGCTCCTCCAGGCTGAAGGAGGTGCCCTTGTTGAGCAGGGGCAGGCGGGTGAGCACCAGGCCGGACAGGTGCGTCTCCAGGTAGGGGCGGCCGTTCGCGTCGAGCTTCTTCTCGTACTGTTTCATGGGGGAAAACTTCTTCTCTGAAGTGTCTTCGAGGGAGGGGCGCTCCTCTAACGGCTCGCCGGGCACGCCGCCAAGAGCCCTCACCAGGCAGGCATAAGCCGGGGTGCGGGTCTCCCATGCGTCCGGAATGGGGTGCCCCCGCGTCGACGCACCGCGTCGCCCCTCCTTCACCCGGCGGTGATGGACCTCCGAGGTATCGTCAGGGCCCGACCGGAGGCGTGGCGCTCACTTCGGAGGCGGCGCTCCGTACAGGCTCTCGGCGCGGTGGAAGAGCACCCACGAGGTGATGATGTATTTGTCGTTGGACTCGGGCGTGTTGCCCCGGTGGGTGTGGGTGAAGCCGGCGGGGAAGATGATCATCCGGCCCGCCTTCGATTGGACCTTCTTCTCCTGGTAGAAGAACTCGGTCTCGCCGCCCTGGGCCACGTCGTTCAGGTAGAACTGGAAGGCCAGGACGCGGTGCAGCGGCTCGCAGCTCGCGTCCTTCGGAAACACCTCCGAGTGCCAGTGCGGATAGCCGCCGGAGCCCTTCACGTACTTCTGCACGTTGAGGTCCCCGTAGCGGTAGAGGAAGCCGATGAGCTGGTTGAGGGCGGGGTCCCCCAGCTCGGCGAAGTTCTCCCGCGTGAGCGTCACGGGCTGGCCCGTCTTGGGGTGCCTGGTGGACAGGGAGACGGCGCCAATCAGCGCGTACAGGTACTTGCGCAGGTAGGCGCGCAGCGGGGGGAACGCCGCCTCCAGGAGCCGGCGCAGCAGATCCTGGTACTCCGGGTGCGCGTTGAGGTTGAGGTCGTGGCTGTCCTTCTTGGTGACGTCCACGCCATGCCCGGTGCGCCCCCGGTACTGGTGGGGGCTCGTGTCGAAGCGGTGGATGAGCTCCTGGCAGAGCGCGGGAGCCAGGACGTCGTCGTGGATCTCGATGAAGTCGGTCATGGCGAGCGCCTCGCAGTCTACCCCGCGAGGGCCACCGGGACGACCGGGCTCAGCGGATGGAGATGAGCTCCACGTCGAAGATGAGCACCGCGTCGGGCGGGATGCTGCCGCTGCCCGTCTTGCCGTAGCCCAGCTCGGAGGGGATGACGAGCCGACGCTTGCCGCCGACCTTCATGCCGACGAGTCCCTCGTCCCACCCCTTGATGACATTGCCCGCGCCGAGCACGAACGAGAAGGCGCGGCTGTTGTCGCGCGAGGTGTCGAACAGGTTGCCGTCCGGCAGCCAGCCGCTGTAGTGGACGATGACGGTGCGGCCGGGGATGGCCTCCGCGCCGGTGCCCACCTCCTGGTCCTGCGTGTAGAGGCCGGAGTCGCTGCGCGTCATGGCGTTGAGGTCCACGCCCAGCGCGGGCGCGTACTGCACCTTCGTCGGGTCACCCGAGTCCGGGTGACCGCAGGCGGAGAGGAACAGCGGCAAGCAGGCGGAGAGGAACAGGAGGAGTCGGCGCATGGGGTGTGGCTCTCTCGGGAGAGATGGGAGTGCGAACGTAACAGGGGCACGGACTTACCGGCGGGGCTCTCGCGGACCGCCGCCCGCCCACTGGTAGCCCACGGTGGCGCCCGAGCCGATGAAGCCCAGCGCGATGTACTTGCGCACCAGCTTGAGTTGCTCGCTGTTGCCCACCACCTCCTCCAGCAGCCCGTGGACGGCCACGCCGAGCAGTGTGCCCACCGCCGCGCCCCCCATGGCTCCGAGGAACGCGCGCCCCCGGTCCCGGCTGCCTTCGAAGGCCAGCTCGCCCAGTCCCCAGGTGCCCAGCGCCGCGACGGGAGGCGTCAGCACCATCCCCGTGCCGAAGGCCGCCACGTCCATCTCCGACCAGCGCCCTCCCGCATTCGCCGGCTGGAGGAACAGCAGTGCTCCGGGCAGCGCGCCCACGAGGCTCCCGGTCGCCGTCTCGGCCGCCGTCACCCACAGGCGCTCGCCCCCCAGGCGGCTCGCGCCGTACACGCCGCCGAGCGGCACCAGCGAAAACGACCCGTAGGCCACCCACGCCCCGGCGGAGACCGGCAGGTCCGCCGTCACATGCGGCGGCGTGTTCGCGGGGCTCGGGGTGGGGGCCGGTTCGACCTTGGGTGCCTCCACCTTGGGCGTGGGCTCCACGGGGATGGCTGGGAACTCGACGTTCTGGGCGGGCAGCAGCGACAGGGCGGCGGGGACTCCCCGGGCCCTCGCCGCCAGGGGCCCCTCGTGGGGACCGGAGAGGGGACGGCCCTGCGCGCACGGCGCCCCCAGCACGGCGGCGAGGAGCACGATGGAGGTCAGGGCAGAGAGCAGGGAGTCAGGCAGGTGCATGGTGTCTTCAAAGGGCCCTCGTTCGTCCACCCGGCTCCCGGAGTCCGGGCGGCCGGGAGCCGACGCCGGGCTCGTGCAGCGGGTAGGGATGGGACCGGTGAGGCCCTCCGTCCACCGGGACACGCCCCGTGGCACGCACCAGCGGACAGAGGCCCGCCTCCACTGTCCACGGCTGGACGGAGAACCCGGGAGGGCAGTCAGCCGTGAGGCGCGTGACTAGCTTTCGCGCGTGAAGAATCCGTGGCCGCTGCTGGTGCTCGCCCTGCTGCTGGCGGGCTGTCCCTTGCCGAACCATCGCCATGCGCTGCGCATCCGGGACGACGTGCCCGAGTCGCACGAGGGGCTGTCGCTGGCCTGGTACCAGACGGTGGGCGTGGAGCTGGAGCCGGGCAACCAGGTGGAGCTCGTCCACAACGGCCGCGTCTTCGACGTGCTCGAGCGCGAGATTCGCGCCGCCCGCTCCAGCATCCACATCCTCGTCTACATCTGGCGCCCGGGGGACCCGTCGGAACGGCTCGTCAAGGCGCTGCGCGAGCGCAACCCCGGAGTGACGTGCCGCATCCTCGTGGACCCGCTGGGCAGCATGCGCTTCCAGGCCGACGTGGCGCCCCAGCTCGTGGCGGCCGGCTGCGAGGTGCGCGTCTTCCGCTCCCTGCGCGGCACCATCGCCTCGCTCAACCTCAAGCGCATCCAGGCGCGGCTGCACCGCAAGCTCGCCGTGCGCGATGGCGTGGCCGGCCTCACCGGAGGCTGGGGCATCTGGAAGAGCTGGGAGGGCGGAGGCCGCAAGCCGGGCGAGTGGCGCGACGCCAACGTCTGGGTCCAGGGGCCGGCGGTGCGGGGCATCCAGCTCGCCTTCGCGCAGAACTGGCAGGAGGCCGGCGGAGGCATGCTCCCGCCCGAGGCCTTCCCCGAGCCCATCCCCACCGCGGGCCAGGCGCGGGCCGGCTTTGTCACCCACACGGGCGCGCCCGTGCTCACCAACGCCGAGCGGATGTCGCTGCTCGCCATCGCCTCGGCGAAGAAGCGGCTGTGGATCTCCAACTCGTACTTCATCCCCACCGGCCCCATCCAGGACATGCTCATCGCCAAGGCGAAGGCGGGCGTGGACGTGCGGGTGCTCACCCCCGGACGGCACCACGACATCCCCCCGGTGCACGAGGGCCAGCGCGCCACCTACGCGCGGCTGCTGGAGAACGGCGTGCGCATCTGGGAGTACGAGGTGTCGATGATGCACTCCAAGACCATCCTGGTGGACGAGCGGCTGTCGATGGTGGGCTCGACGAACCTGGACCCGCTGGCGCTCAACGCGGAGGAGGGCTCGCTGGTGGTGGATGACGTGGAGCTGGCCACGCGGCTCGCCGAGGCCTTCGAGGAGGACATGCGGCACTCGGTGGAGATCCGCTGGGACTCGTGGCGCCGGCGCGGCCTCATCAAGCGCCTGTCGGAGCGGATGGCGGTGCTCTTCGGCCGCTACCTCTGACGCCCGCCTGCCCCAGGGTCCCCGGTTGATGGCCGGGGCATCCTGGCGTACAGGCTGCGGGTGATGACGTCGGGCGCCATCCAGGGAACGAGGCAGCGGAACACCGCGCGTGCGCGGGTGTCCGGGGCCCTCGGCATCTCCGTGGCGCTGCATGTGCTCGGCGCTGTGGCGCTGTGGCGCGGTGCGTCGAAGCCGGAGCCCGTCGCGCCGGACAGGCCGCTGGAGGTGCAGCTCGTCTGGCGCGAGGCCCCGAGGGGCGCAGTACCCGGGCCGGCTTCCTCCGAGGCCTCCCCACCGCGCCCCGCTCCTCCCACGCGGCTCCGGAAGGCGGACCGTGCTCGCGCTGAAGTGAAGGCGTCGCCCCGACCCCCGGTGTCCCCGCCCGAGGTCCCCTCGCCCGCGCCGGGACCG
>NZ_DASVSO010000833.1:0-10383 GCF_036388035.1 Archangium sp.
GAAGCTCGTCTCCGGGTACGGGATGGTGGCCCGGACGCTCCGGCTGCCCGAGCGGCTCGCCGCCGCGGACGCCGTGCTCACTGGCGAGGGGCGCTTCGACAGGCAGACGGCGCTCGGCAAGGGTCCCGGTGTCCTGGCCCGGGAGGCGCATGCACTCGGCAGGCGCACGGTGATGTTCGCGGGAAGCGTCGCCCCCGACGTCGCCGCGAGCCCTTCGCTGTTCGAGGAGGTGGTGGAGGTGTCCACGCTCGCCCCGCCCGGCGCCTCCCATTTCGAGGCCCTGCGCCATGCCGGTGCCTGGTGGGCAGCGCGACGCAGGTAGGAAAGAATGCCGGACATGACGGAGACGGGGGAGAAGACCAGCACGGCCCGGACAATCCTCACCATCCTGGGGGTCACCCTGCTGCTCCTGCTGGTGACGCTCGCGGGCGCGTACTGGCGGCTGGGGCAGCGGTTCCGGAAGGCCGGAGACGAGCTGGTCTCCGAAGTCCACGTCCTCGCGAGCCTGCGCCGGGTGCGCCCTGCCCATACGGACGCCCCGACTCCTGGCACATTCGCCCAGGCCCTCGGGCCGCTGATGCCGGAGCTCCTCCGTCTCCACAAGGCCGAGCCCCGGCTGGAGGAGTCGATCACCACCGCGTGCCGGGACGTCCGTGAGGGGAAGCAGCCCCTCGCGAAGCTGCCCCGGGAGTGCCGTGACGCCTTTGATCGCGGCCGCCCGTTGATGCAGCGCGCGCTCCTGGCCTCCCGGACCGAAGAGCCCGGTCTGCCCGAGGGGCTCCCGGCGCTCAGTGACCCCAGCCATCCCAACCAGAAGTCGGGAATGGTGGCGCTCCAGCATGTCGTCAAGCTGGCCGCGCTCGAGGTGCGGTTCCAACTCCAGGATGGACAGGCGGACGCCGCCCTGGAGACCTGTCTCGACGGGCTCGGGCTCGCACGCGACCTGGGACACGGGAGTGGATTGATTGGCGCGATGGTCTCCGCGTCTGGCTACAAGATCCTGTTCCCGGCTTGCACCGATGCGCTCCAACGCGCCTCGCCCCTGGGTCTGAAGAAGGCCACGGTGGCCCTGCGGCGACTGCGCGAGGGGCTGAGCCCGCTCTCGTCGGCCATGCGCGAGGAGCACGTCTTCGGGCCCCTGTACGCCTTCGGCCGACTGCTCGACCAGGACCAGCTCGCCGCCCTTCCGGCCGACGGGAGGGCCATCGCCGCGCAAGGCTCGCTCGACGTGGGGGTGGAGATCCCCTTCTTCGCGCCCGTCCTCATGCGCCACGCCATGGTCGAGTTCATGCGGCTCCAAGGGCAGATGGTTCCGCTCGTGGATCTCCCGCTCTCGGCACGCGCCGCCCGGCTCGGGGCCGTGGGCCGGGAGGCCGTCAGCTCGAGGAATCCCCTCGTCGGCCTGGGCATGCCCGCCTTCGACACGTTCGCCGCACGGGCGGACCGCCAACGGGCCCAGGTGGACCTGCTGCTCGCACTCGCGCTGGTGGAGGCATACCGCGCCGAGCGGGGCGAGTGGCCCTCGACCCTCCCACCGCTCTACCCCGAGCGCGCGGTCCTGCTGCCCACGGCGTTGAAGCTGCAACCAGAAGGGACGGACGCGCTGCGTGTCGTCCCCGAGGAAGCGGACCTGCGGGAGCTCGAGGTCGTCCTCGGCTCGGAGGAGTTGGACAGTCAGGCGCTCAGCGTGACGGCGACACCCTGAGCGCCCGTGGCCCGGCGCTCACGGCGTGTACTTCACCGTGCGCGTCACCCAGGACATACCGCCGCGCCCGTCGCGCACCACCACCCAGAAGCGCACCTCCTGGGCCTGCGCGTCCCGCGGCGGCTGCCACTCCGCGCGGTGCCGCTCCTCGTTCCCACCGAGGTCCGTCCCACCCGTCTCGTTGGGGGAGATCGTCCCCAGCGTGCTCTGCCAGGACAGCTCCCACGACTCCTGGAGACGAATCGGCTTCAGCTCGAAGGAGGGCACGAGGAACTCCTCCTCCAACGCGGAGAAGTCCGGCGCCTCCAGCTTGAAGGGGCCGGGGCCGGACAGCTCGCGCGGCACCTCCGCGTCCCACGGCTCGCCCTCCAGCAGCAGGCCCGGCAGCGCCGGCTGCACATTGGGCTTCATCTCCGGAAAGAAGCGGCAGCCGTACACCATCAGCTTCTGCGCGTACACCTGCTCGCCGCCGCCGCGCACCCACAGCACCAGCGGCAGGCGCAGGCCGCCCAGCCCGTTGTAGATGTCGTTCTCCAGCACCTTCTGCGCGAGGAAGGTGCCGTCCGGCAGCCGCGCCGTACCCGGGCCCGGGAAGAGGTCGATGACCACCTCGCCGGCCTGGGTGACGCCGCGGGCCAGCTCCACCCGGTCCTTGGTGCAGGTGTCGTCGTCCGCGTCGCCGCAGGCCCACAGGGTGTAGTCGAGCTCGCGACCGTTGCCAGCTGGGTCCGGGACGAGCGCGGTGAGGCGCACCGGGCGCAGGAGCGCATCGGCGAGCGCCGCGGGATCCGTGGAGCACGTCTCGGCGAAGACCTCCGGCGGATCCATCCGCATGGCGAGCACGCGCAGGTCCCTCACCTTCGACGGAGTGTCCTCGGATCCCACGCAGCCGGCGCACAGCAGCAGGCCCAGGGAGGCGAACAGGAAGTGGCGCATGACTAGAAGCTCCCCTTGACGCCGATGACCGGGAGGATCGGGATGCCGGGCACCTCGAAGACCTCGCGGTAGCGGTAGTCGTAGAAGGTCGCCTCCACGTTGGAGGCGTTGTAGACGTTCTGCACGTCGACGTAGGCCGAGAGCGTCCAGCTCTGGAAGAGCCAGCTCTTCTCCAGCCGCAGGTCCAACTGGTGGAAGGGCTGGAAGCGGATGGAGTTGGCCTCCCCGTAGGTGCCCGAGAACCGGTTGCGGTCGGCGTCGTAGCGGTCGAAGGTGTGCTGCAGCGGCGTGGTGGGCCGGCCGGTCACGTAGCGCATGCGCGCGCCCAGCTCCATGCCGTACGGCAGCCGGTAGCTGGCCACCGCGGTGAGGATGTGCGTCTGGTCCCACGTCGTCAGCCGGTAGTCGTTGCCCCCCACGCGCCGCTGCTCGGAGCGGTTGAGCGTGTAGGCCAGCCAGCCGAAGAAGTCGCGCGTCACCGCGTGCTTCACCATCACCTCCACGCCGTACGCGCGCCCCAGGCCCCGGTTGGAGTACGGGAAGCGCGTCAGCGTGCCGTCCTCGTTGCGCACCGTGTCTCCCGGGGAGACGACCAGCTCGTAGCGCCGGTTGAAGTAGCCGGTGACGTCCACGGTGATGGCATCGGTGAGCTGCTGCTCCACCCCCAGGCTCGACTGGAAGGAGCGCTCGTGGGTGAGCGCCGGGTTGCCCAGGGGCGCCGGCTCCAGGTTGAAGGCCTCCGGCGGCTGGCTGTAGAGGCCCAGGCTGCCCTTGAAGCTCGTCTTCTCCGCGGGCTGCACGCGCACCCAGAGGCGCGGGTCGTAGGTGAAGCGGTCCTGCCCGTAGATGCGGGCGTAGGTGGCGCGCAGGCCGGGCGTCAACGTCACCGGACCTACCTTGAGATCCAACTCCGTGTAGAGCGCGCCGTCGAAGGTGTTGGCCACCCGCTTGATGGTCTGCAGCTCCGCCTTCGGCTCGGCGCCGGGGAAGGGCGCGTACTGGATGCCCTCGAGAACGGGGAGCTGCCCCTCGCCCACCAGGTGCTCGAACCGCACGTCCGCGCCGGTGCGCGCGGTGAGCCAGGGCAGCAGCTCCAGCGCGATATCCTCGCGGGCTCCGAGCGACCAGACGCTCGCGTCGAGCTTCGTCACTCCAAAGCCGAGGCTCGCCAGGTCATAACCCGCGTACGGGGTGAACACCGAGGTGAAGCCCCCGAGGCGGTACGTCCAGTCACCCTTGAGCCGGTGGAAGAGCGTACGCGCATCCACGGAGACGTCCCGGTTGCGCCCGCCGCCCGAGGCCACCACGTTCAGCAGATCGTCCGAGCCGAACGCCATCACATACCCGGTGCTGCGTCCGCCGGGGCCCGGCTCGCTCCCGCGCTTGGCGCCGAAGTCCATCCGCACCTGGTAGTCCCAGTAGCGCGGCAGCACGAGCAGCGTGCCACCCTCGGGGTCCTCGGGCAGCACCAGCGGCAGCAGCACGTCCACGTACGAGCGGCGCGCGGCTCCGGCGATCGAGATGCCGTCGGCCACGGGCGCCTCGACGAAGAAACCCGAGTCCAGCAGGTCCACCTTCACCGAGCCATGCAGCGTGTCGCTGGCGCCCTTGCGCGTGGCCACGTCCACCGCGCCGCCCACCGCCCGGCCATAGCGGGAGCCAAAGCCACCCGGGAAGAAGTCCACCCGGTCGATGAACTCGGCGTTGAGCACCGAGGGCCCACCGCCCAGGTGGTAGAGCAGCGGCACCTCCACGCCGTCGAAGAAGGTGAGCGTCTGGTCGGGCGCCGCGCCGCGCACGATGAGCTGTCCGGAGATGAAGGGCGCACGCGCCACGCCGGGCAGGTTCTGCAGCACGCGGATGGGGTCTCCGAAGGTGCCCGGCACCTTCTGCAGCTCCTGACGCTCCAGGGTGCGGCGCACCACCTCCTTCTTCTCGCGCGCGCCACGCACCACTGTCTCGTAGCCCGGGGCCTTGGGCAGCAGGTAGAAGATGACCTCCGTCGTCTCGTTGGGGGCCAGCTCCTCCTTCGTCGTGAAGAGGTGGAAGTCGTTGGCCACCACGCGCACGTCACAGGTGCCGGGCGTCACCTTCAGGGTGAAGCGGCCCTCCTGGTCGGAGAGGGCCTCGGGCGCCTCGGGGTCGTCTCCACACCGCACCGTGGCTCCGCCCACGCGCGAGCGGCTGCCACGCGCCAGCAACTGCCCGGTGAGGGTGGCCTGCGGCGGAGGAGGCGGCGGCGCGGACTCCTCCACCTTCGGCGGCTGGAGGACGAAGTTGTAGACGTACTGGATTTGAATGGGGGCCGGCGCGCCGTCGACCTCGGCCGGGGAGAACTGGAACTGCCGCACCGCCGCGAGCGCCGCCTCGTCGAAGCCGTCCCCCACGGGCTTCGTCACCTGCGCGTCGGACACCTGGCCCTTCTCGTCGATGGTGATGAGCATCTCCACCGACGCCGTCTTGCTGGCCGCGGCGGCCTCCGCGGGGTAGGCGGCCTCCACGAAGTGGACGAGCTCGGGTGCCTTCGTCAGCACGGGGGTATGGACGCCTGCGTCCACCTCCTCTCGGCGCGCGCCTTCATAGGCCTGAGCCCACGCCTGCGCGGAGGAAAGGGAGAGGACTGCGAGGAGCAACCAGAGGGCGGAGCGGGTCGGGGCCACGGTGACGGGCATTTAAAGGGTCCTTGCCTGCCGAACAACCTCGAACTCTACCCGCCTTCGCTCCGGATGTGGTTGCTCCCCTGCCGCTCTCACCGGAAGACGCCCCCCGGGGGTTTCCAGAGCAGGTAGCCCTCATCGAGCAGCCATGCGTCGGTCGAGATTCCCGCGACCTGAGAGGCCAGCCGGAGCACGGAGTGGCGGAAGGCCTCGGGGGGCTCGGTATGCCCCGCCTCGCGCGCCTCCCGCCATGCCTCCGTCCAGTCGGCGAAGAAGGCGTGGATGGGCTCTCCGGGCTTCACCCGGCGGCGGAAGTCCCGGGGCAGCCAGTCTCGGAAGAGGACGGGCGCGAATCCCCGGCTGAAGTCGGTGTGGAACAGCAGGGCCTCGCGCGACAGCCCCTCCGGAACGCGCCGGAGCAGGTGCGCCACGAGCACGGCCCCGGGCGTGTCCGTGCTGCCCTCGATGAGCAGCCCCCCTTCGAGCAGCGACGCGCCCACCTTATCGTGGATGCCGGGCACCTCCTCGGGGCGGTACCCGCGCAGCAGGTTCATGGCGCGGATGAGGCGGACGTTCTCTCCGGGCCGCAGGGGCAGGTCGAACCCGCCCTCCCGGAAGTCGGTGAGCGCGTCGGCATGGGCCCGGGCGGCCTCCACCCGCTGGGGCTCCAGCTCCACGCCCACCACCGGGAGCCTCGGGTGGACCTCGCGGAAGGCCCGGGCGCTCTCGAGCGTGGTCCACGGATGCTCACCGAAACCGAGGTCCACGAAGACGGCCCGCGCCCACTCGCCCTCGTCGCGGGTCAGCAGCTCGCGCTCGGAGTGGAGCAGGTACACGTCGAGCGCTTGGAGGCGCTGATGAGCCGTTCTTCCTCGCGTCTTCCTGTCCAGGGAGGTCATGGCTTGGAGCCCGGACTATATTCAGGTCATGCCCGCGACGACCCAGCCCATCCGGTGGACGCAGCAGGTCCTCACGCCCGCGCCCCTGGCGGTCCACCCGGGAGCGATGCCCCGGCTCGTGGACGCCAGCCCCTCCGAGCTGGTGAACGAGGCCGTGGAGCTGCGAGACCTCGGAGGCGGCTCCCTCGACGCGCTCGGGGAGCGGCTCCTGGCCGCCGGCTCGCTGGAGCGGATGCACGAGGTGCTCGTGCCCCTCCTGGAGCGGGTGCCCTACCCGCCTGGAGACAGCTTCGACCGGGCCCTGCGCCACCTGACCGCCCGGCCGGAGGCCCTGCGCCCAGGCGTGCTCGCGGATGCGCTCCACCTGAGCCCGCGCACGCTGCAGCGGGCCTTCAAGGAGCGCGTGGGCTTCTCTCCGAGGACCTACTCCCGCATCGCCCGGTTCCAGGAGGCCCTGTCCGCCTTGCGCACGGAGCCCACCCGCTCCCTGTCCGAGGTCGCGTACCAGATTGGTTACGCCGACCACGCCCACATGACGCGGGAGTTCCGGGAGCTGACGGGCCGCACTCCGAGCGACTTCCGCCAGTCGACCTGAAGCGCCCCGCGTGTCGCATCCGTTCAAGCAGGGAGGGCCCCGGGTCTCGTAGTTTCCCGCTCCATGACGACACACCCTTCGGGTCATCGAGTGCCACGGGACCCCGCGGCGGATCGGCCAGCAGTGGGGCGAGGCGAGCCGCGAGAGCCTGCGCGCCTCGGCCGAGACGTTCTTCCTCGGCATGTCCCAGGGCCCCCTGCGCGCCTCGCGGGAGGACGTGGTGCGCACGGCGCTGAAGCTGGAGGCCCGCGTGCGCGCCTTCGCGCCGGAGGCGCTCGAGCTCATCCAGGGACAGGCCGAGGGCACCGGGCTCTCCTATGAGGAGACCTTCGCGCTCCAGTGCATGCTGGAGGTGGCCATCAACTACGGGCAGATCGGCGGCATGTGTACCTCGCTGGCCCTCACCGGCGAGGCGACCGCGGATGGGCAGGCGCTCCTCGGACAGACGATTGATTGGAACCCGGAGGCGCGGATGAACCTGCTGCGCATCCGCCACGCGGACGGGCGCGAGCAGCTCTCGCTGTGCCTGGACGGCTCGCCGTTCTACCACCTCAACAGCGACGGGGTGGGCAACTGCGCCAACCTCACGCTCGTCGCGCCCAGGCCCTGCCCCTCGCTGGTGCCGCTGAGCGTGTACGTCCCCAAGGCGATGCGTCAGCCGAGCCTCTCGTCAGCCCTGGAGGTGCTCGTCACGGCGGCGCGGGGCTTTGGCTACTACCACCTCGCGGACGCGCAGGGGCGCGTGGTGGGCATCGAGAGCACGTACGACGACCACGTCCTGCTGCAGCCGGAGCGGGGGGTGCTCGTCCACGCCAACCACTACCAGTCCGAGCGCTTCCGCGAGCAGGACCTCACCCACCAGTTCGTCCCCTGCACCCACGGGCGCAAGGCGCGCATCGCGGAGCTGGTGGCCGCCGGGCACGGGACGCACACGCCCGAGTCGGTGATGCGGATGCTGACCGACCACGGCACGCCCGAGGGCCGCATCTGCCTGCACGACACGCCGCCCGCGCCCGGAGCCCTGCCTCGGGAGACGAAGGCCACGGTGGTGATGGCGCCGGCCCGCCGCACGATGTGGGTGGCGACAGGGCCCGCCTGCCGCGAGCCCTTCACCGAATTCCGACTCTGAAAAAGAGCCGGGTGACAGCGCGAGCATGCAGCGGTGTTCAACGGGGCACGGCGGCCACCGAGACGGGTGGGCCGCCAGGAGCCTTCGATGCGCACACCTCTGCACGCCCTTCCCTTGATGCTGTCCCTCGGACTCTCCGGCGCGGCGCTGGCCGACTCGCCCGCGACCGGGCTCGAGTCCTCCCACCTCCTGCCTCCCCCCACGTCGCTGCCCCTGACGGTGAGCTATTTCGGTGAGACGCTCGCGCGTCCCGGCCTGCGCCTCGCGACCGAGCTGACGCTGGCGCGGCTCGGCGAGCACCGGCTCTTCGTCGAGCCCGCGCTGGGCGGCTACTTCCACCGGGCCCACAGCCTGGGCCTCTTCGCCGAGAGCCTGATGGGCTACCGCCACGCCTTCGGCCCCCGCTTCCGCATGGAGGCGCTGGTGGGCCTCGGCTACCTGCACACCTTCGTGGACGGCACGGTGTACGAGGCCCGGGGCACGAGCACCCCGAGCCCGGTGACGAACCTCGGCCGGCCCTCGGTGATGCCGTCGGCGGCGGTGAGCTTCCGGTGGAACCTCGCTCGCGAGGCAAGCGCCCCCCCGAGCCTCTTCGTGCGTCCGCGCGTCTTCTGGCAGGCGCCCTACCACCAGGGCTCGCTGATGCACGCGGCCGTCGAGGTGGGCCTCACCCTGCCCGTGTCCCTCTGAGTCCCACTCCTTTCAGCGAACGAACCTCCCACCATGAATCACGCAATCCCCTTCCCCGTCCGTCTCCTCACCTCGCTCCTCGTGCTCCTGGCCATGGCCTGCGGTGGCCCGTCCGAGGGAGACCTCTTCTTCCTGCGCAGCAAGGGCGCGGACATGCCCATCTGGGTGCGCGGCAACACCGAGAGCGGCACCTTCGTGCTGTTCCTCCATGGCGGTCCGGGCTCGAGCGCCATGGCCCAGGCCGGGCTGCACGGGCTCGGCGAGTTGGAGAAGCACTACGCGGTCGTCTACTGGGAGCAGCGCGCGAGCGGCTCGTCCCAGGGCAACGTGGAGGAGGCGACGCTCACCCTCGAGCAGTTCGTCGAGGACACCGACCAGGCCGTCGACGTGGTGCGCGAGCGCTACGCCCCGAAGCGCCTGTTCCTCATGGGCCATAGCTGGGGCGGAGGGCTCGGCACCGCGTACCTGACCGACCCGGCGAGGCAGGCGAAGGTGGCCGGGTGGATCGAGATCGACGGAGCGCACGACCTGGTGCGCGGCTACGTGCTCTCACGCGAGCGGATGCTGCGCTACACGGCCGAGCGGATCGCCACGGGGGACCAGGTGGAGCACTGGAGCGAGGTCCAGCGCTTCTACGAGGAGCGGCCCACCCTGTTGGTGAAGGATCTCATCCAGCACTCACGGTACGTGAAGGAGTCCAACGGCTACACCCACGACCCGAGCCGGACGAGCAAGGGCCTCGGGAGCGACTTCTTCTTCTTCTCGCCCTCCGACGTGTTCTCCGTCATGCACAACGAGCCGGAGACCGTGCAGCGGTTCGACGTGCTGGAGCTGGACCTCACGCCACGGATGAGCCGCATCACCGTGCCCTCGCTCATCCTCTGGGGGCGGCACGACGGCATCCTACCAGTCGAGCTCGCCACCCAGGCCCACGACGCCCTCGGCACACCCGCGGAGCGCAAGCAGGTAGTCATCTTCGAGCAGTCCGCCCACTCGCCCCTGCATGAGGAGCCGGAGGCGTCCGTCCAGGCCATCCGCTCCTTCATCGACGGCTAGCGCGAGGGCTCCGCGCTCAGGCGCTGTACGCCATCGGTGTCGCCACGGGGATGAGAGACTGCGTGCCGAAGATGGCCCCCTCCTCGTGGTCCATGTCGAGCACCACGGCGTGGGTCATCGCCTGGATGATCTCCCCCAGCCGCCGCGTGGCCTGGACGCCGTCGATGCGCGTCGAGAAGGAGGCGATCAGCGTGCGCTGGTGGAGGTGGTTGTTCTGGAGATCCGCGAGGTGCTCGGCGGCGGGGGCATAGCCCTCGCGCACGAGCGCCTCCAGGAGCTGCTCCTCGTCCGCCATGTGGCGCAGGAGCTCGTCGGCGAGCTGGTGGGCACTCGTGCGTAGAACCTCCTCGCACGAGGTGTCACCCTCCGCCGCCATCTGGGCCACGTCACTGATGTCCACCAGCAGCGCGCGGAGCATGTGGTGCTGCGCGAGGATCCGGTTCTTGAGTTCTTCGATCTTCATGAGCGCTCTCCGACCCGGGGCACCGGGAAGCCTCGGGTCGCCGTGTCCCGATTCAGAACCAGGGCACTGCAAGGGATGAGCCGTGCCGCTCGCTCTCCAGGGAAGCGGTGTCCAGACGCGGAGCACGCCCTCGGACCGCGAAGATTTTGCGCGTCCCCTCCCCGTTCCGGACACATCTTGCGCCGGAAACCCTCACCCCGTCCCACGCCCGGAAGACGCGGGGACGACGGCGCGGAAGCGGTAGAGGGCCGCG